>JBQDDT010000071.1:4347-13863 GCA_052092505.1 Microbacterium sp. | reverse complement strand
GTGCGCAACGGCGTCATCAAGATGAACATCGACACCGACACGCAGTACGCCTACACGCGCGCGATCGCCGGATACATGTTCGAGAACTACGGCGAGGTGCTCAAGGTCGACGGCGAGGTCGGAAACAAGAAGAAGTACGACCCGCGCGCCTGGGGCAAGGTCGCGGAGACGGCCATGGCCGCCCGCGTCGTCGAGGCGACCAAGCAGCTCGGATCGCACGGCCAGAGCAAGGGCTGAGCGCGATCCGACCCGATGCCCCGGCGCTTCGGCGTCGGGGCATCGTCGCGTCCGGCGCACGACTGCGGAGATCCGCACAGCTGCGGATGGACTCGCCCGATCCGTCCGCAGTTCAGCCGATCGGCCGCGGGTGCGCGACCGAGGTGCCCGCCTCTTCGTGGCCTACGGCACCGAGAGGAGCTGATCCGACAGGGCGTCCATCAGGGCGGGGTCGTTCATGAGCGGAATGCTCACGAGGACGCCGACGACGATCGTGAACACGACGGCACCCACGAGAGGGATCCAGAAGAGGATCCGGCCCTGCTTCGCGCGCAGCCACGTCAGCACCGCGGTCAGCAGCCAGCCGCCGCCGTAGACGAGCGCGGCGGCGATGCCCCACCCCCGCGCAGAGGACGGGTCGCTCAGCGTCGCGTCGACGCCGAGGAGCTCGAACGAGTCGTGGAGGTACGAGGCGAGGTTCGTCAGCTGCGGGACGGTCCGGATCACGCTGAGCAGGCCCCAGACGATGAGCAGCAGGCCGACCAGCCGATCCGCCCGGCGCGCGCCGCTCACGCGCGGCAGGATCGTGCGCGGCGCGTCGTCCGCCGGGCCGGCCGCCGGGGCGACGGGCTCCGGAACGGTCTCGGGAGCCGGGCGGGCGTTCACCTCCATCCGGCGACGCTGCTCCTCCGGCGTGGCGTACTCCCCGTATGCGGGTCGATCCCCGCTCACGCGCGGGCCCGCCCGCCGCGCGGCCGCCCCTCGCCGCGGAGCTCCTTCGGCAGAGAGAAGACGAGGTCCTCCTCAGCGGTGCGGATCTCCTCGACGTCGGTGAACCCCGCGTCGCCGAGCTCGCCGAGCAGCTGCTGCACGAGCACGTCGGGCACGGACGCACCGCTCGTGATGCCGACCGTCTCGACGCCCTCGAGCCACTCCTGACGCACCTCGTCGGCGTAGTCCACGCGGTAGGCGGCCTTGGCCCCGTACTCGAGCGCGACCTCGACGAGGCGCACGCTGTTGGAGGAGTTCGCCGAGCCGACGACGATCACGAGATCGGACTCCCCCGCGATCTTCTTGATGGCGACCTGGCGGTTCTGGGTCGCATAGCAGATGTCGTCGGACGGAGGATCCTGCAGGTGCGGGAACCGCGCCCGCAGCCGCCTCACCGTCTCCATCGTCTCGTCGACCGACAGGGTGGTCTGCGAGAGCCAGACGAGCTTCGACGGGTCGTCGACCTCGACGGAGTCCGCCTCGTCCGGATTGTTCACGATCGTCACGTGGTCGGGGGCCTCGCCCGCCGTCCCCTCGACCTCCTCGTGGCCCTCATGCCCGACGAGGAGGATCTGGAAGTCGTCGCGCGCGAAGCGCTTCGCCTCGCGGTGGACCTTCGTCACGAGCGGGCAGGAGGCGTCGATGGCCTGGAGCCCGCGGTCCTCAGCCGATGAGACGACCGCCGGCGAGACGCCGTGGGCGCTGAAGACGACGTGGGCGCCCTCCGGCACCTCGTCGACCTCCTCGACGAAGATCGCGCCGCGTGACTCGAGCTCGCGGACGACGTGGATGTTGTGCACGATCTGCTTGCGCACGTACACGGGCGCCCCGTAGCGATCGAGCGCCTTCTCGACCGTGATGACCGCGCGATCGACGCCGGCGCAGTATCCGCGCGGCGCGGCCAGGAGGACGCGTCGATGTCCGAGCACCTCGTTATCCTGGAGGCGCTCGCGCCGCGCCGGAACCCGCGGAACGGGCAACGAGATGGCGGTGGAGCTCACGTCATCAGTCTACGACCGGCGCTTGAGTATCCGCCGAGCGATCCGCACCAGAGGGAGACCATGACGACGTTCCGCGCCGACGATGCGTCCGGCCAGGCTCCCCCGCCCGACGCGGTCGCTCCGCGGGAGTCGTCCTCCGAGGCCCCCACGTCCGTCGAGCGACTCAATCGCACGATCCGCGGCTTCATCGAGCGCTGGGGATCGATCTGGGTCGAGGGCGAGATCACGTCGTGGAACGTGCGCGCCGGAGCCACGTTCGGGCGGATGAAGGACCTCCAGACCGAGGCGCAGATCTCGATCCGCATCTGGTCGAGCGTGCGTTCCCGGCTCCCGCAGGATCTCAAGGTGGGCGATCACGTCGTCGCCCAGGTGAAGGCCGACTACTACGTCAAGGGCGGCGACTTCTCGTTCCAGGTCGCGATGATGCGCCACGTGGGCCTCGGCGACCAGCTCGAGCGCCTGGAGCGCCTGCGCACGCAGCTGCGCTCGGAGGGCCTGTTCGACGACGCGCGCAAGAAGCCGCTGCCGTTCCTGCCCCACCTGATCGGCCTCATCACCGGCGAGCGCAGCGACGCCGAGCGCGACGTCCATCGCAACGCCGAGCTGCGCTGGCCGGAGGTGCTCTTCCGCACGGCCTATGCGGCGGTGCAGGGCGAGCGCAGCGTGTCGGAGGTGCTCGCGGCGCTCGAGCGGCTCGATGCCGATCCCGAGGTCGACGTCATCGTCATCGCGCGGGGCGGCGGCGACCCGCAGACCCTGCTGGGGTTCAGCGACGAGCGCCTCGTCCGCGCGGTCGCGGCGGCGCGCACCCCCGTCGTGAGCGCCATCGGCCACGAGAACGACCGTCCCCTCCTCGACGACGTCGCCGACCTGCGCGCCTCGACCCCGACCGACGCGGCCAAGCGCGTCGTGCCCGACGTCGGCGAGCAGCGCGCGCTCGTCGCCGATCTGCGCGCACGGGCGCGCCTGCGCGTGACGCAGCGCGTGGCGAACGACCTCGCCCAGCTCGAGCAGATCCGCTCGCGACCCGCACTGCGCGAGCCCGAGCGCATCATCCGCGATCGGGCGCAGGAGGTGTTCCTGCAGGTCGCGCGCGGCAGGGACGTCCTCGATCGCGCCGTGCGCGTCGCCGAGTCGCGCACCGCCGAGCTGCGGGCCTCCCTGCGCGCCCTCTCCCCCGCCGCGACGCTCTCACGCGGATACGCGATCGCGCAGGCGGAAGACGGCCGGGTCCTCCGCGAGGCCGCCGACGCGCCGGCCGGCGCCCGCGTCGTGGTCACCGTCGAGCGCGGCTCCATCGCCGCGGTCTCGCACGGCACCGTCGACCAGGGCATCCCGACCCCTGCGCCGCCCGAGGGCTCCGCACCGGCCCCAGGCACCGCCAGGGAGGAGGAATAGGATGGACCAGATGACGGATCAGCCTGCCCCGGTCGACGTCGCCTCCCTCTCGTTCGAGCAGGCTCGCGACGAGCTCATGCGCGTGGTCGCCGAGCTCGAGCAGGGCGCTCCCACGCTCGAGGACTCGCTCCGACTGTGGGAGCGCGGCGAGGCCCTCGCGGCCCGCTGCGAGGAGTGGCTCAGGGGCGCGAAGACGCGCCTCGAGGAGGCGCGTCCCGCCGCCGACGAGGCCGAGTGATGGCGCGCGTCACCCACGAGAGGCAGTCGGCCGAGGAGATCGCCGCGCAGAAGGCCGCACGCTCCGCGGCCTACCGCAACAGCCAGACGCTGCGGAACCTGCTGATCGCGCTCGGCGTCACCCTCGCCATCGTGGTCGTCATCGTGTTCGGCGTCCCCCGGGGCGAGGCTCCCGAACGCCAGGAGATCGACGTCGAGGCGATCGCGCAGACGGTCGCGGACTCGTACGGTCACACGCCCCTCGTCCCCGACGTCCCGGACGACTGGGGCGTCAACCGCGCCGAGGCCGAGCCGGCCGCGATCGTCGCGTGGGACGTCGTGTACACGCCGCCGGACGACAGGAACTACATCACCCTCCTGCAGGGCTTCGACGCCGACGAGACGTGGGCGACCCAGCAGCTCTCCGGTGCCGTCTCCTCCGAGACCATGCGGGTCGACGGCCTGACATGGGACGTCTACGACATCGGATCCGCCCAGCAGGACGCCGGGGTCTCCTCCGCGATCGGGACCTCGCTCGCCGACGGCTACGTGATCCTGTACGGGTCCGCGTCCGTCGAGAAGACGGCGGAGCTCGCCAGCATGCTGACCGACCAGATCCGCGCCGACGGCGCCGCGGCCGACACAGAGGAAGAAGGCGCGACATGACGGAGACGGTGACACCGGCTCAGGCGTGGGAGCAGATGCTCGAGGGGAACCGGAGGTTCGTCGAAGGCGATCCGCTCCACCCGCATCAGGACTCGGACCGGCGAGACGCGGTCGCGGTCGCGCAGACCCCCCGCGCCGCCCTGTTCGGATGCTCGGACTCCCGCCTCGCCGCCGAGATCATCTTCGACATGGGCCTCGGCGACCTCTTCGTCGTGCGCAACGCCGGCCAGGTCACGGGCGAGTCCATCATGGGCTCGCTCGAGTACGCGGTGGAGGTCCTCAAGGTGCCGCTCATCGTCGTGCTCAGCCATGACGAGTGCGGTGCCGTGCGCGCCGCGATCGACAGCTTCGACGTCGAGAAGGACCCGCTTCCCCCGTACATCTGGCGCCTGATCGCCCCGATCGTGCCCGCCGTGCAGCACGAGCTGCGGGAGGGGGCCGACGAGGGGATCACATTCGAGACGGTGAGCGCGGAGAACGTCGGCCGCCGCCATCTCGCGCAGACGGTGACCTCGATCCTGCGCTACTCCGAGCTGATCAGCGATGCCGTCGCCGATGGCCGGCTCGGGATCGTCGGAGCGAACTACCGTCTTTCGGAGGGCAAGGTCGTGCCCGACGTCGTCCTGGGCGCCGCGACCGACGCGGCCTGAAGTGAGGAGAGAGATGTCCGACACCGAGTACCGGATCGAACACGACACGATGGGCGAGGTCCGCGTCCCGAAGGACGCCCTCTACCGCGCCCAGACCCAGCGCGCCGTGGAGAACTTCCCCATCTCGGGCTCAGGGCTCGAGTCGCGCCACATCGCCGCACTCGCCCGGATCAAGAAGGCGGCGGCGCTCGCGAACAAGGAGCTCGGCACGCTCGACGGCGGCATCGCCGACGCGATCGCCTGGGCCGCCGACCAGGTCGTCGCCGGAGGGCACGACGCGGAGTTCCCCGTCGACACCTACCAGACGGGGTCCGGCACCTCCTCGAACATGAACATGAACGAGGTCCTGTCGACCCTGGCGACGCGCCGACTCGGGAGCGACGTGCACCCGAACGATCACGTGAACGCCTCGCAGTCGTCCAACGACGTGTTCCCGACGTCGGTGCACGTCGCCGTCACCGAGGCGCTGCTGCAGGATCTGGTCCCCGCGCTCGACCACCTCGCGAAGGCGTTCGAGGCGAAGGCCGAGGAGTGGAAGACGGTCGTGAAGTCGGGCCGAACGCACCTGATGGACGCCACGCCCGTCACGCTCGGCCAGGAGTTCGGCGGATACGCCCGTCAGATGCGTCTCGGCATCGAGCGCGTCGAGGCGGCCATCCCCCGGGTCGCCGAGGTCCCCCAGGGCGGCACCGCCACCGGGACCGGGATCAACACGCCGAAGGGGTTCCCGCAGAAGGTCATCGCGAACCTCGTCTCCGAGACGGGACTGCCGCTGACCGAGGCCGTCGACCACTTCGAGGCGCAGGCCAACCGCGACGGCCTCGTCGAGGCGTCGGGAGCGCTGCGCACGATCGCCGTCTCGCTCACCAAGATCAACAACGATCTGCGCTGGATGGGCTCCGGCCCCAACACGGGTCTCGGCGAGCTGCATCTGCCCGACCTGCAGCCGGGCTCGTCGATCATGCCGGGCAAGGTGAACCCCGTCATCCCGGAGGCCACGCTCATGGTCGCCGCGCGGGTCATCGGCAACGACGCGACCGTCGCCTGGGCCGGCGCCTCCGGTGCGTTCGAGCTGAACGTGGCGATCCCCGTCATGGGCACCGCGCTGCTGGAGTCGATCCGCCTCCTCGCGAACGCGTCGCGCACGCTCGCCGACAAGACGGTCGACGGACTGCAGGCGAACATCGAGCGCGTCACGGCGCTGGCCGGCATGAGCCCGTCGACCGTGACGCCGCTGAACGGCATCATCGGCTACGAGGCCGCCGCGAAGATCGCCAAGCACGCCGTGGCGAAGGGCATCACGGTCCGCGAGGCGGTGGTCGACCTCGGCTACGTCGAGCGGGGAGAGATCAGCGAGGAGCAGCTGGACGAGAAGCTCGACCTGCTCTCGATGACCCACCCTGGCTGATCCGCCCGCACCCAGACGAGGACGACCGCCCCGGTCGAGTACAGATCCCGAGGGATCGCACTCTTCCGGGGCGGTCGTCCTCGTCCGAGCGGGGCGTCAGGCGAGCTCGCCGGTCTCCAGCAGGTCGGTGACGAGGGCGGCGATCGCGGAGCGCTCGGACCGCGTGAGCGTCACGTGCGCGAACAGGCCCTGGCCCTTCAGGGTCTCGATCACGCTCGCGATCCCGTCGTGACGGCCCACACGGAGATTGTCGCGCTGCTGGACGTCGTGGGTCAGGACCACCTTGGAGTTCTGCCCGATCCGGCTGAGCACCGTGAGGAGCACGTTGCGCTCGAGGGACTGCGCCTCGTCGACGATCACGAACGCGTCGTGGAGCGAGCGCCCGCGGATGTGCGTGAGCGGGAGAACCTCGATGAGGCCGCGGGCCATCACCTCGTCGATCACGTTGTCGGAGACGACCGATCCGAGCGTGTCGTAGACCGCCTGCCCCCACGGGTTCATCTTCTCGCTCTGATCGCCGGGGAGGTATCCGAGATCCTGCCCGCCGACCGCGAAGAGCGGGCGGAAGACGATGATGCGCTTCTGCTGCTGGCGCTCGAGCACCTGCTCGAGTCCCGCGCACAGGGCCAGGGCCGACTTGCCCGTTCCGGCTCGCCCGCCGAGCGAGACGATCCCCACGTCCGGGTCCTGCAGCAGATCGATCGCGATCCGCTGCTCGGCGGAGCGGCCGTGCAGCCCGAACACGTCGCCGTCGCCTCGGACGAGGCGGAACGCCCCGTCACCCGTCACCCGGCCGAGGGCGGATCCGCGCTCGGACTGGATCACGAGACCCGTGTTCACGGGGATCCCCGCGACGTCCTCGTGCACCCCGACCTCGGAGTCGTACAGGTCGGCCATCTCGTCGCCCGAGAGCGCGAGCGAGGCGACCCCGGTCCAGCCGGAGTCGACCGCCTGCTCGGCGAGATACTCCTCCGCCTGCAGACCGATCGATGCGGCCTTGACCCGCATCGGGAGGTCCTTGGAGACGACCGTGACCTCCTGGCCGTCCTGCTGCAGGTTGCTGGCGACGGCGAGGATGCGGCTGTCGTTGTCGGCGAGGCGGATCCCGCGCGGCAGCACCGTCTGGTCGACGTTGTTGAGCTCGACGCGCAGGGTGCCCTCCCCCACCGAGACGGGGAAGTCGAGCCGGCCGTGCTCGACGCGGAGGTCATCGAGGTGGCGCAGGGCCTGGCGCGCGAAGTAGCCCAGCTCGGGATCGTGACGCTTGCTCTCGAGCTCCCCGATGACGACCACGGGGATCACGAGGGAGTGCTCCGCGAACCGGAACAGCGCGCGCGGATCGCTCAGGAGGACCGAGGTGTCGAGCACGTACGTGCGCAGCTGCTGATCGGCGTCCTCGGCGCTCGACTGCGGACTGCGCGTTCGTGAGGACTGCTGAGTGTTCAAGGTGGTCACAACCCACTCCCGCCCCGGGAACCTGCCCGGCTACGTCGAGTCGACCGTGGGTTCGCGAGCCGCTGCCCTGAGGTCGACTCGATCGGGTGCCTTACCCGATACGAGTGAAGCTACGCCGCGGGCGCGGAACGCCCGGCACGCCGCGCTGGCGTGTCGCATGACGGCTTCGTGAACGCTGCGTGACGGCACGACGCCCGCGGCCGGCCTACTTGCCGAACCGGCGCTCTCTGGTCGTGTAGTCGCGGATCGCGCGGAGGAAGTCGATCGCGCGCAGATCGGGCCCGAGCGCCTCCACGAAGTAGAACTCGCTGTGCGCGCTCTGCCAGATGAGGAAGTCGCTCAGCCGCTGCTCCCCGCTCGTGCGGATGACGAGATCCGGATCGGGCTGTCCGCGCGTGTACAGGTGCTCGCCGATCACCTCGGGCGTGAGGCTCGCGGCGAGCTCCTCGAGGCTGCCGCCGTCCTCGTCGTGGTGCTGGATGATCTGCCGGACGGCGTCGACGATCTCGTAGCGTCCGCCGTACCCCACGGCGAGGTTGACGTGGAGTCCCGTGTTCTCGCTCGTGCGGCGCTCGGCGTCCCGCAGCGCGCTGAGGAGGAAGTCCGGCAGGGCGTCGGGGCGTCCGACCTGCTGCACGCGCCAGTCGCCGCGTCGCGAGAGCCGCCCGGCGAGGCCGGCGATGATCTCGATGAGGTCCCCGAGCTCATCCGGATCGCGCTTGACCACGTTGTCGTTGGAGAGCAGATAGAGCGTGACGACCTCGACCCCGATGTCGTCGCACCACTCGAGGAACTCCTCCATCTTCGCGGCGCCCGCCCTGTGACCGTGCGCCGGCGTCTCGAAGCCGAGCTGGCGCGCCCACCGGCGGTTCCCGTCGATGATCATCGCGACGTGGTGGGGCACGTTGTCGCGATCGATCTGGCGCCGCAGGCGCGCGCTGTACAGCCGATAGAGGGGCCCTCGCCCCTGCTCCGACCGTTTCAACGTCACGAACACCACGCTACTCGGCGGGGGCGTCCGCCGGCGGGAGGGACGCGGACGGGCCGACCCTCACCGGCGATTCCTGGGGAACGGGAAGGCGGTGCGGAGCCCGTGTACGCGACCGGGCATGGGATCCTGCGTAGGCTTCAAGGATGAGCCGAGCACGCCGCGCGCCCGAGGTCCCCCAGCTGCCGCTGCTCGAGTCCGCCGACGCCGACGCCGTGGTCGATCTGAAGCCCTCCTGGCGCGGCTGGATCCACGCGGCGACGACGCCCGTCGCCCTCGCCGCCGGGATCGTGCTCGTCTGCCTCGCCCAGGGCTCCCCCGCCACGTGGGCGTCGGTCGTCTTCATGGTCTCGTCGCTCCTGCTGTTCGGGAACTCGGCGATCTACCACCGCTTCGACTGGGGCCCGCGCACGAAGGCCGTCCTCAAGCGGATCGACCACGCGAACATCCTCCTGCTGATCGCCGGCACGTACACCCCGCTCGGCGTCCTCGCACTGCCGTTCGAGAAGGGCGCGCTGCTGCTCTGCATCGTCTGGGCCGGTGCGCTTCTCGGAATCCTCTTCCGCGTGCTGTGGATCGGCGCGCCGCGCTGGCTCTACGTCGCCCTCTACCTCGTCCTCGGCTGGGCGGCCGTGATGTACATGCCCGACCTGCTCAGGGCCGACGTCGCGATGATGATCCTCGTCATCGTCGGCGGCGTGCTGTACTCGCTCGGCGCCGTCATCTACGCGATGAAGCGACCGAACC
>JBQDDT010000071.1:0-4337 GCA_052092505.1 Microbacterium sp. | reverse complement strand
TTCCACGAGATCTTCCACGTCTGCACGGTCCTGGCCTTCCTGTGCCACTGGACCGCCGCGTTCCTGCTCGTGATCGACCCGCCGTTCCACGGGCCGACCTCCTGACGCACGGTCGCCGCGCCTACAGCCGGCCGCCCTCACCCGGGGCACCGTCGGCCGTGCCGGGCTCGCCGTCCGCGCCACCCGGTGCGTCGTCGTCGGAGCCGGACGCGCCGCCCGCAGATGCGTCGTCGCCCGTCTCCTGCGTGGCGTCGGCCTCCTCTGCGGCGGCCTCGCGCGCGGCGGCCTCCTCGGCGTCGAGCGCGAGGTTCGCCTCCTCCCGGTACCGGGAGCGACGCACGCGGCGGAGCATGTCGAACACGAGCAGCGCGGTCGCCAGGACGAGCAGGACGATCACGATGAACCCGGGAGGACCGGGAGTGACGAGATCCGGGTCGACAGTCATGGTCGGCGTCGGCGTCGGCGGGGGTGTCGACACCGTGGCGAATGCGTGCATGAACTGCCTCTCTGCGCGGCGTAACCTGGACTCATCAGCCTATGCCGCACCGGCAGAGAGAACTCCGTGACGACGACCCAGCAGATGCTCGACGAGCGCTACGGCCGCACGCGCCGGCGCGGCCGCGTGCGCGCACTCTGGGCGGTCGTCGCCGTCGTCGCCATCGCGATCGTCGCCTGGCTGTCCTGGTCGGTCGTCTCGCGCTCGGCGGACGCCGTCGACGCGACCGACCTCGGCTTCGAGGTGCAGGACTCCTCGACCGTGGAGGTGTCGTTCCAGTTCACGGCGCCGCGCGACCGCACGGTCGTGTGCATCCTGTCCGCGCTGGACGAGGAGTTCGGCACGGTCGGCTGGAAGGTCTTCGAGTACGCGCCGGACGGCGATCATGCGCAGCGGCACACCGAGCAGGTGCCGACGCTCGCCGAGGCGACGACGGGTTTGGTGAACTCCTGCTGGGTGAACTAGGATCGGTGGATCACGACGCCTCGGCCACAGGCCGGGGCGTCTTTCACATCCGGTATTCGCGAGAAGGGAAATGCCGTGTCCGATGAAGCCACGTTCCTGACCCAGGACGCCTACGATCGTCTCTCCGCCGAGCTCGAGGAGCTCTCGACCACGGGGCGCGAGGAGATCGCCAAGCGCATCGAGGCCGCCCGCGAGGAGGGCGACCTGCGTGAGAACGGCGGCTATCACGCGGCGAAGGACGAGCAGGGCAAGCAGGAGGCCCGCATCCGCACGCTCGAGGCGCTGCTGAAGGACGCCGTCGTCGGCGAGGCGCCGGAGGCCGACGGCACCGTCCGCTCGGGATCCGTCGTCAGGGCGACCGTTCTCGGCGACGAGGAGCGCTTCCTCCTCGGCAGCCGCGAAATCGCCGGAGGGACGGACCTCGACGTCTACAGCGAGAAGAGCCCCCTCGGCGCCGCGATCCTCGGCCTCAAGGAGGGCGAGAAGACCAGCTACGAGGCGCCGAACGGCAAGTCGATCAAGGTCCAGATCATCAAGGTCGAGACCTTCGACGGCTGACGACGCCACATGACGAGGGGCCGACCGGATCGCCGGTCGGCCCCTCCTCGTGTCTGCGGCGGATCAGTCGGGCAGCAGCTCCGGCCGGAACCCGGCGTCGTGCAGCGCCTGCAGCACGAGGTCGCGGTGCTCCGCGCCGCGCAGCTCGACGGAGACCTGCAGGTTGACGTCGGTGATCTGCAGGCCCTGTCCGTGGCGGGTGTGCAGGACCTCGATGACGTTGCCGCCGGCACCGGCGATCACCTGCGAGACCATGACGAGCTGACCCGGCCGGTCCGGCAGCGGGATCCGCACCGTCATGTACCGGCCGGAGGCCGCGAGACCGCGCGAGACGATCCTCTGCATGAGCAGAGGATCGATGTTGCCGCCGGAGCAGATGGCGACGGTCTTGCCGTGCGCGTGGACCTTCCCGGCGAGGATCGCCGCGACGCCCACCGCGCCGGCGGGCTCGACGACCACCTTGGCGCGCTCGAGGAGCGCCAGCACCGCCCGGGCGATGTCGTCGTCCGAGACGGTCACGACCTCGTCCACGTGCGCGCGGATCGCATCGAACGGGATGTCGCCCGGCCGCGCGACGTGGATGCCGTCGGCGATCGTCGGCCTGGTCGTGATCTCGACGGGACGGCCGGCCTCCAGCGACAGCGGCATGGCCGCGGCGTTCTCCGCCTGCACGCCGATGATCCGCACGCTCCGCCCCTCCGCGGCGGCTCGCGCCTTCGCCGCCGCCGCGACGCCGGCGATGAGTCCGCCGCCTCCGATGCCGACGAGGATCGTCTCGACGTCAGGCACATCGTCCATGACCTCGAGCCCGAGGGTGCCCTGCCCGACCACGATGTCGCGGTGATCGAAGGGGTGGATGAGGACCGCGCCCGTGCGCTCCGCGTGCTCGGCCGCGAGGCGCAGCGGCTCCGTCACCGTCTCGCCCTGCAGGACGACCTCGGCCCCGTACCCGCGGGTCGCGAGCAGCTTCGGCACAGGCACGCCGAGTGGCATGTAGATCGTTGCGGGGATGCCGAGCTCCTGCGCGGCGAGCGCGACGCCCTGCGCATGGTTGCCGGCGGACGCCGCGACCACGCCGCGGGAGCGCTCCTCCTCCGTGAGGCGCGAGAGCCGGTACGTCGCGCCGCGGACCTTGAACGATCCGGTGCGCTGCAGGTTCTCGAGCTTCAGGCTGACGGGGGCGCCGAGCACCTCCGTGAAGTGGAGGGAGTTCTGCGTCGGCGTGTGCTCGATGACGCCGGCGAGGCTGCGGGCGGCGTCCTCGATCTCGGCCAGGGAGGGAATTCGCGCTGCCGCCGTCTGTTCGGGTTCGACCGTGGTCATGCCTTCTTCCCTTCTGGTTGGTCCTTCTCGGTCAGGAGCTTCTTGGGCACCGTCTGCCAGATCATCGTGCCGTCCGGCGTGCGCCCGGTGCGCCACGATCCGCTCGCGATGGTGACCGTGGCGACGTTGATGAACGCCGCCACGGGGACGGCGAAGAGGGCACCGGCGATGCCGCCGATCATCGATCCGCCCGCGACGACGAGGACGACGGCGATCGGGTGCACCTTGACGGCGGAGCCCATGAGCAGCGGCTGCAGGATGTGGCTCTCGACCTGCTGCACGAGGAGGACGACGGCGAGCATCGCGACGCCGAGCCAGAGCCCGCCGGTGAACAGCGCGAGCAGCACCGCGATCGCCCCGGTGACGATCGCACCGACGAACGGCACGAAGGCGCCGAGGAAGACGAGGACGGCGATCGGGATCGCGAGGGGGACGCCGAGGAAGAACGCCCCGAGGCCGATGCCGATCGCGTCGATCGTCGCGACGATGATCTGGGTGCGCGCGTAGTTGATGAGGGTGCGCCAGCCGCCCCGCGCCGCGGCGTCCACGGCCTCGCGCGAGACCTTCGGGAACAGCCGCAGCGTCCACTTCCAGATCGGCTCGCCGTCGGCGAGCAGGCAGATGAGCACGAAGACCGTGATGAGCAGGCCCGTCCCGACCGTGCCGAGCGTGCTCCCGAGCGTCAGGGCGCCGTTGAGCAGGAAGTCGGCCTGGTCGCGGATGAAGTCCCCGGCCTGGGCGAACATCTCCTCCAGCTGCCGATCGGTGACCAGCCCGGTCGTGAGGAGCCACTCGTGCGCGTCGTCGATCATCTGGGCCGCCTGCTCGCGCACGCCGCCGGCCTCGCGGGCGATCTGCCAGATGACGAGCCAGAGCAGGCCCCCGACGATCGCGATGAGCCCGACGAGGGTGACCGTGATCGCGAGGATCTTCGGGAGCCGGAGGCGCCGCAGCGCCGAGTACGCGGGCCAGACGAGCGCGGAGAGGAGGATCGCCACGAGGAGCGGGATGACGAGATCCTTGAAGGTGATCACGACCCACACGGCGACGGCGATCAGCGCGGCCACGAGCAGCAGGCGCCACGCGTACGCGGCGGCGACCCGCAGCCCCGCCGGCACGGCGTCGCTGTCGCGGCGCTCCGTCGTGGCTGCCGTGCGCGAGCGCGCGCGACCGAGGTCCCAGAATCCGCGCCGGGGGGTCTCGTCGCTCATCTGCGACAGTCTACGTCCGGATGCATGCCGGCACGGTGATGGTCGCGTCGTCCAGGACAACGGCGCCCGGATGTCGGCGGGGGTCGGTAGCGTGGCGGTGTGGCACGAGGAATCCCCGAGACGCTGAGCGAACGCCAGGCCCGCCGCATCGCGCTGGCCGCGCAGGGCTTCGGCGGCACGCGGCCCGACCGCGTGGGCATCCGGCGCCTGCACGCGGGGCTCGAGCGGATGGGCGCGCTCCAGATCGAGTCGGTCAACGTCTTCTCCCGCTCCCACTACCTGCC
>JBQDDT010000070.1:0-13871 GCA_052092505.1 Microbacterium sp. | reverse complement strand
ACCTCGTCGCGCGCAGCGACTTCGAAGAGCCCGTGGGCCCGACCTTCTGGGAGCGTCATTGAGTACCGCCACCGTTCAGGAAGAGACGCACGAGCCCGCGGCCAAGCCGCTGGGCGGCCGCTTCGTCGGCGGTGTCGCGAACTACCTCGATGAGCGCACCAGCATGTCCGGGCTCGTCAAGGCGCTCGGCCGCAAGGTCTTCCCCGACCACTGGTCGTTCATGCTCGGCGAGATCGCCCTGTGGTCCTTCGTCGTCGTGCTGCTCTCCGGCACGTTCCTCACGTTCTTCTTCGAGGCCTCGATGGCCGAGACGACCTACCACGGCGCGTACGAGCCGATGCGGGGCATCGAGATGTCCGCCGCGATGGAGTCGACCCTCTCGATCAGCTTCGACCTGCGCGGCGGCCTCCTCGTCCGGCAGATCCACCACTGGGGCGCCCTCGTGTTCGTCGCCGGCATCGGCGTGCACATGCTGCGCGTGTTCTTCACCGGCGCGTTCCGCAAGCCGCGTGAGCTGAACTGGGTGATCGGCTTCGTGCTGTTCATCCTCGCGCTGGCGCTCGGGTTCACGGGGTACTCGCTCCCCGACGACGTCCTCTCGGGCAACGGCCTGCGCATCATCGACGGCATGGTCAAGGCGTTCCCGCTCGTCGGGACGTGGATCTCGTTCCTGCTGTTCGGCGGAGAGTTCCCCGGCGACGCGATCGTGGGGCGCCTGTACTCGCTGCACATCCTGATCCTGCCGCTGATCCTCATCGGCCTCATCGCGGTCCACCTCCTGCTGATGATCGTGAACAAGCACACGCAGTTCGCCGGCCCCGGCCGCTCGAACAAGAACGTCGTGGGCTTCCCGATGATGCCCGTGTACATGGCGAAGATGGGCGGGTTCTTCTTCCTCGTCTTCGGCGCGATCGTGCTCATCGCCTCGCTGGTGCAGATCAACCCGATCTGGGGATACGGGCCGTACGACCCCTCCCCCGTCTCGGCCGGAACGCAGCCGGACTGGTACATCGGCTTCGCCGACGGCGCGCTCCGTCTCGCGCCGCCGCACTGGGACATCCAGCTCGGGAACTTCACGCTCGCCATGGGCGTGCTCGCGCCGGTCCTCGTGCTCGGCGTGTTCATCGTCCTCGTCGCGATCTATCCGTTCATCGAGGGCTGGGTCACGGGCGACAAGCGCGAGCACCACATCGCCCAGCGCCCTCGCAACGCCCCCACGCGCACGGCGATCGGCGCCGCCGGCGTCTGGTTCTACGCCGTCCTGTGGGCCGCCGCCTCGTCCGACCTCATCGCGACGCACTTCAAGCTCACGATGGAGGGGGTCATCCACGGCCTCCAGGCCGCGCTCATCCTCGGCACGATCGTCGTGTACCTCGTCACGAAGCGCGTGTGCATCGCGCTTCAGAAGAAGGACCGCGAGATCGTCCTGCACGGCTACGAGTCCGGGCGCATCGTCAGACTGCCCGGCGGCGAGTTCCGCGAGGTCCACAAGCCGGTCGACGTGTACGAGCGCTGGAAGCTCATCCCCGACGAGCACTACGAGCCGCTCACGGTCCGCCCCGACGACCAGGGCCGGATCCGCGCGAGCCAGCGGTTCCGCGCATCGCTGTCGCGCTGGTTCTTCGAGGACCGCCTCGCGCCGATCACGCAGACCGAGCTCGAGCACGCCACCGAGCACCAGCACCACGCGCTGGCGGAGTACGGCGACGACCCGACGGACACCCCGGAGTTCCACCACGGACCGCCGGAGCTGCCGGAGGGCGAGAGCAAGTAGCCCCGATGCGAAGAGGGCCCGCTTCATCGTGAGGCGGGCCCTCTCGCATGCGCCGGGAGCCTCTCCCGCCGGTTCAGCGGGAGCGACGGGGGTAGATGAGGCGTCGCAGGAGGACCTCGGCGGGGCCGCGCCAGCCGCGCGATTCCCAGACCGCCGCGAGCAGCACCGACACCGCCCAGACCGCCACGGCGTACAGCGCCACCTGGGCGCTGCCCATCGTCCCCCCGAGGCCGAGACCCCACGCCGCGAGCACGGGGGCGCAGAGCACCGACTGCAGCAGATAGCCGCTGAGCGAGCGGCGGCCGACGGCCGCGACCGCCCCCGTCACCCCGAGACGCTTCGGCGCGGGCCCAGCGGCCCGTCGCCGCTCGAGCGCGGCGCCGACGAGGCCGAACAGCGCCGCATAGCCCAGGCCGGCGAAGGCGCCCGTGGCGGCGGTCAGCCCGCTGAACGTCCACGGCGCCAGGCCGATCACGCCGAAGTGCGTGAGCGCGCCGGGCACGCCGCCGAGCCAGCCCACGGAGATGCCGACGGCGGCGACGACGCGCAGCAGGCGCGCGTGCTCGCGCGGACTCTCCAGGATGCCGCGCCGCGCGGCCCAGAAGGCCAGCAGGATCATGGCGGGGACGACCAGCCCGAGGAGTCCCTGTCCCGGCGTGACCACGAGCCACAGCAGCACGCGCTCCCCGATGCTCGCGAGGTAGTTCGGCGCGGCCTGCGCCGCGAGCACATCGGGCGCGATGGCCATCGACGCGTCGGCGCCGCCGAACTCCGTCGACGCCCATCCGCCGACGATCGAGAACGCCGCGCCCAGGAGAAGCAGCCCGAGCAGCGACCACGCCCACGCGAGCAGCGTGCGATCGCCCCGTCGCAGGAACAGCCAGACCATGACGAGCCCCGCCAGACCGTACGCGCCGAGCACGTCGCCCGCCCACAGCAGCAGCGCGTGGACGAACCCGAAGACCAGCAGCCACACGTTCCGCAGCTGCAGGAGCCGCCGCGCGGCACGATCATCCGTCCCCGCCTCCCACTGGCGGCGATGCATCTGCACGATGCCGTAGCCGAACAGGAACGCGAACATCGGATAGGTGCGCCCGTCGATCGCCACCATCGTGACGGCCTGCACGACCCGGTCGACGGCGGTTCCGTCGGTCGGGTGCGCACTCGCGAACCCGGTCTCGGCCGCGCCCCACAGGTAGAACGGCACGTTGGCGACGGCGATGAACAGGAGCGCGAAGCCTCGCGCGACGTCGGGCGCGATGCTGCGCTCACCGGTGCGCACGGGTCCGCGAACGGCTGCGGATGCTGCCACGGGGTCCTCCCCTGGTCGGTTCCCACCCATCGTGGCAGGGCGAACGACTGGAGGCATCCCCCGCATGGCGGAGATGCGACGCGCGCCCGACCTCGTGCCGGGGCGCGCGGCGACGGGTCAGTCGTCGGAGGAGCGCTTGCGCCAGCGGATGCCGGCGTTGATGAAGCCGTCGATGTCGCCGTCGAAGACGTTGCTCGGGTTGCCGGACTCGTGGCCCGTGCGCAGGTCCTTCACGAGCTGCTGGCCGTAGAGGAAGTACGAGCGCATCTGGTCGCCCCAGCTCGCCGTGATCGTGCCGGCGAGCTCCTTCTTCTTCGCGGCCTCCTCCTCCTTCTGCAGGAGGAGGAGTCGGGTCTGCAGGAGCCGCATCGCCGCGGCGCGGTTCTGGATCTGCGACTTCTCGTTCTGCATCGAGATCACGATGCCCGTCGGGATGTGCGTGATGCGCACGGCGGAGTCCGTCGTGTTCACGGACTGGCCGCCGGGACCGGAGGAGCGGAAGACGTCGACCCTGATGTCGTTCTCGGGGATGTCGACCTCCTGGGCCTCCTCCATGACCGGG
This sequence comes from Microbacterium sp., assembly GCA_052092505.1. Lineage (GTDB taxonomy): Bacteria > Actinomycetota > Actinomycetes > Actinomycetales > Microbacteriaceae > Microbacterium. Next base: position 10,223 of record JBQDDT010000070.1, on the reverse strand, counting down.
ATCACCTCGACCGCGGCGAACGACGTCTGCCGCTTGTCGGCCGAGCCGAACGGGCTGATCCGCGCGAGACGGTGCGTTCCCGCCTCGACCGAGAGGGTTCCGTAGACGTAGGGGGCGTCGATCTCGAACGTGGCGGACTTGATGCCGGCGCCCTCCGCGTAGGACGTGTCGAGGACCTTGACGGAGAAGCCGCGGCGCTCGGCCCAGCGCAGGTACATCCGCATGAGGATCTCCGCGAAGTCCGTCGCGTCGTCGCCCCCGGCGCCGGAGCGGATCGTCACGACGGCGCCGCGCTCGTCGAACTCGCCGTCGAGGAGCGTGTGCACCTCGAGGTCGCTGACGGTCTTCTCGAGCGCGGCGAGCTCGGCGCGCGCCTCGTCCGCGGTGTCCTCGTCGTCCATCTCCTGGGCGAGCTCGACCATGACCTCGAGGTCGTCGATGCGCGCCTCGACCTTCTCGACCTTGCCGAGCTGCGCCTTCGCGTGGCTGAGCGCGCTCGTCACCTTCTGGGCGTTGGCCTGGTCGTTCCAGAGGTCCGGCTCGGCCGCCTGGCGCTCGAGCTCCTCGATCTGCGCGCGCAGCGCCTCGGGGTCGACAACCTCTTGGATGTTCGCGAACGTGGTGCGCAGCGCCTGGATGTCGGCGGACAGGTCGAGTTCAATCATGACCTTCCCACCCTACCGCCAGCGGCCGTGACCCCACCCATGGCGCGACGCGGCGCCGCGTCGGCACCGAGTAACGTGATACCTCGTGACCTCACCGCCGATGCCCGAGCCAGGATCGCGCTCGATGCTCCTGCGGTTCGCCCCCATGATCTACGGCCCGACGGCGCTCTACTCGCTCGGCCAGGGCGCGGTGCTGCCCCTGCTGCCGGTGATCGCGGTCGATCTCGGCGCCTCCCTGGCCGTCGCCGCGCTCGTCCCCGCCGGTGTGATCGTCGGCCAGCTGTGCGGCAACATCCCCGCCGGCTGGCTCGTGTCCCGGATCGGCGAGCGGCTCACGATGACCATCGCGGCGCTCGGATCGATCGCGGGGTGCCTGACGATGGCGCTCGCCCCCGCGATCTGGGTGCTCGCGCTGGCCGCCCTGATCGTCGGCTTCTTCGCCGCCGCCTTCGCCCTGGCCCGACACACGTTCATGACCACGCGGGTGCCGCTGCGCTACCGTGCGCGGGCGCTGTCCACGCTCGGCGGCGCCTTCCGCCTCGGGGCGTTCACCGGGCCGTTCATGGCGGCGGGACTGCTCGCCGTGTTCCACACGGAGCGCGCCGCGCTGTGGTTCTTCTCGGCCGTCCTCGTGCTCGTCGGCCTGCTGGTGACCTTCGGGCCCGACCCGGAGCGCGAGTTCGCCGCCCGGCCGGCGCGCGAGGCGGGTGCCGACTCCGAGGACACGGGAGAGCCCGTCAGCGGGACGATCCCCGTGCCCGACCGCCCTGGCGTGTGGCGCACGCTGTGGCGGTACAGGGACGTGCTCTCGCGGCTCGGGCTCTCCGCCGCGTCGCTGGCCGCGGTGCGCGCCGCACGCCAGTCGATCCTGCCCCTGTGGGGCGTCTCGATCGGGCTCGACGCGCAGACGATCGCCCTCGTGGTGGGGGTGGCGGGCGCGCTCGACTTCGCCCTCTTCTATGTCTCCGGCCAGGTCATGGACCGCTTCGGCCGGCTGTGGGCCGCCGTGCCGGCGACGCTCCTCATGGGCGGGGCGCTCGTCGGTCTCTCGCTGACGCACGACGTCGACGCCGCGATGCTGTGGTTCGGCGTGTTCGCGATCGTCGTCGGCGTGGGAAACGGCCTCTCGAGCGGGATCCTCCTCACGCTCGGGTCCGACATCGCGCCGCCGGAGGACCCCGCCGCCTTCCTCGGCTCGTGGCGCACGCTCACCGACGCCGGAGGGTCCTCGACGCCCCTCATCGTCTCCGGGCTGACCGCCGCGGCATCGCTGTCCGTCGCGACGGCGGTCGTCGGGGCGATCGGACTGCTGGGCGCCGTCGCGATGCTGCGCTGGGTGCCGCGCTACACGCCAGACGCCTAGCCGGCCGAGCCCTCAGCCCCGCCGCTCCTCGATCACGGGCACGGCCAGGAGGCCGTCGGGCTCCGGCGCCGTGCGGAGCCCCGTCCCCGCGTAGAACGCGTTCGCCGCGGACCCGGCCACCGTGATCCGGATGTCGGCATCGCCCGTCCCGATCGCCGTACGTGGGATGTCGAACCGGAACGGCCGCCACCCGCGCCGTCCCAGGGGGACGCCGTTGACGGCGACGCCGAGGGAGCCCGCGGCGGCGGGAATGCGCAGCACCAGGTCGCGGTCCGTCGGGAGGCCGCTGATGCGCGCACGGTACTCCGCCGTCCCCGAGAAGTCCGGATGCTCCCCCTGCCATCCGTTCGCGACGTCGATCGGGTGCTCCGCCCCGTCGATCGCGGCGCCGTGGACGTCGGAGACGAGGCGGAGCGTCCATCCCGTCGCGAGCGCCCTCAGCTCGATCGGCCTGGACGAGACGGTGCCGATCGACATCGCGTCGACCTGGGCCTCCGTCAGCACGATGAGCGCGATCTCCCCCGGTTCGAGCGTCGTCATCCCCGCGGCACCGCTCGATCCGTCCGACGGATCCCAGCGCTCGGCGCCCGCGGGGACGCTCAGCGAGACGGGTGCGGCGCCGTCATGGAACAGCGCGACGCGCGTGCGCCCTCCCGCCGCGGCGCCGGCCCGCACGAGCACGCCGTGCTCCGCCGCGGACCGCGCGAAGCTCCCCCGTGCCGTCCCGGACCGCCTGGCGCGCACGCGCGACGGCGATGCTCCGTCGACGCGCAGCACCGCGAGTTCCGCCCACAGCTCCCGCGCCTCGCGCGGTGACTCGACGAAGACGTCGGGGGACGGCCCGTCGACGACGACCCGCACGCCGTGGTCGGCGGCCTCACGCAGCGCGCGCACCGTGCCGGCTCCCGCGAGCGTGCGCACCGACGGGAGGATGACGGCGCGCACCGACGGCAGCTCTTCGCGCAGCGTCGGCAGCTGCCGCTCGTCGATGATCCGGAACGGAACCCCGATCTCGGTCAGCACACGCGCCCACTCGCCCATCCGCTGCGCGTGCTGCCCCGTCTGCCCGTGGGTCCAGAAGGTGCGAAGCGGCCACAGGATCGCCGCCTCCGGCTCGTCGGCGATGCCGTCGAGGAAGGCGCTGAGTCGCGCGCTCTCGGCCGCGAAGTCCGGGTGGAAGGGCGCGAACCACGGCTCCAGGTTGATCCCCGGTGGGAAGTCGAACCGGGGGTTCTCGAGCGGGTCGTCGTCCCACGGGGCGCCGGCGGTCTGGAGGAACCCGTGGAAGAGCAGCTGGCGCATCCCGGCGAAGTGGTGACGGACGGCGGTCTCGCGCAGCTCGCTGAGCGAGAGGCCCCAGTGCCCCGACCACGGGGCGCCTCCCTCCGGCGGGGTCATGAAGTACTGCTCGACGATCGCGCCGCTGCGACCGTGCGCGCGGGCGACCGAGTCGGCGAGCCGCGGGCTCAGCTGCGCTGTCACGTCCTGCGCGTCGGCGGCCGTGAGGTCGCGGTGACGATCGACGCCGAAGTGGTCGAGTCCGAAGTTCGCGCGCAGGTCCCAGTTCCCGAACGCGGCGCCCGGCTCCCAGGAGCCCACGTGGCCGAGCACCTCGTGACCGCTCTGGAGCAGACCATGCTCCCTGGTCCAGGCCGAGACGGGGCCGAGGAAGGTCTCCTGCGCGTGCGCGGCGAACGTCTCCCAGGCCTGGGCGCGCAGCCGGAGCGCGTCGGTGTCGTCCGTCTCCTCGATCAGCGCGAGCCACGCCTCGGCGAGGCGATCGCCGAACCGCTCCCGCATCCGCTCGTCGAGCGACGCGTGGAACGGCAGCGCGCTGCGCGGGTCGCCCGCCCGCTCGGCCCAGTCGTAGTAGACGGCGTGCGGCTGGTCGAAGAAGAGGTAGCGCACAACGGCACCCAGGCGCGACCCCAGCGCCCGCGCCACGGGCTCGTACGCGGCCTCGACGAACCGGGCGACGGCCGCCGGATCGAGGGGGTTCACGAGACGGGACGTGATGCAGCGCGCCGAGACGAGGGCGAGCGCCTCGTCTCCCGGGCCGGCGTCCGCCACCCGGATCGCGCATCCGTCGCCCCGCGGTTCGATCGTCGCGGACGACGGGGCGTCCCTGACCGCCCCGTCGGAGCGCACCAGGAGATGCTCGGCGCGCCAGTCGCCCCACTGCGGGCACTCCCCCTCGTAGTGCCAGCGCATCGCCGCGGCACCGAGGTTCTCCGTCGCCGAGCGGATCCCCGAGATCTCCGCCGTGCCAGAGCCGGAGCGGAGCGGGACGCGCACCCAGAACAGGTGGCGCTCGCGCAGCTCGTCGTGCCCGCGGACCGCGCGCCCCGCCGCATGCCCCGACTGCCAGTTGTAGTCGTCGTAGATCCCCACGATCATGCCCAGGCGCTGCGCCTCGTCGGCCGCGAGGCGCAGCGCCTGGAGGAAGTGCTCGTCGAGGAAGCCGTCGAGCGGGTACGACAGGCGGGCCTGGACCTGGAAGCTCCGATAGCCGGCGCGATGGAGCTCCCGCACCTGGGCGCGGACCTCCTCGTCGCTCGGGGGACGGTGCCAGAACCAGTACGCGGCGGGGGCGTGCCACTCGTCGGGGTCGCGGAAGCCGTCGTCCGCCGCTCCGGACGTCATCGGGGCGCTCCCGTCGGCCGCGGCGCTCCTGTCTCGACGAGGGAGGCGTCCGGCTTCGGATCGAGCTTCAGAGCGTAGGTGAGGACCGCGTACAGGCCGGCGCCGAGCGCCATCGCGATGACGACGCCGATGCTGCTCGCGCCGAGCACGCCGGTTCGCGCCTCCTCCGTGAGGAGGAAGCCCGTGACCCTCGCGAAGTTCGGATCCCCGCTCGTGACGGTCCCGAGGCCCACGATGGTCCCGACCGCGAGGCTGACAAGGGCCGTCCAGCGCCCGTTGCGCCCACCGTGGCCGCGCCCCTCGGCCATCGCCGGGTCCCAGCCCATGCGGCGCTGGCGGATGAAGTCGACCAGCTGGATCCCGCCGAGGGTCCCCATCATCACGGCGATGAGCGAGAGGAACGACTGGAACGTCGCGAGGAACGAGGTCGAGATGAACAGCAGGTAGAACGCGCCGGCCGCGATGATCAGCGAGTTGATCGCCGTCGTCACGGACCGCCTCAGCGGGAGGCCGACGGCGACGAGCGCCAGGCCGGAGCTGTAGATCCCGGTGATCGCGGCGGAGACGAGGGAGATCACGATCACGATCGAGAACGGAACGAAGAACCACATCGGCAGCAGGGAGGTGAGTGCCCCGATCGGATCCTCCGCCGCGGCCGCGCCGAGGTCAGGATCGCTTCCCGCGAGGAGCGCGCCGACGATGAGGAGCACGACGATCGGGAGTGTGAGTCCCAGTGTCGTCCATCCGATCACCTGGCGCGCCGGCGTTCGCCGCGGGAGGTAGCGCGCGAAGTCCCCTCCGTAGTTCAGGAACCCGATCCCGACGAGCGTCATCGCCATGATGATGCCGCCCACGAAGGTGAGGATCGATCCGCTCGGGGCGTCGCCCAGGTTCGCCCAGTGCACCTCGGGAAGCACGAAGCACAGGAACGCGATCGTGAAGACCCCCGTGATCCAGGAGATCCAGACCTCGACGCGCATGATCAGCTCGTGCCCGAGGACGGCCACGGTCATCGTCACGGCGAGGACGATCACGAACCAGGCGACGACGACCGGCGTGCTCGCCGTCCCGTCCGCATCGGCGAACACGGCGGGCCACAGCTTCGCGAAGAGGTTCGCTCCGGTCGTCGAGGCGAGGGTGATGATCGTCACCTTCCAGCCCATGTTCGACAGGTACGCGAAGAACGCGGGCACGATGTTGCCGCGCTTGCCGAACGCGAACCGCGTCTGGACCAGGGTGGGAAGCCCCGTGCGGGGCCCGCCGACGGCGAGGATCCCGACCAGCGCGCACGAGACGGCGTACCCGATCGTCCCCGCGAGGATCGTCTGCCAGACGCTCAGCCCGAGCGAGAAGACGAAGACGCCGTAGCTGATGCCGAGGATGGAGATGTTCCAGGCGAACCACACGGCGAACAGCCCTCGCGGATGCCCCCGGCGCTCCGCATCCGGGACCGGGTTGACCCCGTTGGCCTCGATGGTCGGGCCGGAGCCGCTGGCGGTGTCGCTCATCTCGGTGAGCCTCCTCGGATCGTCGTCGGAACCGCACTCAGCGTAGTCCCGGACGGCGGCCCAGGGCGCGATCCCCGTGCTGCTCGTCAGTTCAGCGCGGTGCGGCTGGTGGCCGTCGACTCGAGGCGGACGCCGTCGGGGACGAACGCGGAGAGGAGGAGCGGATGCCACTCGTCCGCGACCATCACGCGCGCGGAGACGCCGTCGGGCGTCGACGCGCTCTCCAGCCGGGCCCCGCCGCCGACCGCGTCGACGATCGCCTCCGCCTGCCGTTCGACGGCCCCGTCGACGAGGCTCGCGCGCGGCTCGCCGTCGATCACCTCGACGCGGAACCCGTCGGCGCCGGCGAGCGCGGCGGAGTCGGCGAGCGCATCGAGCCGCTTCTGGGCCAGGTAGAGGGAGCTCGCGTTGGCGCAGACGAGGACCACCGCGAGCGCGAGCACGACGTACGCCAGGGTGAGCAGCAGGGTGCTGCCCTCCTCGTCGCGGTGGAGCCCGACCGCGCAGAGCGTGCGGCATCGACGCGTGCGGATCATCCGCCCGCCCAGTATCGCGAGACCTTCTGCGCCGAGACGGCCTCCACGGGAACCTGCGCGACCCGGTCGAGGCCGAGCACCGGCGGCACGAACGGCAGCGGGACCTCGGCGCGCACCGTGACCGTGACCGTCGCGCCCGCGGAGGGGCAGGCCGCCCCGGCCGGCGTGCACGCGAGCGTGACGTCGACGCGCTCCGGCGCGATCTCGTACTGAGCCGCGACCGTCGCGACCGCGGCGGACGCCTGTCGCTCCGGATCCGCCCCGGCGCGCTCGGAGACCGTGCGCGCGGCGAACCGGGCGGCGGCCTCCACACCCAGCGCCTGCGACTGGACGGCCCCCAGCACGATCACGAGGTACGTCAGGGGGACGAGCATGAGCACGCCGACGGCGATGAACTCCAGCGCGGCCGCCCCCGACTCGTCAGCCCCCAGGCGCCGCGCTCGGCCCGCGGCGCGCGCCGCCCCGTCATTCCAGCGATTCGAGCGGCGCATGCGCGCTCACCTCCAGACCTCGCGGGGCGCCGAGGAGGCCGGCCAGCGGCAGGGTGGCCGTGACCGTGACGAGGGCGGAGTCGATGCCGGCGACCGTGCCGGTCCCCGCACGGACCTCGTGGTCGTACGCGTCGCCGACCGCCCGCGAGATGATCTCCGCGGCCCTCGCCGCGCCGTCGGACGGGTCCGTGTCGGCGAGCGCCGCGTGATACGCGCCCTCGACGGCGGCGTCGTGCACGACGTTGCGCACGTAGATCGCGAACCCCAGCTGGAGCACCGCGAGGGTGAGCGCGGTGAGGAGCACGCCGACGAGGACGAACTCGACCGCCGCCGACCCGCTCTCGTCCGCGGCGATGCGGGGACGATCACCCAGCCGCGCGTTCGCCGTCACAGCCCGGAGACGCGCGCGATCGCCTGTTCGAACAGCGACGACAGCGCGGGCCCCGCGAGGGCCCAGATCGCCACCACCAGCCCCGCCGTCATGAGGGTGACGAGCACCCATCCCGGCACGTCGCCCGTCTCGTCGCGGAGGAGCCCCGCCTCGGTCCCCTCGTCGTCCTGCCTGTCGATCATCGTGTTCCTCTCCTGTGTTGCTCGTGCTCCGCCTCGCGCGTCCGTCACATCCCCACCCGCAGCATCGTGATCCCCGGAAGGATCGCGAAGACGACGCTGAGAGGGAGGATCGCGAACACGAGGACGACGAGCATGCCGATCTCGCGCCTGCCCGCCTGTTCGATGAGCCCGCGCTTGGCCTCCTCGCGGGCGTCCGATGCCTGGTCCTGGAGCGCCTGCGCGAGCGGCGCTCCCCGCTCGATCGCCGCCACGAGATGGTCGACGGCGCGCCCGAGCGCCGGCACCTCGACGCGGCGCGCGAGATCGTTCAGCGCGGTCGCCAGCGGCGCGCCCGTCCCCGTGTCGACGACGACCCGGCGCAGCTCGACCGCCAGCTCGCCGTTGCCGACGTCAGCGACCCGCCGGATGCTGTCGAGGATCCCCTCGCCGGCTGCGAGACACAGCGCCAGGAAGTCGAGCACCGTCGGGAGCTCCTCGGCGATCCGCGCCGACCGCGCCTTCGCGCGCATCGTGAGCGCCGCGTCGCACCCGAGGGCGCCCGCGGCCGCCCCGAGCACCGGCAGCAGCACCGTCGGCCCGGCGAATCGCCCCGCCACCGCGAGGGAGACGACGACCGCTCCCCCGGCCGCCCCACCCACCAGTGCCCAGCCGAGCTGCCGGCCGCGGTAGGCCGCGACGTCGGGCGCGATCCCCGCGCCCTCGAGCCGACGGGAGATCGTCTCGGCCGCACCCAGCAGCGACGCCGCCCGCTCCTGCAGTCCCCGCCCGAGCTCACGGAGCGCGCCCGTGAGGGCCGACCCGGGGTCGACGGGCCCCGCGCTCAGCACGGTCGTCCCGTCGGGGTCGGTGACGTCGCGGATGTACGGGGCGATGCGCCGCTCGAGGGCGACCGCACCCCAGCGCGGCAGGAGCGCCAGCATCGTCCAGAGACCCGCTCCCAGCGCCCCGCCGAGGAGGACCGCGAACGCCGCGTCGCTCCACGCGCTCACGCGAACCACCTCCGCGGCTCCGGCAGCCGCCCGACGCGCAGCATCAGGCGGTACGCGACGACCGACACGACCGCGCCGACGACGATCACGACGACCCCGGTCGGGCTCGAGTACGCCTCGGCCCCCTCGGGGCGCAGCGCCAGGAGCCCGAGGATCACCCAGGGCGCGACCACGCCGAGGACGGCGGCGCCGCGCGTCCACGACTGGCGCGACTCGACCTCCCCGCGCAGCGCCGCATCGGCGCGCACCGATCCGGCGAGCGCGCGCAGCACCGGCACCAGCTCCGTGCCGCCCACCTGGCGCGACATCCGCAGGGTCTCGACGATCCGGTCGGCGAGCGGGTCGGCGAGCGTCGACTTGACCCTGTCGATGCTGGATTCGAAGTGGCCGGACGCCGCCATGTCGCTCGCGAAGCGACGGAAGGCGGGGCGCAGCGCCGGGGGCGCGGACTCCGCGAGGGTCGCCACCGCGTCGGGCAGCGCCATCCCGGCGCGCACCGAAGCGATGAGCAGGTCGCACACGTCGGGCCACAGTCCACGGCGCGCCCGGATCAGCGCGGCGCGGCGCCCCCGCAGCCACGCGATCGGCGTCAGCGCCCCGGCGACGAGCGCGATCGCGGCGAGCACGGGGATCGCGGCGATCAGCCAGGCGACCGCGCCCGACACGATTCCCGCCGCGGCGCACCCGAGCACGAGCACGCGCGGTGCCACGTGCGAGAGGCCGGCGGATTCGAGCAGCCGCGACGCCGCGCCCGGGCGCGGCGGCGGGGCGACGCGGTCGCCTGCGGGCCACAGCCACGGGGAGAGCACGAGGAGGAGGCCAGCGGCGAGCGCGAGGCCGAGCAGGATCGTCATCCGACCGCCTCGCTCCACGGAGAGGCGGACGCCCCGGCGTCGGACGGCCGCCAGACCGGCTGGACGTCGATCCCCTCGTCGCCGACGCGTCCCGTCGGCTCGACGATCTCGGCGATCCGGCGCCCGCCGTCGGGCAGTCGCTCGCAGTGGACCACGAGATCGACGCTCTGGGCGATCGCCGGCGCGATGAACCCCCGATCGATGTTCCGGCCCGCCAGCAGCGGCAGCATCGACAGCTTCCCGAGAGCGTCGGCCGCCGAGTTCGCGTGCACGGTCGCCATGCAGGGCACGCCGGTGTTGAGGGCGAGCACGAGGTCGAGCGCCTCGGCGTCGCGCACCTCCCCCACGACGATCCGGTCCGGCCGCATGCGCAGCGCCTCCCGCACGAGCCGGCGCAGTGTGATCTCCCCCGACCCCTCGAGGCTCGGCTGGCGCCCCTGCATCGCGACGAGGTCGGGCAGGTCGACCGCCAGCTCGAAGGTCTCCTCCACCGTCACGATCCGGTGATGGGCCGGAGCCGCGTCGAGAAGCGCCGCCAGCATCGTCGTCTTCTCCACTTGGTGTGAATGACGCACCTGTCGAGTGGAGGTGTCGAGATGAC
>JBQDDT010000069.1:0-14280 GCA_052092505.1 Microbacterium sp. | reverse complement strand
TGGCGCACAACGGCGAGATCAACACCGTCAGCGGCAACCGCAACTGGATGCGCGCCCGTCAGTCGCAGCTCGCGTGCGACCTGCTCGGCGACATGGAGGCGATCCTCCCGATCTGCTCCGACGACGAGAGCGACTCCGCGTCGTTCGACGAGGTCGTCGAGCTGCTGGAGCTGACGGGGCGCACGCTCCCGCACGTCATGATGATGATGGTGCCGGAGGCGTACGAGAAGAAGCCGGATCTCGATCCGGACGTCCGGGCGTTCTACGAGTACCACGCGGGCCAGATGGAGCCGTGGGACGGGCCGGCGGCGCTGCTGGCGACGGACGGCACGCAGGTCGTGGCGACCCTCGACCGCAACGGTCTGCGGCCGGGGCGCTGGACGGTCACGACCGACGGACTCGTCGTCGTCGGATCCGAGACGGGCGTCCTCGAGTTCGCTCCGGAGCGGATCGCACGCCGCGGGCGCCTGCAGCCCGGCACGATGTTCGTCGTCGACACCGCGGAGGGGCGGATCCGCTCCGACGCGGAGGTCAAGAAGGAGGTCGCGACGATGGCGCCGTGGCGCGAGTGGCTCGACCGGGGCACCGTGCATCTGGCCGACCTTCCGGAGCGCGAGCACCTCGTCCATCCCGTCGCGTCCGTTCGCCGCCGCCAGCGCACCTTCGGATACACGGAGGAGGAGCTGAAGATCCTCATCGGCCCCATGGGGCGCACGGGCGCGGAGCCCCTGGGCGCCATGGGCTCCGACACGCCGATCGCGGTGCTCAGCAAGCGCCCGCGCCTGCTGTTCGACTACTTCGTGCAGCAGTTCGCGCAGGTCACCAACCCGCCGCTCGACTCGATCCGCGAGGCCGTCGTCACGAACCTCAGGATGGTCCTCGGCGGCGAGGCGAACCTTCTCACCTGGGGGCCGGAGCACGCGAGGGGCATCTGGCTCGACTTCCCGGTGATCGACAACGACGAGCTGGCGAAGATCCAGCACATCGACTCGGCGATGCCGGGGCGCCAGACCGTGACGATTCCCGCGCTGTACCGGGTCTCCGGGGGCGCGAAGGCGATGCAGAAGCGCATCGAGCAGATGTGCCGCGAGGCCGATCGGGCGATCGCCGACGGCGCTGAGTTCCTCGTGATCAGCGACAGGGACTCCGACCAGGAGCGCGCGCCGATCCCGTCGCTGCTCGCGGTCTCGGCGGTGCACCACCACCTCATCCGCAACGAGACCAGGATGAAGGTCGGTCTCGTGGTCGAGGCCGGCGACGTGCGCGAGGTCCACCACGTCGCCACCGTGCTCGGCTACGGGGCATCCGCGGTGAACCCGTACCTCGCGATGGAGTCCGCCGAGGAACTCGTCCGCAGCGGCTCCGTCACCGGAGTCACGCCGGAGGAGGCCGTGCGCAACCTCATCACGGCGCTCGGCAAGGGCGTCCTCAAGATCATGTCGAAGATCGGCATCTCCACGATGTCGTCGTACGCGGGCGCGCAGGTGTTCGAGGCGGTCGGCCTCTCCCGCGCCCTCGTCGAGCGCTACTTCACGGGCACGGAGACGAAGATCGAGGGCGTCGGACTGGAAGCGATCGCCCGGGAGACGGCGGAGCGTCACGCGTTCGCGTACCCGATCGATCGCGCGCCGCGCGCGCACGAGCGGCTCTGGACGGGCGGCGAGTACCAGTGGCGCCGCGACGGCGCGCCCCACCTGTTCAATCCCGACACGATCTTCCGGCTGCAGCACTCGACGCGCACGGGGCGGTACGACGTCTTCCGCGAGTACACGCGTCTCGTCGACGACCAGGCGGCGGAGCTGAAGACGCTGCGCGGCCTGTTCACGCTGCGGACCGAGGGGCGCGCCCCTGTCCCGATCGACGAGGTCGAGCCGGTGTCGTCGATCGTGAAGCGGTTCTCGACCGGGGCGATGAGCTACGGGTCGATCTCCCGCGAGGCGCACGAGACGCTCGCGATCGCCATGAACCGGCTCGGCGCGAAGTCGAACACCGGCGAGGGGGGAGAGGACCTCGACCGTCTCATCGACCCTGAGCGCCGCAGCGCGATCAAGCAGGTGGCCTCCGGCAGGTTCGGCGTCACGAGCATGTACCTCTCGGAGGCGGACGACCTCCAGATCAAGCTCGCCCAGGGCGCGAAGCCGGGCGAGGGCGGCCAGCTGCCGCCGGCGAAGGTGTACCCGTGGGTGGCCAGGACGCGTCATGCGACGGCCGGCGTCGGGCTGATCTCGCCGCCCCCGCACCACGACATCTACTCGATCGAGGACCTCAAGCAGCTCATCTTCGACCTGAAGCGCGCGAACCCCTCGGCCAGGATCCACACGAAGCTCGTCAGCCAGTCGGGCATCGGGGCGGTCGCCGCCGGCGTCGCGAAGGCGCTCAGCGACGTCATCCTCGTCTCCGGCCACGACGGCGGGACGGGCGCGAGCCCCCTCAACTCCCTCAAGCACGCGGGCACGCCGTGGGAGCTCGGCCTCGCGGAGACCCAGCACACCCTCATGCTCAACGGGATGCGCGATCGCGTGGTCGTGCAGGTCGACGGGCAGCTGAAGACGGGACGCGACGTGATCATCGGCGCCCTCCTGGGGGCGGAGGAGTTCGGCTTCGCGACGGCGCCGCTCGTCGTCAGCGGCTGCATCATGATGCGCGTGTGCCACCTGGACACGTGCCCGGTCGGCGTCGCGACCCAGAACCCGACGCTGCGCTCCCGCTTCACGGGGAAGGCCGAGCACGTCGTGAACTTCATGGAGTTCATCGCCCAGGAGGTGCGGGAGCTCCTCGCCTCCCTCGGCCTGCGCTCGATCGACGAGGCGGTCGGGAGGGCCGATCTCCTCGACGTCAGCGGGGCGATCGACCACTGGAAGGCCGAGGGCCTCGACGTGACGCCGATCCTGCGCGGGCCGGAGTTCGGCCCGCAGGAGCCGCGCCACCACGTGCGCGACCAGGACCACGAGCTGGACCAGCACTTCGACGTCCCGCTCATCGAGCGCGCGCAGGACGTCATCGCCGGCGGTGGGCGATTCGCGGTCGACCTGCCGGTGCGCAACACTGCGCGCTCGGTCGGGACGCTCCTCGGTCACCACGTGACCAGGGCCAACGGCGAGCAGGGGCTGGCACCGGACTCGATCACCGTGAACCTCACCGGGTCGGCCGGCCAGTCGCTCGGTGCCTTCCTGCCGAGCGGGATCACGCTGCGGCTCGAGGGCGACTCGAACGACTACGTCGGCAAGGGCCTCTCCGGCGGCCGGATCGTCGTCCGTCCGCCGCGCGAGGCCAGCTTCTCGGCGGCCGACAACGTGATCGCCGGGAACGTGATCGGCTACGGCGCGACGAGCGGATCGATGTTCCTGCGGGGCGTCGTCGGCGAGCGCTTCTTCGTCCGCAACTCCGGCGCGACCGCGGTCGTGGAGGGCGTGGGAGACCACGCACTGGAGTACATGACGGGCGGGCTCGCGCTCATCCTCGGAGAGACGGGGCGCAACCTCGGGGCCGGCATGTCCGGCGGCACAGCCTACGTGCTCGATCTGGACCTCGGGCTCGTCAACCGCGAGTCGCTCGCCTCGGGCGAGCTCACGCTGTCTGCGCCGGGTGCGGGCGACGTGGAGATCATCCGCGACCTGCTCGAGGAGCACCTGGCCCACACGGGATCGGACACGGCCGAGCGCCTCCTGACCGACCTCGAGGGCGTGAGCACCCGCTTCACGAAGATCGTGCCGCGCGACTACGCGGCCGTGATGACCACGCGAGAGGAGGCCCTCGCCGAGGGCCTCGACCCGGACGGCGACGTCGTCTGGAACCGCATCCTGGAGGTGACCCATGGCTGATCCGAGGGGCTTTCTGACGACGACCGAGCGCGAGCTTCCTGCCCGCCGGCCCGTCCCGGTCAGGATCCTGGACTGGAAGGAGGTGCACGAGTCGGGCGACAGCGCGGTCCTGCGCCGCCAGGCCGGGCGCTGTATGGACTGCGGCGTGGCGTTCTGTCACCAGGGCTGCCCGCTCGGGAACCTCATCCCGGAGTGGAACGACCTGATGTGGCGGGGTGACGCCCGAGCCGCGATCGATCGGCTGCACGCGACGAACAACTTCCCGGAGTTCACGGGGCGGCTGTGCCCCGCGCCGTGTGAGAGCGCGTGCGTGCTCGGCATCAACCAGCCGGCCGTCACGATCAAGCAGGTCGAGGTCTCCACGATCGACGAGGCGTTCTCCCACGGCTGGGTCGAGCCGAAGGCGCCGGCGCGTCTGACCGGCAAGACCGTGGCGGTCGTCGGGTCGGGGCCGGCCGGCCTCGCGGCGGCCCAGCAGCTCACGAGGGCCGGGCACACGGTGGCGGTCTACGAGCGGGACGACCGGATCGGCGGTCTGCTCCGGTACGGCATCCCCGACTTCAAGATGGAGAAGAGTCACATCGATCAGCGACTCCGTCAGATGCAGGACGAGGGGACCCGCTTCCGCGCCGGCGTCACGATCGGCGAGGACATCTCGTGGGAGGAGCTGCGGGGTCGCTACGACGCCGTGGTGGTCGCGACCGGGGCGACCGTCCCGCGTGAGCTCCCGGTGCCCGGCCGCGATCTCGACGGCGTGCACGTCGCCATGGACTACCTCGTGGAGTCGAACCGGGCGGTCGCCGGCGAGCTGATGCCGGAGCAGATCTCGGCGTTCGGCAAGCACGTCGTCGTCATCGGCGGCGGCGACACGGGAGCGGACTGCATCGGGACGGCGCACCGCCAGGGGGCGCTCAGCGTCACCAACCTGGCGATCGGGCGCCGCCCGTCCGACACGAGGCCGGAGCACCAGCCGTGGCCCACGACGCCGACGGTCTTCGAGGTGTCGTCGGCCCACGAGGAGGGCGGCACGCGGGAGTTCCTCGCCTCGACCGTCGAGTTCCTCGGGAACGAGGCGGGCGAGGTGCGTGCGATCCGCGTGGCCGAGACCGAGTACGTCGACGGCGGGCGCGTCCCCAAGGCGGGCACCGAGCGCGAGATCCCCGCCGACCTCGTCCTCATCGCGATGGGGTTCACGGGGCCGGAG
Organism: Microbacterium sp.; assembly: GCA_052092505.1. GTDB lineage: Bacteria > Actinomycetota > Actinomycetes > Actinomycetales > Microbacteriaceae > Microbacterium. The sequence goes on along the minus strand of JBQDDT010000069.1, from coordinate 9,255 downwards.
CGCGAGTCGCTCGAGAGCCAGACCGGCGCGCAGTTCGACCAGCGCGGCACCGTGGTCCGCGACGACGACTACCAGTCCACGCAGCAGGGCGTCTTCATCGCCGGCGACGCGGGGCGCGGGCAGTCGCTCATCGTGTGGGCGATCGCCGAGGGCAGGGCGGCGGCCGCGAAGGTCGACGAGTACCTGATGGGGGAGACGGCTCTGCCGGTCCCGGTGCGCCCCACGGACGCGCCGATCGGCCTGTAGCATGGCGGGTGCGGCCGGCACATCGTCGGCCGCACCCGCGAGGGGCCCATCGTGCGGATCCGGGCGCCTCGCGAATCTGCGACACACGTGCGGAAGGTGTGAAGAATTTGAGACGTGCCAAGATCGTGGCGACCCTGGGTCCGGCGACGGACACCACGGAGAAGGTCAGAGAGCTGATCGAGGCGGGCGTCGACGTCGCCCGGCTGAATCTGAGCCACGGGGACCACTCGGTTCACGACCAGAACTACGACAACGTCCGCCAGGCCTCGGCGGACTTCGAGAAGCCGGTCGCGATCCTCGCAGACCTGCAGGGGCCGAAGATCCGGCTCGGACGGTTCGCCGATGGCCCGCATGAGCTCGCCGAGGGCGACATCTTCCGCATCACGACCGAGGACGTGCCCGGCACGAAGGAGCTCGTCTCGACGACCTTCTCCGGGCTGCCGAACGACGTCAAGCCCGGCGACTTCCTCCTCATCGACGACGGCAAGGTCAGGGTGAAGGTCCTGGAGACGGACGGCACGACCGTCACGACCGAGGTCATCGTCGCCGGTCCCGTCTCGAACAACAAGGGCATCAATCTGCCCGGCGTCGCCGTGAGCGTTCCCGCCCTCAGCGAGAAGGACGAGGACGACCTCCGGTGGGCCCTGCGCCGCGGCTGCGACATCATCGCGCTGTCGTTCGTGCGCGACGCCTCCGACGTCGAGCGCGCCCACGAGATCATGGACGAGGAGGGCGTGCGCCGCCCGATCATCGCCAAGATCGAGAAGCCGCAGGCCGTCGATGCGCTCGAGGACATCATCGAGGCCTTCGACGGGATCATGGTCGCCCGTGGCGATCTCGGGGTCGAGCTGCCGCTCGAGGCGGTGCCGATCGTGCAGAAGCGCGCCGTCTCGCTCGCGCGGCGGCTCGCGAAGCCGGTCATCGTCGCGACCCAGATGCTCGAGTCGATGATCCAGAACCCGGTCCCGACCCGCGCCGAGACGAGCGACGTGGCCAACGCGGTGCTCGACGGCGCCGACGCGGTCATGCTCTCGGGCGAGACGAGCGTCGGGGCGCACGCCGTGACGACGGTCGAGACCATGGCGCGCATCGTGGAGTCGACGGAGGACCACGGCCTCGACCGGATCGAGCCGCTGACCAACCGGCCGCGCACGCAGGGCGGCGTCATCACGAAGGCCGCGATCGAGGTCGCGGAGTTCGTCGAGGCGCGATTCCTGTGCATCTTCACGCAGTCGGGCGACTCGGCCAGGCGCATGTCGCGCCTGCGCTCGCGCATCCCGATGCTCGGCTTCACGCCGGAGGAGCAGACGCGCCGTCGCATGGCGATGACGTGGGGCATCCGCTCGACGCTCGTCGAGATGGTGGACCACACCGACCGGATGTTCCACCAGGTCGACGACTACCTGCTGGAGCACGACCTCGCGAAGGTCGGCGACAAGGTCGTGGTGATCTCCGGGTCGCCCCCTGGCATCGCCGGCTCGACGAACGACCTCCGAGTGCACCGGGTCGGCGACGCCGTCCACGGCGCGGCTCCCGTCTACCAGCGGGGCTGAGCAGGACCACGGGACGAGCCTGCCGCGACGCGGTAGGCTCGTCTGCGGCCGGCGTGGCGGAACGGTAGACGCGACGCACTCAAAATGCGTTGTCCTCACGGGCGTGTGGGTTCGAGTCCCACCGCCGGCACGGGTTCTGGCCGCCTTGCGGCGACCAGAACCCGTCGTCCTTGTCGGAGTCCTCGGGATCGGCAGGCGTTCCGGCGCACTTCGTGCACCAGAACGTGCCGATTCCTGCGGGGCGTGAGATGTGACGACACCGCGCTGTGCTTCGATGGAGCCGGCGACGCGACAGGCTTCCTCGCCTTCGGGCGATTGCGAACGACAGAGCTTAGGATGAACAGGTGAGCGAAGAGCACAACGACGATCAGAGCACCGACGATCAGACGAGCGCCGGCGCACCGCGCCGCGTCGTCGTCGCGGAGGACGAGTCCCTGATCCGCCTCGACATCGTCGAGATCCTGCGGGACAACGGGTTCGACGTGGTCGGCGAGGCCGGTGACGGCGAGACGGCCGTGCAGCTGGCGACCGAGTTGCGACCCGACCTCGTGGTCATGGATGTGAAGATGCCCCAGCTGGACGGCATCAGCGCGGCCGAGAAGCTGAGCAAGAACAACATCGCGCCCGTCGTGCTGCTGACGGCCTTCAGTCAGAAGGAGCTCGTCGAGCGGGCGAGCGAGGCCGGCGCCCTCGCCTATGTCGTGAAGCCCTTCACGCCGAACGACCTGCTTCCGGCGATCGAGATCGCCCTGGCGCGCCACGAGCAGCTCATCACGCTCGAGGCCGAGGTCGCCGACATGGTCGAGCGCTTCGAGACCCGCAAGCTCGTCGACAGGGCGAAGGGCCTTCTCAACGAGAAGATGGGCCTGAGCGAGCCCGAGGCGTTCCGGTGGATCCAGAAGGCCTCGATGGACCGTCGCCTCACCATGCAGGACGTGGCCAAGGCCATCATCGAGCAGCTCTCGCCCAAGAAGGGCTGAATCGGCCCGCGGGCACGTCGCTCGCGGCGTTGTCGTCGGTCAGCGGGCGCTCGGCCCGCTTCCCTTCTCCGCCTTGCGATCGTCGCGCCCGCGTACCGATCCCGAGAGCTTCCCGCGGGCGCACCGCTTGCGGCGTTGTCGTCGGTCAGCGGGCGCTCGGCCCGCTTCCCTTCTCCGCCTTGCGATCGTCGCGCCCGCGAACCGATCCCGAGGGCTTCCCGCGGGCCGACCCCGATCTCACCCGACGGTCGTCGAGAAGCCGGGACGCTCCCTGATCGCGTTCGTGATCCGGACGGTCGAGCATCGGCGGTCGTCGTCGTTGGTGATCACGATCTCGTGGACGGTGATGCTGCGGCCGAGGTGGATCGGCGTGCACACGCCGGTGACGATCCCCTTCGTCGCCGACGCGGTGTGCGTCGCGTTGATGTCGACGCCGACGGCGAGCCGGTCCGGACCGCAGAAGAGGTTGGCGGACATGGAGCCGAGCGACTCGCCGAGCACGACGTAGGCGCCGCCGTGGAGGAGTCCGACGCCCTGCTGGTTCCCCTCGACGGGCATCGTGGCGACGGCGCGCTCGAGCGTGAACTCGACGAACCGCATCCCCATCTTCTCGCCGAGGGGGCCGGCGCCGCGCGCCGTGGCCCAGGCCAGTCCGTCGATCTCGGTCATCGCGTGTCGTGCTCCTTCGCGTCATCGGGGCGCTGGCCCTGTCCGGGGTCCTCGTTAGGCTGAGGGGGTGACGGACACCGCAAAGCCTACCCTTCTGGTCGTCGACGGCCACTCGCTCGCATACCGGGCCTTCTACGCCCTGCCGGTGGAGAACTTCGCCACCAAGGACGGACAGCACACGAACGGCATCTACGGGTTCCTGTCGATGTTCGTCAACCTGCTCAAGGCCGAGGCGCCGACGCACGTGGCGGTCGCCTTCGACACGTCGCGCGAGTCGTTCCGCACGCGCGAGTACGCCGAGTACAAGGCGACGCGCTCGGAGTCGCCCGCGGAGTTCTCCGGTCAGATCCCGCTGCTGCAGGAGACGCTCGAGGCGATGGGCGTCACGGTGCTGACGAAGCCGGACTTCGAGGCGGACGACATCCTCGCGACGCTCGCGACGCGGGGCGCCGAGGCCGGGTGGGACGTGCTTCTGTGCTCGGGTGACCGCGACACGATCCAGCTCGTCACCGACGACGTCACGCTCCTGTACCCATCGGTGCAGGGCGTCTCGAAGCTGAAGCGCTACGACCCGGCCGCCGTGCGCGAGAAGTACGGCGTCGACCCCGAGATGTACCCCGACATCGCGGCGCTGGTCGGGGAGACGAGCGACAACCTCCCCGGTGTGCCGAAGGTCGGCGAGAAGACGGCCGTGAAGTGGCTGACGCAGTTCGGCTCGCTCGACGCCGTGCTGGAGGGGGCCGACACGATCAAGGGCGTCGTGGGCGGCAACCTGCGCGACCACATCGACGACGTCCGGCGCAACCGCCGGCTGAACCGGCTGCTGCGCGATGTCGAGCTGCCCGTGGCGGTCGACGATCTCGCGCTCGGCTCGCTCGACGGGCAGGCCGTGCGCGACGTGTTCGCGCGTCTCGAGTTCCGCGCCCTGCTGCCGCGCGTGTTCGAGGCGCTCGGGGGCGGCGACGAGGAAGCAGGCGACGAGGGCGCGGCGCAGCAGGATGCTCCCGCCCCTCGCCAGCTGGAGGCGGCGGAGCTCGCCGCCTGGGCCGCGGCGTCCGACGGCCCGGTGGGGCTGGCCCTCACCCTGGCGGGCGGGCTGCCGGAGCGGATCGGGCTCGCGCGTCTCGACGAGGTGGCCGAGGCCACCTGGTCGGACGACGTCGCGGACGCCGTCGGGGAGTGGCTCGCGTCCGACGCTCCGAAGGTCATCGCCGACGCGAAGCCGCAGGTGAAGGCCCTCGCCCGCGCGGGCGCGCCGCTGGGAGGGCTGGCGGGCGACCCGCTCATCGCGGGGTGGATGCTGCGCCCGAGCTTCCCCGACAAGACCCTCGGGCACCTCGTCGAGCGGCTGCTCGGCGAGCGCCTGCCCGAGTCCGATCCGACCCAGCTCGTCCCCGAGCACGACGGGGCGACGCCAGGCCAGGTCGCCTGGTACTCCCTGCGGGTCGCCGAGCCGCTGCGCGACGAGATGCCGGACGGCATCCGCTCGGTGTACGACGACATCGAGGTCCCCACGATCACGGCGCTGGCCGACATGGAGCTCGCGGGCGTGGCCGTCTCGCACGAGAAGCTCTCCGCCTTCTCCGGCGAGCTCGGCGAGCGGGCGGGGTCGCTCGCGCAGCAGGCGTACGACACGATCGGGCACGAGGTGAACCTCGGCTCCCCGAAGCAGCTCCAGGAGGTGCTCTTCGGCGAGCTCGACCTGCCGAAGACGCGCAAGACCAAGACGGGGTACACGACCGATGCCGGCGCCCTCGCCGACCTGCAGGCGAAGGCCGATCACCCGTTCCTCGGGCTGCTCCTGCAGCACCGTGAGGCGACGAAGCTCAAGCAGATCATCGACGGACTCGACGGCGCCATCGGCGACGACGGCCGTGTCCACACGACGTACGTGCAGACGGGCAGCCAGACGGGGCGGCTCTCGAGCACCGAACCGAACCTCCAGAACATCCCCGTGCGCACGGAGGAGTCCACGCGCATCAGGGCGGCGTTCGAGGTCGGGGAGGGCTACGAGACGCTGCTGACGGCCGACTACTCGCAGATCGAGATGCGGATCATGGCCCACCTGTCGGGCGATCCCGGGCTCATCGAGGCGTTCCGGACCGGGGAGGACCTGCACCGCTACGTGGGTGCGCACGTCTTCGGCGTGGAGCCGGAGGAGGTCACCTCCCCGATGCGCTCCAAGGTCAAGGCGATGTCCTACGGGCTGGTCTACGGGCTGTCGGCGTTCGGGCTCGCGAAGCAGCTGCGGATCGAGCAGAAGGAGGCCAAGCAGCTGATGGTCGAGTACTTCGCGCGGTTCGGCGCGGTGCGCGACTATCTGCGGGCCTCGGTCGAGGCGGCGCGCGAGCTCGGCTACACCGAGACGATCTTCGGGAGGCGCCGACCGTTCCCCGACCTGAAGAGCCCGAACAGGGTGCTGCGCGAGAACGCGGAGCGCGCGGCGCTCAACGCGCCGATCCAGGGCAGCGCGGCCGACATCATGAAGATCGCGCTCCTGCACATCGACGATGACCTGCGCGAGCTCTCCTCGCGGGTGCTGCTGCAGATCCACGATGAGCTCGTGATCGAGATCGCGCCGGGGGAGTGGGGCCGGGTGGCCGAGATCGTCCGCACGCGGATGGGGGACGCCGCCGAGCTGTCGGTGCCGCTCGACGTGCAGATCGGCCACGGGGCGAACTGGAATGAGGCGGCGCACTGAGCTGATCGCCCGGACTCCCGCGCCGATGCGCGCCGATCGAGCTTAAAGTCACTCTGACCATTTATAGTGGTCATCATGACCATAAGCTCGCGGCTCGATGACCTGCCCCTGACCAGACGCCACGGGCGGATCATCGGAGGGTCTGGTCTCGGCTGGGCGCTCGACGCGATGGACGTCGGGCTCATCTCCTTCATCATCGTCGCCCTCAAGGCGGAGTGGGGGATCGCCGACTCCACGGCGGGGTGGATCACCTCGGTCGGGTTCATCGGCATGGCGCTCGGCGCCAGCCTCGGGGGGCTGCTGGCCGATCGCTTCGGCCGTCGCCAGGTCTTCGCCGTGACGCTCCTCGTGTACGGCCTCGCCACGGGGGCGAGCGCGCTGATCGGCGGTGTGGCGGTGCTCATCGTGCTGCGCCTGTTCGTCGGAATCGGACTCGGTGCGGAGCTGCCGGTCGCCTCCACGTACGTCAGCGAGTTCGCGCCGGCGCGCATCCGCGGCCGCCTCGTGATCGTGCTCGAGGCGTTCTGGGCACTCGGCTGGACCGCGTCGGCGGTGATCGGGTACTTCGTCGTCCCGCTCGACGGCGGGTGGCGCTGGGCGTTCCTCCTCGGCGCCGTGCCGGCCGCCTACGCGCTGTTCGTGCGCTGGGGGCTTCCGGAGTCGCCGCGCTTCCTCGAGCTGAAGGGGCGGACGAAGGAGGCCGACGAGATCGTGCGCCGGTTCGAGCGCGACGCCGGTCGGATCGGGACGCCGGCGGAGACCGACGCGCGCCCTGCTCCCCGGGAGGGCTTCTCGGCGCTGTGGAAGCACGGGATGCGCAAGCGCACGACGGCGCTGTGGATCGTGTGGTTCTGCGTGAACTTCTCCTACTACGGGGCCTTCATCTGGATCCCGTCGATCCTGCACGCCCAGGGGTTCGATCTCGTGCGCTCCTTCGGCTTCACGCTGATCATGACGCTGGCGCAGCTCCCCGGCTACGCCGTCTCGGCCTGGCTCATCGAGGTCTGGGGGCGCCGCGCGACGCTGGCGACCTTCCTCGTGGGCTCCGCGTGTGCCGCGGTGTGCTTCGGCATGGCGGGTGCCGAGTGGCAGATCATCGCCTCCGGCATGGCGCTGTCGTTCTTCAACCTGGGGGCGTGGGGCGCCCTGTACGCGATCAGCCCGGAGATCTACCCCACCACGGTGCGCGCCACGGGATCCGGCGCGGCGGCCGGAGTCGGCCGCATCGCCTCGATCCTGGCGCCGCTGTTCGTGCCGTGGGCCCTCGTGTGGGGCGGCGTCGGCGTGGTGTTCAGCGTGTTCGCGGGCTTCTTCCTCATCGGAGCGGTGGCGGCTGGTGCGCTTGCGGAGCGGAAGGGCGCGGCGCTCGAGCGAAGTCTGGAACCGGTCGGGTGATCTGGGGATTGCACGAGACGTGCCAGATGGGGCTTAGAGTAGGCACGTGATGGTCACGTGTGCCGCGTCTGAGACGTGCGTGCTTGCGGGGCGTCAGCGGTGCACCATCACTCGGCTGGGTTGAGCAGGCGCACGACGTCCTCGCCTCCCAGACTCCTCGAGAGCAGTGCGTCGGCGGTGTGCCGCGGCGCGGAGGCGACACAATGCCCACGGCCGGGGGAGTCCGCCGACGACTGACATCCAGAAAGGACTCATATGCTCGATTCCGCCCTTCAGAAGACCCTCGATGCGGTGCTGGCGCGCAACCCCGGAGAACCGGAGTTCCACCAGGCGGCCCGCGAGGTCTTCGATTCGCTGGCAGTCGTGCAGGAGCGCCACCCGGAGTACAACGATCAGGGGATCCTGACGCGCCTGTGCGAGCCGGAGCGGCAGATCATCTTCCGCGTGCCGTGGGTCGACGACTCCGGCACGGTCCAGGTGAATCGCGGGTTCCGCGTCGAGTACAACTCGGCGCTCGGGCCGTACAAGGGCGGGCTGCGCTTCCACCGGTCGGTGAACCTCGGCATCGTGAAGTTCCTCGGCTTCGAGCAGATCTTCAAGAACTCGCTGACGGGCCTGCCGATCGGCGGCGGCAAGGGCGGCAGCGACTTCGACCCGCACGGCAAGTCGGACGGCGAGGTGATGCGCTTCTGCCAGTCGTTCATGTCGGAGCTGTACCGCCACATCGGGGAGTACACGGACGTCCCGGCCGGCGACATCGGCGTGGGCGCTCGCGAGATCGGCTTCCTGTTCGGGCAGTACAAGCGACTGACCAACAAGTACGAGGCCGGGGTCCTCACGGGCAAGGGCCTCGACTGGGGCGGATCGCTGGTCCGCAAGGAGGCCACGGGTTACGGCGCGACGATCTTCGCGGAGGAGATGCTCAAGGTGCGCGGCACGTCGTTCGACGGCCGCCGCGTGTCGGTGTCGGGGTCGGGAAACGTCGCCATCTACGCGATCGAGAAGGTCCGCCAGCTGGGCGGCATCGCCATCACAGCGTCCGACTCGTCCGGATACGTCGTGGACGAGGACGGCATCGACCTCGAGCTGCTCAAGGAGATCAAGGAGGTCGAGCGCGGTCGGATCAGCGACTACGTCGACCGTCGCGGCGGCCGTTCGCGGTTCGTGACCGAGGGGACCGTCTGGGACGTTCCGGTCGACATCGCGCTGCCGTGCGCGACGCAGAACGAGCTGCACGAGGACGACGCCAGGAAGCTCGTCGAGTCGGGCGTGATCGCGGTCTCCGAGGGCGCCAACATGCCGTCGACCCCCGAGGCCGTCGAGATCTTCCAGCAGGCGGGCGTCTCGTTCGGTCCCGGCAAGGCCGCGAACGCGGGCGGGGTCGCGACCAGCGCCCTCGAGATGCAGCAGAACGCCTCGCGCGACGCCTGGAGCTTCGGCTACACGGAGGGGCGCCTGACGGACATCATGCGCGCCATCCACAAGAACACGCTGGAGACGGCGGAGGAGTTCGGGCGTCCCGGCAACTACGTCGTCGGCGCCAACGTCGCCGGCTTCCGCAAGGTCGCCGACGCGATGATGGCGTTCGGCGTGATCTGACGACGGGGCGAAGCTCCTAGGGCGGGCCCGCGGGTTGTGAGCCGGCCCCCCCCGGGCTTACCCCCGCGACGGAAAATGGGCGCGGCCACTGTGGTGTAAGTAGGGAATATGA
>JBQDDT010000068.1:0-14284 GCA_052092505.1 Microbacterium sp. | reverse complement strand
CCTGGGCCGCGAAGCGTCCCTCCCCCAGCGCGTTCGGCGGGGTGTTGCTCGTCGCGGCCAGTCGCGTACCCGAGGCGACCAGCTCGCCGAGCAGTCGGGTCATCACCATGGTGTCGCCGGGATCGTCGAGCTCGAACTCGTCGATGCACAGCAGCGCGGACCCCTTCAGGAGATCGACCGTGTTCTTGTACCCGAGCGCACCGACGAGCGCTGTGTACTCGATGAAGGAGCCGAAGTACTTCCTCCGCGCCGGCACGGCGTGGTAGATCGCGGCCAGCAGGTGGGTCTTGCCCACCCCGAAGCCGCCGTCGAGGTACACGCCGGGCTTCATCGGCTCTGCCTTGGGCCGGCGCGAGAACAGGCCGCGCTTCGGCGGCTCGGCGCCGACGGCGAACCGCTGCAGCCTCTCCTTCGACTCCGCCTGCGACGGGTAGGCGTCATCGGCGCGGTAGGAGTCGAACGTCGCCTGAGCGAACTGCGGCGGCGGCACGAGGCTCGCGAGCATCTCCTCGCCGGTCAGCTGCGGGCGGCGCTCCGCCAGGCGGACGCGGCTGGTCTCGGTGCCGATCTGGGTCATGAACCGTTCGTTTCGCGGGTGTCGCCCGCCGGGATCCGGCGGGGTGCGGGCGCCCGAGCGGACGCCTAAGCTCGAAGAAGGACCCGCTCAGTCTACGTCCGCCCCAGAAGACGGGGTCCGTCCGCCACAACGCAGGGAGCCATCATGACCGTGCCGGCCGATCCGTCCGATGCCCTGACAGGGTTCGCTCGCCCCGAGCGTCTCGTCACGACCCAGTGGCTCGAGGACCACCTCGGCGACGACGGGCTCGTCGTCGTGGAGTCGGACGAGGACGTCCTGCTGTACGAGACGGGTCACATCCCCGGGGCCGTCAAGGTCGACTGGCACACGGAGCTCAACGACCCCGTCGTGCGCGACTACGTCGACGGCGACGGCTTCTCTCGGCTGCTCGGCACCAAGGGCATCTCGCGCGACGACACCGTCGTGATCTACGGAGACCGGAGCAACTGGTGGGCCGCCTACGCCCTCTGGGTGTTCTCGCTCTTCGGCCACGAGGACGTGCGGCTCCTCGACGGCGGCAGGGACGCCTGGATCGCCGAGGGCCGCGCCATGACGACCGAGCCCGCCGGCCGTCCGGCGACGACATACCCCGTGATCGAGCGCGACGACTCGCGGCTGCGCGCCTCGCGCGACGACGTGCTCGCCCATCTCGGCAGGCCGCTCATCGACGTCCGCTCCCCCGACGAGTACACGGGGGCCCGCACCTCCGTGCCGGACCACCCGGAGGAGGGCGCCCTGCGCGCCGGGCACATCCCGACGGCGCAGAGCGTCCCGTGGAGCCGCGCGGCCGCCGACGACGGCCGCTTCCGCTCCCGTGCCGAGCTCGAGAGCGTGTACCGCGACGAGGCGGGGATCGGCGATGCGAGCGACGTCATCGCCTACTGCCGGATCGGTGAGCGGTCGGCGCACACCTGGTTCGTCCTGCACCACCTGCTCGGCATCGAGCGCGTGCGCAACTACGACGGGTCATGGACGGAGTGGGGCAGCCTCGTGCGCGTCCCGATCGCCACGGGCCCCGAGCCGGGCGAAGCCCCGAGGGCCGCATGAGCGACGCCGTCCCCGCTCCCCTCGCCGAGATCCGGGAGGAGTTCCTCGAGATCGCCGAGGAGGACCGGCTCCCGCTCCTCCTCGAGTTCGCGAACGAGCTCCCCGAGATGCCGGCGGAGTACGCCGATCACCCGGAGCGCACCGAGCGGGTCTCCGAGTGCCAGTCGCCCGTCTTCATCGTGCTCGAGCTCGACGAGGCCGGTCGCGTCCGGATGCACGCGGCGGCCCCGCCGGAGGCGCCGACGACCCGGGGCTTCGCCAGCATCCTGGCGCAGGGACTGACGGGGCTGACCCCCGAGGAGGTCCTCGCGGTCCCCTCGGACTTCCCGCAGTCGATCGGCCTCACCCGCGCCGTCTCGCCCCTGCGGATCGCGGGAATGACGGGCATGCTCGGCCGAGCCCAGCGTCAGGTGCGGGCGCTCGCGGGCTGAGCGTCGTCAGTCCGTCTCCGGCGCGAGCCCGAGCTGGGCGAGCCAGTCGCGGATCGCCGTGTTCCAGCGCACCTCGTCGTAGTTCCACAGCTTCGTGTGGCGCGCGACGGAGAACGCGGGCATCGTCACGATGTCGGGCCGCGCCTCGGCGAGGCCGCGCGAGGCGTCGACCGGCACGTAGCCGTCGTCGTCGCTGTGGAGGACGAGGATCGGGCGGTCGAGCTCCGCGGAGCGGGCGACCATGTCGAGGTCGTCGAAGCTGATCCCCTCTCCGGCGCGCGCCGCACGCGATGCCCACGGCGTGCCGAGCATGCCCAGCGTCGCCCGCGCCGCGAGCGAGGGGATGCCCAGCTCGCGCGCCTGGAAGTCGAGGACCACCCGCCAGTCGACGACGGGGGACTCGAGGACGACGCCGGCGATCCGGTCGCGGTGCTCCGTGTTCACGAGGGTCTGCATGACGATCGCTCCGCCCATCGACCACCCCATGAGGACGATCCGCCGCGCGCCGTGCTCGATGGCGTAGGAGATCGCCGCCTCCACATCCGGCCACTCGGTCGTGCCGAGCCCCTGCAGCCCCGTCGGGCTCGCCGGGGCCACGCCGTCACTCCGGTACGAGACGAGCAGGGACGTGATCCCCGCCTCGCGGAGCACGGGAACGGCGCGCAGGGTCTCCGAGCGGTTCGTCCCGCGGCCGTGCACGACGACCGCCCACACGCTCCCGTCCGCCGCCGGATCGACCGACGGCACGACCCAGGCGGGAGCGGCACCGACCGGCGTCGCGATCTCGACATCCTCGAAGGGCACGTGGAGCTCGTCTGGCGATTCGAAGTACCAGCCGCTGAAGGCGCCCCACTGCCCGATCTGCTCGTCGCGGCCGACGTGGGTGAGGAGCTTGCGCGTCACGGTCTCGCGGTCGGCGCGCAGCACGACGCCGATCTTGAGGTAGTTGAGCGTTCCGTTCGTGAACAGCCCGTACCGTCCCGGCAGCTCCGTGTCGAGCGAGCGAGACAGCGTGATCGTCTGCGCCGCCGTGTCGATCGCGAGGATCTCCAGATCGGCGACGCGCTTGGCCGGCGTGACGACGGCGCGCGCGACGCTCGCGATCCTGGCTCCGACGGCGGCGACGGCGCCCACGACGAGACCGACGCCGACACCCGCGAGGACGAGACCGGCACCGGCCCGACCGGCGCGCCTGGGGAGCTTCATGACCCCCTCACTCTAATCTGTCGGCGTGGTGGATTCCGATCGCGGCGCGTCGTTCGAGAGCGTGCTCGCTCGTGTCCGCGCCGCCCGCTTCCGAGACGACTTCGTCGTCAGGGACATCCCGTCTCCCGAGGGCATCGCCCCGTCGTCCGTCGCCCTCGCCGGCGACGTCCGCCCGACCGACGACGGGGACTCCCCCTACGGCACCGGTCGCTTCGTCCTGCTCCACGACCCTGACGAGCCGGACGCCTGGCAGGGGCCCCTGCGCATCGTGCTCTACGCGCAGGCGCCGCTCGAGCTCGAGATCGGCACCGATCCGCTGCTCGCGGACGTCGCGTGGTCCTGGCTGATCGACGCGCTCGACTCGCGGGGCGCCGCGTACCACTCGGCCTCGGGCACCGCCACGAAGATCCTCTCGACCGGGTTCGGCTCGCTCGCCGACGAGGGCGACGGGGCTCAGATCGAGCTGCGCGCGTCGTGGTCGCCGTCCGGCGACCTGCGCCAGCACGTGGAGGCGTGGGCGGAGCTCGTGTGCATGCTCGCCGGTCTCCCGCCCGGGTCGGAGTCGATCGCCGTCTTCGGCGCGAGGAAGCCGGATCGTGACTGACGCCGCCTACGACGTGACGGACACCGACGCCGGGTTCCGCGAAGCCGTCGACGCGCTGGCCTCGGCCGACGGACCGGTGGCCGTCGACGTCGAGCGCGCCTCCGGCTTCCGCTACTCCCAGCGCGCCTACCTCGTGCAGGTCTTCCGCCGCGACGCCGGAGTGTTCCTCTTCGACGCGCCGGCGATCCCCGACTTCTCGCCGCTGCAGGACGCGATCGGCGAGACGGAATGGGTCCTCCACGCCGCGAGCCAGGACCTGCCATCGCTCCACGAACTCGGCCTGTTCCCTCAGCGCATCTTCGACACGGAGCTGTCGGCGCGTCTCCTCGGATGGCCGCGGGTGGGGCTGGCGGCCGTGACCGAGCAGACGCTGGGGATCGAGCTGAAGAAGGAGCACTCGGCCGCCGACTGGTCGACGCGGCCGCTTCCGGAGTCCTGGCTCGAGTACGCCGCCCTCGACGTCCTCCACCTGCTCGACGTCCGCTCGGTCCTCGCCGCCGCGCTCGACGAGGCGCGGAAGACGGACTGGGCGGCGCAGGAGTTCGCGCACGTGAGGGACATGCCGCCGAGGCCGCCGCGCACCGACCCGTGGCGGCGCCTCAGCGGTCTTCATCGAGTCAGGGGGCGACGGCCCCTCGCCGTGGCCCGCGCACTCTGGACCGCCAGGGAGGACTACGCGCGCGATCAGGACGTCTCACCCGGCAGGCTCGTGCCCGATCGCGCGCTCGTCGCGGCCGTGCTCGCCGCGCCGTCCTCCCGGGCGGAGCTCGCCGGGCTGAAGGACTTCACCGGCCGCGCGAGCCGGAGCCAGCTGCCGCGGTGGTGGGCCGCGATCGAGGAGGGCCGGTCGACGGACGACCTCCCGCCCGAGCGCATCCCCGGCGACAGCGCGTACCCCCCGCCGAAGGCGTGGAAGGATCGCAACCCCGAGGCCGACCAGCGACTGAAGGCGGCGAGAGCGGCCGTCGCGGAGCGCGCCGACGCCCTGACGATGCCGACGGAGAACCTGCTCACGCCCGACCTCCTGCGCCGCGTCGCGTGGACCCCGCCGTCGCCCCCGACCCCGGAGGACATCGCCGACGCCCTGCGCGCCGAGGGCGCGAGGGCGTGGCAGGTCGAGCAGACGGCCGACGTCGTCTCCGAGGCGTTTGTGCACGCTGTGCAAGCCGCCGCCGACGACGACGATCCCGCTTCGTAGGGACCGCCCAACCGGCTCGCGCGCTCCAGGGTGGGCGCCCGTAGGCTGGGCGGCGTATCCAACAAGGGAGGCAGAGTGGCCGAGCTCTCGGACGTGTACTACGTCGATGGAGTCAGGACGCCCTTCGGGCGTGCCGGCGAGAAGGGCATGTACTGGAACACGCGCGCGGACGATCTGGCCGTCAAGGCCATGATCGGCCTGATGGAGCGCAACCAGCAGGTGCCGAAGGACCGCGTGGACGACGTCGCCATCTCGGCGACCTCGCAGACGGGCGACCAGGGCCTCACCCTCGGGCGGAGCACGGCGATCCTGGCCGGGCTCCCGCAGAGCGTCCCCGGTCTCGCGATCGAGCGCATGTGCGCCGGCGCGATGACCGCGGTCACGACGATGGGCGCCTCGATCGGCGTCGGCATGTACGACGTCGCGATCGCCGGCGGCGTCGAGCACATGGGCCGCCACCCGATCGGATCCAACGCCGACCCGAACCCCCGCTTCGTCGCGGAGCGGATGGTCGACCCGAACGCGCTCGACATGGGCGTGACGGCGGAGCGGATCCACGACCGCTTCCCCCAGCTGACGAAGGAGCGCGCCGACCGCTACGGCATGCTCAGCCAGCACAAGGTCCAGGCCGCGTACGAGGCCGGGCGCATCCAGCCGGACCTCGTGCCCGTCTCGATCGCGGATGCCGACGGCGCCTTCGCCCTCGCCACCGAGGACGAGGGGCGCCGGCCCGAGACGACCATGGAGGGACTCGCGGGTCTCAAGACGCCGTTCCGCCCGCACGGACGCGTCACCGCCGGCACCTCGTCGCCCCTGACCGACGGCGCCACGATCAGCCTCCTCGCCGGCCCCGACGCCGTGAAGGAGTTCGGGCTCGCCCCGAAGATGCGGATGGTCTCGTTCGGATACTCGGGCGTGCAGCCGGAGATCATGGGGATCGGCCCGATCCCCTCGACGGAGAAGGCCCTGCGCAAGGCCGGGCTCGACATCTCCGACATCGGCCTGTTCGAGCTGAACGAGGCGTTCGCCGTGCAGGTGCTGTCGTTCCTCGATCACTTCGGGATCGACGACGACGACCCGCGGGTGAACCCCTGGGGCGGGGCCATCGCCCTCGGGCACCCCCTCGCGGCCTCGGGCGTGCGCCTCATGATCCAGCTCGCCGCGCAGTTCGCCGAGCGCCCCGACGTCCGCTACGGCCTCACCGCGATGTGCGTCGGCCTCGGCCAGGGGGGCAGCGTGATCTGGGAGAACCCGCACTACACCGGCAAGAAGAAGCGGAAGTGAGACGCTGATGACCGACTACGCATCGATCGACTTCACCCCGCTCGACGCCGCCGCGGCCGACGAGGTCGTCACGCACTCGCTCGTCCGCGACGTCGCGCTCCCGAGCGGGCGGACGCTCGCCCTCATCACGCTCCACAACGGGCGCGATCACACCAGGCCGAACACGCTCGGGCCGAAGACGCTGACCGAGCTCGGATCCGTGCTCGACCGTCTCCGCACGCGCGCCGGCGCCGGTGAGATCGACGCCGTCGCGATCACCGGGAAGCCGTACATCTTCGCCGCAGGGGCCGATCTCTCGCAGATCTCGGAGCTGACCACGGCGGAGAACGCCCTGCTCATCGCGCAGCGGGGGCACCACGTCCTCGGCAAGCTCTCGAGCCTCGGCGTCCCGAGCTTCGCGTTCGTCAACGGCCTCGCACTCGGCGGCGGCGTCGAGATCGCGCTGCACTCGACGTATCGCACGATCGACTCGTCGGCCGCCGCGATCGCTCTGCCAGAGGTGTTCCTCGGCATCGTCCCCGGCTGGGGCGGGGCGACCCTCCTCCCCCAGCTGATCGGGATCGAGAACGCGCTCGAGGTGATCATCTCGAACCCGCTCAAGCAGAACAGGATGCTGAAGGCGCAGCAGGCCTTCGAGCTGGGGATGTTCGATGCGATCTTCTCCCCCGCCGCCTACCTCGAGGACTCACTCGCCTGGGCCGACCGCGTGCTGGAGGGATCGATCACGGTCGAGCGCCCGCACGCGCCGGGCCGGATCGAGCGGACCGTCAAGTGGCCGGCGGCGATCAAGATCGCCCGCAGCACGCTCGAGCGTCGGATCGGCACGGTCCCCGCGTCGCCGTACCGCGCGCTCGACCTGCTCGACGCCGCCCGCATGGGCACGGCGGAGGACGGCTTCGCCCGGGAGGACGAGGCCCTGTCCGAGCTCATCGTCGGCGACCAGTTCGCCGCATCGATGTACGCGTTCGACCTCGTCCAGAAGCGCGCGAAGCGCCCCGTGGCGGCGCCGGACAAGGACCTGGCCCGCCGCGTGACGAAGGTCGGCGTCATCGGCGCCGGGCTGATGGCCAGCCAGTTCGCGCTCCTCTTCGTGCGGCGTCTGCAGGTGCCGGTCGTCATCACCGACGTCGACCAGTCCCGTGTCGACAAGGGTCTCGCGTCGATCGGCGACGAGATCGCGAAGCTCGAGTCCAAGGGTCGCGTCGACGGCGACACGGCGAACCGCCTCCGCTCCCTCGTCACCGGAACGGTGGACAAGCAGGAGTTCGCCGACGCCGACTTCGTCATCGAGGCGGTCTTCGAGGAGACGGGGGTCAAGCAGGAGGTGTTCCGGGAGATCGAGGGCATCGTCTCACCGGAGGCCGTGCTCACGACGAACACCTCGTCGCTGTCCGTCGAGGAGATCGGATCGGTGCTCGCGCACCCCGAGCGCCTCGTCGGGTTCCACTTCTTCAATCCCGTCGCGGTCATGCCGCTGATCGAGGTCGTCCGCACGCCTCAGGCGAGCGACGAGGCGCTCAGCACGGCGTATGTCGTCGCGAAGAAGCTCAGGAAGAACGCGATCGGCTCCTCCGACGCGCCGGGGTTCATCGTCAACCGGCTCCTGGCGAAGGTCATGGGCGAGGCGGCGCGCGCCGTCGACGCGGGAACGCCCCTCACGGACGTCGAGGACGCGTTCGCGCCTCTCGGGCTCCCCATGGGACCGTTCGAGCTCATCGACCTCGTGGGCTGGAAGGTCGCCGCGCACGTCCAGGACACGATGGCGCGCCACTTCCCCGACCGCTTCCACGCGTCCGAGAACCTGCACGCGCTGGCCGAGGTCGACGACCCACTCGAGCGCGACAAGAAGGGGCGCATCGTCGGGTGGTCGAAGAAGGCGGCCAAGGCGATCTCCGTGGGGTCCTCCCCCACGCCGGCCGAGGACGTCCTCCGCGGCGTCCAGGACGAGCTCGCACGCGAGATCCGGATCATGCTGGACGAGGGCGTGGTCCCCGAGGTCGAGGACATCGACCTCGCGCTCATCCTCGGGGCGGGCTGGCCGCTCATCGACGGCGGCGCCACGCCGTACCTCGATCGGGTGGGCGCCAGCGAGCGGGCGGCGGGCTCCGCCTTCCACGAGCCGCCGATCCGCGGCATCGCCTGAGCGGTCGTCGCGCGCTGGGCTCCTCCCGATGGGAGGGGCCCAGCGTCGTCAGCGGCCCGAGCGCGTCCGCTCGACAGGGTCGGCCAGCGGCGGCTCGCCGTCCGCGGGCTCTGGACGGGCCACGGGGACCCGAGTGCCGAGGACCTGGGACACGACGTCCTGGGCGATCTTCGACGGCGTCAGGCCCGCGTCGGCGAGGATCTCGCCGCGCGAGGCGTGGTCGAGGAACGCATCGGGCAGACCGAGCTCGTCGACCGCCGTGTCGATCCCTGCCTCCCGCAGCACCTGGCGCACGCGGGTGCCGATCCCGCCGACCCTGATGCCGTCCTCCAGCGTGATCACGAGGCGGTGGCGCGCTGCCAGCTCCACCACGGATGAGGGCACGGGAACCACCCAGCGCGGGTCGACGACGGTCGCCCCGATGCCCTGCGCGCGCAGTCGCTCCGCTACGTCGAGCGCGAGCCCGGCGAACGGGCCGATCCCCACGATCAGCACGTCCTCCGTCTCGTCGCGCGAGAGCACGTCGACCCCGTCGTCGAGCCGCTCGAGCGCATCGATCGTCTCGGGAACGGAGCCCTTCGAGTAGCGCACGACCGTCGGCGCCTCCGGGGTCGCGACCGCCTCCCGGAGCTCCTCGCGCACGCGCTCCTCGTCTCGGGGGGCCGCGATCCGGATCTCGGGGACGATGTGCAGCAGAGCGAGGTCCCACATGCCGTGGTGGCTCGGCCCGTCCGGCCCCGTCACGCCGGCCCGGTCGAGCACGAAGGTCACGCCGGCGCGGTGCAGTGCCACGTCCATGAGGACCTGATCGAACGCGCGGCCCACGAAGGTGGAGTAGAGGGCGACGACCGGGTGCAGACCGCCGTACGCGAGACCGGCGGCCGAGGCGGCCGCGTGCTGCTCGGCGATCCCGACGTCGTAGACGCGATCGGGGAAGCGCTCGGCGAACGGCGCGAGCCCCGTCGGCCGCAGCATCGCGGCCGTGATCGCGATGACGTCGTCGCGCTCGGCGCCGATCCGCACGAGCTCGTCGGCGAACACGTCGGTCCACGACGGTGCGGAGCCGCTGGAGACGGGCGTGCCGGTGCCGGCGTCGATCCGCCCCACGGAGTGGAACTGGTCGGCCTCGTCATCGAGGGCCGGCTGATAGCCGCGTCCCTTTTCCGTGATCGCGTGCACGATCACCGGAGCGCCGTACGACTTCGCGAGCGAGAGCGCCTCGGTCATCGCCGAGAGGTCATGGCCGTCGACGGGGCCGAGGTACTTGATCCCGAGCTGGGAGTACAGCGGATTGTGGTTGGCGAAGCGCGCGAGGAACCCGCGCGTGCCGCCGCGGACGCCGCGGTACAGCGCGCGGCCGATCGCCCCGAAGCGCCCGGCCATCCGGCCGGAGGTCTCATCGAGCGAGCGATACACCCCGCCCGTCCTCACCCGGTTGAGATAGCGAGCGACGCCGCCGATCGTCGGCGCGTAGGAGCGCCCGTTGTCGTTGATGACGATGACGAGGTTGCGGTCGTTGTCGTCGGTGATGTTGTTGAGCGCCTCCCACGTCATCCCTCCCGTGAGGGCGCCGTCGCCGATGACGGCGACGACGTGACGGTCGGAGCGCCCCGTGAGCGCGAACGCGCGCGAGATGCCGTCCGCCCAGCTCAGCGAGCTGGACGCGTGCGACGACTCCACGACGTCGTGCTCGCTCTCTGAGCGCTGCGGGTAGCCGGCGAGGCCGCCCCGCGCACGCAGCCCGGAGAAGTCCTGGCGCCCCGTCAGGAGCTTGTGCACGTAGGACTGGTGACCGGTGTCGAAGACGATCGGATCGCGCGGGGACTCGAAGACCCGGTGCAGCGCGATCGTGAGCTCGACGACGCCGAGGTTCGGGCCGAGATGCCCCCCGGTGCGGGAGACGTTGGCCACGAGGAACTCGCGGATGTCCGCGGCCAGCTGCTCGAGCTGATCCGCGTCGAGGCCGTCCAGATCCTGCGGGCCCTCGATGCCGTCCAACACAGTCATAACCTGAGGCTACGCCCTTCTTCCTGGAGGATGCCGTCCGCACGCGGGGCCGCGCGCGAGAACGGCTCGCGCAGACGAAGGGCTCCCCTGACCCGCCACGGGGGCGGGCGGGGAGCCCTCAGCGCTCGGCAGGTCCGGTCAGACCAGGCTGCGCAGCACGTACTGCAGGATGCCGCCGTTGCGGTAGTAGTCGGCCTCGCCGGGGGTGTCGATGCGGACGACCGCGTCGAACTCGACCGTCTGCTTGCCCTCGGGCGAGTGCTCGCTCGGCTCCGCCGTGACGTGCACCGTCTTCGGCGTCGTGCCCTCGTTGAGCTGCTCCAGGCCGGTGATCGAGAACACCTCGGTCCCGTCCAGCCCGAGCGAGTCGGCCGACTCGCCCTCGGGGAACTGCAGCGGGACGACGCCCATCCCGATGAGGTTCGAGCGGTGGATCCGCTCGAAGCTCTCGGTGATCACGGCGTGCACGCCCAGGAGGCTCGTGCCCTTCGCCGCCCAGTCGCGCGACGAGCCGGAGCCGTACTCCTTGCCGCCGAGGACGACGAGTGGGATGCCCTGCTCCTGGTAGTTCTGCGACGCGTCGTAGATGAACGACTGCGGACCCTCCGCCTGGGTGAAGTCGCGGGTGTAGCCGCCCTCCACGCCGTCGAGGAGCTGGTTGCGCAGGCGGATGTTCGCGAACGTCCCCCGGATCATCACCTCGTGGTTGCCGCGGCGCGAGCCGTAGGAGTTGAAGTCCTTGCGGTCGATCCCGTGCTCCGTGAGGTAGCGACCGGCCGGGGTGTCGGCCTTGATCGCGCCGGCGGGCGAGATGTGGTCGGTCGTGACCGAGTCGCCGAGCTTGGCCATCACGCGGGCGCCGACGATGTCCTTCACCGGCGTGAGCTCGAGCGTCATCCCGTCGAAGTACGGAGGCTTGCGCACGTACGTCGACTGGTCGTCCCACTCGAAGGTGGCGCCGGTCGGCGTCGGGAGGTTGCGCCAGCGCTCGTCGCCGTCGAAGACGGTCGCGTACTGGTTGATGAACTGCTCGCGCGAGATCGACGCGTCGATGATCTCCTGCACCTCGTCCGGCGACGGCCAGATGTCCTGCAGGAACACGTCGTTGCCGTCCTCGTCGGTGCCGAGGGCGTCGGTGTCGAAGTCGAAGTGCATCGACCCCGCCAGCGCGTAGGCGACGACCAGCGGCGGCGACGCGAGGTAGTTCATCTTCACGTCCGGGCTGATCCGGCCCTCGAAGTTGCGGTTGCCCGAGAGCACCGCCGTCACCGCGAGGTCGTTGTCGTTGATCGCCTCGGAGACCTCGGTGATCAGCGGGCCGGAGTTGCCGATGCAGATCGTGCAGCCGTAGCCGACCGTGTAGAAGCCGAGCCCCTCGAGGTCCTGGTCGAGGCCAGAGCGCTCGTAGTAGTCGGTGACGACCTTCGAACCGGGGCCGAGCGTGGTCTTCACCCAGGGCTTCTGCTTCAGGCCCTTCTGCCGCGCCTTGCGGGCGAGGAGACCCGCCGCGATCATGACCGACGGGTTCGACGTGTTGGTGCACGACGTGATCGCCGCGAGCGTGACCGCGCCATGGTCGAGGATGTAGCGCTCACCACCGGAGGAGGTCACCGCGACCGGCTTGGAGACGTTGCTCACGCCGCTCGAGATGTGCACGGGACGCGTGTCGTGGTCCTCGTCGCCGGGGACCGCGCCGGGGTCGGATGCGGGGAACGAGTGCTTCGACTCGAGATCGACGATGTCGTCGGTCGTCGACGGGTCGGCGTAGTTGACGATGTCCTGCTCGAACTGCGACTTCGCCTCGGAGAGGAGGATCCGGTCCTGCGGGCGCTTCGGCCCGGCGATCGAGGGCACGACGGTGCCGAGATCGAGCTCGAGGTACTCGCTGAAGACCGGGTCGACCGACGGGTCGTGCCAGAGCTTCTGCTCCTTCGCGTAGGCCTCGACGAGGGCGACCGCCTGCTCGTCGCGGCCGGTGAGGCGCAGGTAGTCCAGTGTGACGTCGTCGACCGGGAAGATCGCCGCCGTCGAGCCGAACTCGGGGCTCATGTTGCCGATCGTCGCGCGGTTGGCGAGCGGCACCGCGCCGACGCCCTCGCCGTAGAACTCGACGAACTTCCCGACCACGCCGTGCTTGCGCAGCATGTCGGTGATCGTGAGCACGACGTCGGTCGCTGTGACCCCGGACGGAATGTCGCCCGTGAGCTTGAACCCGACGACGCGCGGGATGAGCATGGAGACCGGCTGGCCGAGCATCGCCGCCTCGGCCTCGATGCCGCCGACGCCCCAGCCGAGCACGCCGAGGCCGTTGACCATCGTCGTGTGCGAGTCGGTGCCGACGCACGTGTCGGGGTAGGCGCGCAGCACGCCGTCCGCCTCGCGGTCGTAGATGACCTTGGCGAGGTGCTCGATGTTCACCTGGTGGACGATCCCCGTGCCCGGCGGGACGACCTTGAAGTCGTCGAAGGCGGTCTGCCCCCAGCGCAGGAACTGGTAGCGCTCGCCGTTGCGCTCGTACTCGATCTCGACGTTGCGCTCCAGCGCGTCCTCGCGCCCGAACAGGTCGGCGATGACGGAGTGGTCGATGACCATCTCGGCCGGCGAGAGCGGGTTGATCTTGTCGGCGTCGCCGCCGAGGGCCGTCACGGCCTCGCGCATCGTGGCGAGATCGACGATGCAGGGCACGCCGGTGAAGTCCTGCATGACCACACGCGCCGGCGTGAACTGGATCTCCGTGTTGGGATCCGCCGTCGGGTCCCAGTCGCCGAGCGCGCTGATCTGCTGCTTCGTGACGTTCGCGCCGTCCTCGGTGCGGAGCAGGTTCTCGAGGAGGACCTTGAGGCTGTACGGCAGCTTCTCGTGCCCGTCGACCGTGTCGATCCGATAGATCTCGTAGTCGGTGCTGCCGACCGTCAGGGTGCTCTTGGCACCGAAGCTGTTCACCGTGGACACCGGATTCGTCTCCTTCGGAATCGACCGCCGACTTCTCCTCATCCTGCCCCTCGCGCGGTCGTGCTGCCAGCAAGGGACGCCTAACCCCGGACCCGGAGAACCAGGCCGTGTCAGGTGGGAGATTTATCTTGATGTCAAGATAAATCCATTATGCCTCATCCTCGGCATAGCATTGACCACCCCCGTTGTACAGAGGGTCGGCGGCGGCGAGGACGAGCGTCAGCCGCGGGGCTCTGCGCTCCCCCGCGCATCGGCGTCCTCGCGCGGATACAGGCGCCGGGCGGCGAGCCAGGTTCCCGCCAGGAGGACGGCGAAGAACGGGATCCCCATGATGATCTTCACCGTGCCGAGCGTCGCCACGTCGCCGGCGAAGTAGAACGGGAGCTGCGCCGCGAGCCGGAGGCCGAACAGCGCGGCCCAGGCGATCGAGAGCCAGAAGAACACGCGCCGCTTCCGACGGTCGTCGCGCCACGCGAGCCCCTCGCCGACCAGGAAGCCGACCACGACGCCGATCAGCGGCCAGCGGACGAGCGCCGAGATGAGGAACGCCGCCCCGTAGGCGATGTTCGTGATGAAGCCGACGACGAACTGGTCGGCGGCGCGCCCCGTGAACAGCGGCAGTCCCGCCGCGATCACGGCGGCGACCAGCCCGGACAGCGCGGCGATCGGCGGGGACTTCATCGCGAGCCTGATGACGGTGAACACCGCGGCCAGACCGACCGAGATCGCGAGCGAGAGGAGCAGCTGATCCGTCGTCGTGTACGCGATCACGAATCCCAGCAGCGGCAGGACCGACTCGGCGACGCCGCGCCAGCCTCCGATGACGCGCCAGACG
>JBQDDT010000067.1:7012-14298 GCA_052092505.1 Microbacterium sp. | reverse complement strand
CCCCGCCGGCTCCGACGAGTCGGGGCGCGACATGCTCACCCGGATCGTGCACGGCACAGCGGCCTCCGCTGGGATCGGGCTGGCCGCGACCGGGATCGGGATCGGCCTGGGCCTCGTGCTCGGCTTCGCCGCCGCCCTCGGGCCCGCCTGGCTCGACGCGGGGCTCGGCCGGATCATCGAGGTGCTCTTCTCGCTCCCGACGCTCGTCATGGCGCTCCTGCTCGTCGCCGTGCTCGGGCCGGGCACGTGGCCGTCCGTCCTCGCGATCGGCCTCGCCACGGCGCCGGGGTACGCCCGCATCCTGCGCACGAGGGTGCGAGGGGTCGCCCGCAGCGACTACGTCGGGTATGCGCGGCTGGAGGGCGTCGGAGCCCTGCGCGTGTTCTGGCGGCACATCGCACCCAACACGCTGTGGCCGCTCATCGCGACCGCGACGCTCGGCGTCGGACAGGCGATCGTCTGGGTCTCGGCGCTCAGCTTCCTCGGCCTCGGCTCCCCGCCGCCCTCCCCCGAGTGGGGGGCGATGCTCAACGCCGGCCGCATCTACATCGCGTCGGCCTGGTGGATGACCGTGTTCCCCGGCCTCGCGATCGTCGCGACGGCGACGGCGCTGACCGTCCTCGGACGCCGGCTGTCGGGAGGCGCGAGATGACCCCGATCCTCGAGGCCGCCGGGCTCACGGTCGCGCTCCCCGGTGCGGGCGAGGTCGTCCGCGGCGTCGACCTCGCGGTCGCGCCGGGCGAGTGTCTCGCGATCGTCGGCGAGTCCGGGGCCGGAAAGTCGGTGCTCGCACGGACGCTCCTCGGGCTCACTCAGGACGATCGGGGGGCGACGGTGCGCGCGCAGACGCTGCGGCTGGCCGGCACCGACCTCACGCGTGCGGGGCGCGGGGCGCGGCGACGGATGCGCGGACGGGACGTGGCGCTCGTCCTGCAGGACGCGCTCCAGTCGCTCGACCCCCTCCGCACGATGGAGGCAGAGGTCGGCGAGACGCTGGCCGCGCAGCGCGTGCCCCGCGGGGAGCGGCGCTCGCGCATCGTGTCGGCGCTGGCGGCCGCGGGGCTCCCCGAGCCCGACACGCTGCTGCGCCGCCGGTCCGGCCAGCTCTCCGGCGGCATGCGCCAGCGCGCGCTGATCGCCTCGGCGCTCGTCGGCCACGCTCCGCTCATCGTCGCCGACGAGCCGACGACAGCGCTCGACGCGACGACCGCCGCGCGGGTGCTCGAACTGTTCGGGCGTCTCCGCGACGAGGGGACGGCCCTCGTGCTCATCAGCCACGATCTGCGCGCCGTCGCCCGCGTCGCCGACCGGATCGCTGTGCTCGATGCCGGCCGGATCGTGGAGCAGGGCGCCCTCGGCGACGTGATCGATGCTCCGGCGCACCCCACGACCCGCGCCCTCCTGGCCGCGATCCCCTCCGGACCCAAGCCTCCTTCGCCCCGACCAGCCCCACCCCAGCCCGCGAGAGGCACCGAAACTCGCGAGATGCATCGAAACTGGGGCGCGGAACCCGGGTCTCGGTGCATCTCGGCGGCGGGCGTCACCCGCCGGTACGGCGACGTGGTCGCGGTCGATCGGGCCGACGTCGAGCTCGCGGCCGGCGAGGTGCTCGGGATCGTGGGCGAATCCGGCTCGGGCAAGTCGACGCTCGCGCGGCTCCTCATCGGGGCCGAGCGCCCCGATGAGGGCGAGGTCGCCTTCGTCTCCCCCGCCCCGCAGATCCGCCTCGTCCCCCAGGACCCCCTCGGCTCGTTCGATCCGCGCCACTCGGTCGAGCGGATCCTGCGGCTCGCCCGGCGCGGCGACGCCGACGCGCCCGCCGCGCTGCTGGAGCGGGTCGGGCTCGATCCGGCTCTGCTGCCCCGACGACCCGCCACCCTCTCCGGCGGCCAGCGCCAGCGGGTCGCGATCGCCAGGGCCCTCGCGGCCCTGCCCGACGTCCTCGTCTGCGACGAGCCGGTCTCGGCCCTCGACGTCACGACCCAGGCGGGGATCCTCGATCTCTTCCTCACCCTGCAGCGCGAATCCGGGATCGGGATGGTCTTCATCTCGCACGACCTCGCCGTCGTCCGGCGCGTCAGCGACCGCGTCACCGTGATGCGCGATGGCCGCATCGTCGAGACCGGGCCGACCGAGGAGGTCTACGCCCGCCCGCAGCACGCCTTCACGGCGGAGCTCATCGCCGCCGGCCGCTGAGACCGGCCCAGCCGGTCAGTCGGCGCTCGTGACGGAGAGGATCTCGCCGTCGCCCGCCAGGTTCACCAGCAGCACGTCGTCGGTCGCGTCGGGGTCGAGCGCGTACTCGAACACGGCGAACGGGTCGGACCCGCCGTGCTCGTCGGCGAGGATCGTCACGCTCGTCAGCTGCATGGAGCGGATGATGTCGACGGCGAGGTCGCCGGAGACGTCGACGAGGAGGTCCTCGAGCTCGTCGCCCAGCTGGTCCTGCTGCATGAGGATGTACTCGGTGACCTCGCTGGCGCGGTTGTCCACCTCGCCGAGCATCGCGATGCGGCCCCGGCGATCGATCTCCTCGATGCTCGCGACGATCGCGGCGGCCGCATCGAGCGCGTCCTGCGACACGTCGTCCTGATCCGGCGCGGTGAGGTCGACGGCCACGGTCTGGTCGCCCAGTTCTACGGTCTCCGACCAGAAGACCGACCCGTCGGGGCCCGACTCGAGGAGACCGAAGAAGTCGTGTTCGAGTGCCATGGCGCTATCCAATCACTTCGGCCCTCGACATGTCAGCAGGTTTACCCGATCGATGTCGGCGCCGTGGCGAGCCGCCGTCAGTCGATGAGCTGCTCGACGAACACGTGCGGCGTGAAGCCCGTGAGGTCGCCGATCCCCTCGCCCTGTCCGAGGAGCTTCACGGGCAGCCCCGTCCGCTCCTGCACCGCCAGCACGAACCCGCCCTTGGCCGATCCGTCGAGCTTGGAGATGACGAGCCCCGTCACGCCAGCGTGCTGGAGGAACGCCTCGGCCTGCATCACGCCGTTCTGCCCTGTCGTCGCATCGAGGACGAGGAGCACCTCGCTGATCGGCGCCTGCTTCTCGATGACGCGCCGGACCTTCTCGAGCTCGTCCATGAGCCCGGCCTTCGTGTGCAGACGGCCGGCTGTGTCGACCAGGACGATCTCGGTGCCGGTGCGCTTGGCGTAGTCGATCGTCTGGAAGGCGACGGACGCCGGGTCCTGGCCCTCCTTCTCCGGTCGCACGATCTGGGCACCGCCCCGCTCGGCCCACGTCGCCAGCTGCTCGACGGCCGCCGCGCGGAAGGTGTCGGCCGCGCCGACCACGATCGATCGCCCGTAGCGCCCGAGGAAGCTCGCGAACTTGCCGATCGTCGTCGTCTTGCCCACCCCGTTGACGCCGACGACGAGCACGACCGCCGGCCGCTCCGTGAGCTTCAGCGTCGTGTCGAAGGCGGCGAAGCGCTCCTCCAGCGTCTCGCGGAGCATCCGCTTGAGGTCGGCCGGATCCGTCGTGCCGAACCGCGCGACCTTGTCGCGGAGGTCGTCGACGATCGCCTCGGTGATGTCGGGCCCGAAGTCGGCCGTGATGAGGGCGGTCTCGAGGTCCTCCCACGTCGTCTCGTCGATCGTCGGCCGGACGAACATGCCGCGCAGGGCGCGACCCAGTGACCACTTCTCCGCCATGCCCCCAGCCTAGGCCGTGCCGTGGACGTCACCGCACGCGCAGCGCCTCCGGCTGGAGCTCGATCTCGACCGTCGACGCCTCGCCCAGCGTGTCGCCGTCGATCTCGATCACGCGCGGCTCGTCGAGCTCGACCCGCACGCGCGTCGCCCGATGATGGGCAGCCGATGCGCTGCTCTCCGCGCGGTCGCTGCCTCCCGGCAGGTAGCGGCGCACGCCGTTGTCCCAGAGCATGTTGCGCATCGTGTCAAGCCATCCGCCGAGATTCTCTGCGCCGAGGGCGAGCACGTCGAGCTCGCCGTCACGGGGATCCGCGTCGGGCAGGAGGGTGATGCCGCCCTGCACGGTGCCGCAGTTGCCGACCATCAGGGTGTGTGCGCGCGCCTCGGTGAGCGGCTCGCCGTCCAGTGCCATGCGGATGTCGATGACCTCGCTGGAGGAGACGGCGCGACCGAGCGATTCGACATAGGCGAGCCAGCCGACACGATCCTTCAGGTCGTCGTCGGTCTCGGTGATCATGTGCGCATCGATGCCGAAGCCCGCCATCACCGCGAACGCGTTCCACTCCCCCTCATCGGCGCGGATCCAGCCGATGTCGATCGGCGAGCCCTTCTCCCCCAGCGCGCGGGTGAGCGCGGCGGCGAGGTCGGCGAGCGGGATCTGGAGGTTCCGCGCGAGGAGGTTGCCCGTGCCGAGCGGCGCCACGGCGAGCTCGACGCCCTCGGCACCGGCCACGGCCTCCGCGACCGCGCGGACCGTCCCATCGCCCCCTGCCGCGATGACGACGTCCGCCCCGTCGGCGATCGCGCGTTCCGCCGCGCCTCGGCCAGGATCGTCGCGGGAGGTCTCGAACCAGGAGACCTCCGCTTCGGATCCCGTGCTCTTCCGCGCGGCCGCGAGGGCGCTGTCGAGCTCCTCGCGGGATGTCTTGCTCGGATTCCAGACGATGGCGACCTGGTCGGTCATGGCGCCTCCTTCGGACGATGGCTCGATCCTATGGTGCCGGGGCGGCGCGCGGCCGTTTCGGGGCGCGTCGATGCCGTCACGGTGAACTTCGCGTCGCGCGCGACCTGGCGGGTCGGTCCGACGATCCGCTCGAGCTCCGGCCGATACCGCAGGTGCGAGTTCCACACGCACCAGAGCTCGCCGCCCGGCCGGAGGACGCGTGCGGCATCGGCGAACAGGCGCGGCCCGATCCGCGTCGTCACCGCCGCCCCGGAGTGGAACGGCGGATTGAGCAGGATGAGATCGGCCGTCTCGTCGGCGCATCCGCCGAGCCCGTCGTCCCGCACGACGCCGACTCCCGCCCCGTCCGGTTCCCGACGCGCGACGCCGTTCGCCTCCGCCGTCGCCGTCGCCGACGCGACGGCCGCCCACGACTGGTCCGTCGCGAGCACGCGCGCCCGCGGGTGGGCGCGGGCGTACGCCGCAGCGAGGACCCCGCTTCCGCAGCCCAGGTCGATCGCGAGGGGGGCCTCTGGCGCGTCGGGAAGGGCCGACAGGAGCAGACGGGTGCCGATGTCCACCCTGGCGCCGGCGAACGCCGCCCCGTGCGCGCAGACCGTGAGACCGGTGGCGGCATCGCGCTCGCGGCGCGGCCACGGCGCACCGCGAGCGCCCACGGGCTCGGACGCCCGCAGGATGCGAGAGCGGCCGACTCCCCGATCGGCGGAGACGAGGCGGAAGTGCCCCGCGAGCACGTCGTTCATCGCGAGGCTCATGTGCTTCACGCGCCCCACCGCGACGAGCTCGACGCGCGGGTCGGCGTGCGCCGCGACGAGCCCGGCGATCTCGTCGAGAGCATCGAGCGCCCTGGGCAGCTGGAGAAGCACGAGCGTAGCCCCCGACGCCAGCGAGGCGTCCAGCCCATGCCAGGTGATCTCGGGGACGACGACCGCGTCAGGATCGGCGGCGTCTTCGGCCATGCCGGCATCCACCGCGTTCCGCCGCGCCGCCCGTTCCCCCGCGAGCGCGTCCTGATGCACGCGGACGGTCTCGCCCGCCCGCGCCAGGGACAGGGCGAGCGCGCCGTGGCGGTCGCCGATCACGGTCACCTCGGACCCGGGGGCGTCATCGAGGCCCGAGGAGGCGAGGAGCAGCCGGTCGCTCGCGTCGGCGGCGACGAGGTCGTGCGCCTCGACGTCGGGACGGCGACGCAGGCGCGGGGCGAGAGCGTCGAAGGCCTCCGCCGGGGTCATGCCGTCGCGCGCTCGCTGATGCGCTGCCCGACGACGGCCGAGACGCCGTCCTGCCGCATCGAGACGCCGTACAGTGCGTCGGCGATCTCCATCGTGCGCTTCTGGTGCGTGATCACGATGAGCTGGCTGCTCTCGCGCAGCGTCTCGAACACCCCGAGGAGACGCCCGAGGTTCGCGTCGTCGAGCGCGGCCTCGACCTCATCGAGGATGTAGAACGGGCTGGGGCGCGCCTTGAAGATCGCGGTCAGCAACGCGACCGCCGCGAGGGAGCGCTCCCCGCCGGACAGCAGGGACAGCCGCTCGATCTTCTTGCCGGCCGGACGCACCGACACCTCGATGCCGGTCGTGAGCATGTCGTCGGGGTTCGTCAGCGCGATCGAGCCGGCGCCTCCGGGGAAGAGGATCGGGAAGACCTCGCCGAACGCCCGCTTGGTGTCCTCGAACGCGTCCGCGAAGATCGACTGCATCCGCTCGTCGAGGTCCTCGATGATCGTCAGGAGGTCCTTGCGCGTCTGGACGAGGTCATCGAGCTGCTCGGTGAGGAAGGCGTGGCGCTGCTCGAGCGCGGCGAACTCCTCCAGCGCGAGCGGATTCACCTTGCCGAGCTGGGCGAGCTTGCGCTCCGCGTCGCGCAGGCGCCGCTCCTGCATCCGCCGGTCGTATGGGATCGTCTGCGGCTCGTCCGCCTCCGGATCGACGTCGCCGCCCACCTCGGCCGGCGCGCCCTCCTCGGAGGTGCTCTCCTCAGCGTCGTCGACGCCGTCAGCCGAGAGGTCGTCGGCGTCGCGGATCAGCTCGCCCGCCTCGCGCGCCGGGGTGATGTCGGCGATGTCGCGCGGGACCGGCTGATCGGGACCGTACTCCGCGACGAGCACCTCCTCCCCGAGCGCGAGCTCGCTGGAGACCCGTTCGAGGAGGCTCGTGAGGTGGAGCTTCTTCTCGTGGATCTGCAGCTCGAGCCCGTGGACGCTCTCGGTCAGCCCGGCGAGGCGCTCCCGGAGCTGGCTCTCCTGCCGGCGGGCCTCGGCGAGCTCCTCCGACTGCGCCGCCCGCGCCTTCTCCGCGTCGGCGAGCGCCACGCGGGCCTCCGCGACGGAGCGATCGACGGACTCGATGAGCACGGGGAGCGCGTCGACGACGCCCTGGGCCGCTTCCCGCTGCCGCCGCCGGATCACCGCGCGCCGCGCCGCCTGCTCGGCGGCCTGGCGCTCCCTGTCGCGCTGCTTCTCGAGCCCGACCGCGCGGTTCTCCGCGGCGCGCACCCGCTCACGGAGCGTCTCGACCTCGAGCCGCGCCGCCATCTCGCCCTCGCGCGCCTGCTCGAGCGCGGCGAGGAGGCCGTCGCGGGCCGACGCGTCGAGGATCGGCCGCGGCTGTTCGAGGGCGCTCTCGAGCGCCGCCGTCTGCTCCCTGGCCTTCGCATCGGCGTCC
>JBQDDT010000067.1:0-7002 GCA_052092505.1 Microbacterium sp. | reverse complement strand
CAGCCCCGCCGTGAGCCGCTCGCACTCGGCGACGGCCGACTCGTAGCGCACCGTCACCCTGTTGACGTGCTCCGCGTGCTGCGCGAGCTGGGCGTCGTGCTGGCGCAGCTCCGCGAGCGCCTCCTTCGAGCGGGATCGCGCGGCCTGCAGCGCGTCCGTCGCCTCGCGCCGCTGGACGCCGAGGTCCTCGACTCCCGCTCGGATGCCCTCGAGGCGCGCCAGCGCGTCGTCGCGCTCCGCCTGCAGCTCGAGTCGCGACCTGCCCTCGCCCGATCCGCCTCGCAGCGTGTGCTCCGTGACGACCTCGCCCGCTCGCGTCACGATCGTGGGCCGCGCGGAGTCTCCCTTTGCGAACAGCGCTCCCGCCGCGTCGACGGCCGCCCCGAGGTCATCGGCGACGAGGACGTGCGCGAGGATCGCGCGCACCCCGTCGGGGGCCGTGACCACGTCGGCGGCGCGGATGAGCCCTGCGTTCTCGGACGGCGCGGCGCCCGCCTCCTCGCGCTCGGGCGAGGCGATGACGATGTCGACGACCCCGGAGTCCCCGGCACCGTCGAGCACCCTGGCCGCCGCCGCCCGCGACTCGACGAGCACCCCTTCCGCGAGCGGGCCGAGGGCCGCCGCGATGGCGGCCTCGAAGCCGGAGCGCACCTGCACGGCATCGCCGACGAGCCCCAGGATCCCCGCGCCTCCCGCCAGGACGATCTCGGCGGCGCCGTTCGCGATGTCGAGCGCGCTGCCGAGTGCCGCGGCCTTCGCCGTGAGCGCGTCGGCCTCCCGCTCGGCAGCCCTGTGCTCCTCGCGCAGCCGCTCGACATCGCTCTCGGCGGCCGTCGCCGCCTGCTGCGCCTCCTCGTACACGTCCTGGAGCTGCGCGGCCGCCCCTTCCGACGCGTCCGCGTCATCGAGCGCCTCGTAGGCCGCCGTCGCCTCGTCGCGCCTCTTCGTCGCCTCGTCGAGCTGCTCCTGCTGGCGCACGACGGCCTGGCGCACGGCGCCGAGCGCCGATTCCGCGGCCTCCGCCTGTCCGCGCAGGGTCGTGATCCTCATGTCGTGCTCCGAGACGAGCGCGCTCTGCTCCGCGATGTCGACGTCCAGCGCGTCGAGCTCCGCCCGCGCCGATGTGACCTCCCGCGACGCCTGGACGACCTCGTCCTGCGCCGTGCCGAGCCCGTCGCCGATCTCCGTGATCTCCGCGCGCGCCTCGTCGATCGCGGCCTGCGTGACCGTGATCCGCGCCGAGGCGTCCTCGTCCTCCGCGCCGAGAAGCGCGAGGCGCTGCGAGGCGAGGGTGAGGAGCCCGCGCAGGCGCTCCTGCACCTGCTCGAGCGCGAACGCGACGCGGCGGGCCTCATCGACCTCGGCGGCGTCGGCGCTCGACTCGAGCGTCTGGATCCGCGCCTTGACCTCGCCCGCGCGCTCCTGCAGCACGAGGCGCTCGGTGTGGCGCTCGCGCTCGCTGCGGGCGTGGTCGGCGAGCGTCTCGCGCAGCTGCACGACCTCGTCGGCGAACAGGCGCGCCTTCGCGTCGCGCACGACGGCCGCGATCGTCTGCGCCTCGCGGGCGATCTCCGCCTGGCGGCCGAGCGGCTTCAGCTGACGTCGGATCTCGCCGGCGAGGTCGCTGAGCCTCGTGAGGTTCTGCTCCATCGCCTCGAGCTTGCGGAGGGTCTTCTCCTTGCGGCGCCGGTGCTTGAGGATGCCCGCCGCCTCCTCGACGAAGCCGCGCCGGTCCTCCGGCGTCGCCTGGAGTACGGTATCGAGGCGCCCCTGCCCCACGATCACGTGCATCTCGCGTCCGAGCCCCGAGTCGCTCAGCAGCTCCTGGACGTCGAGCAGACGGCACGTCTCTCCGTTGATCGAGTACTCGCTCTGGCCGCTGCGGAAGAGCGTGCGGCTGATCGTGACCTCGCTGTACTCGATCGGGAGCGCTCC
This sequence comes from Microbacterium sp., assembly GCA_052092505.1. Taxonomy (GTDB): domain Bacteria; phylum Actinomycetota; class Actinomycetes; order Actinomycetales; family Microbacteriaceae; genus Microbacterium. Next base: position 5,067 of record JBQDDT010000067.1, on the reverse strand, counting down.
GTCGGCGTTGTCGATCGTGAGCTGGACCTCCGCGCGTCCGAGCGGCCCGCGCGTGGCCGTGCCGGCGAAGATGACGTCCTCCATCTTGCCGCCGCGCAGGCTCTTGACGCCCTGCTCCCCCATGACCCAGGCGAGCGCGTCGACGACGTTCGACTTGCCGGATCCGTTCGGGCCGACGATCGCGGTGACGCCCGGCTCCAGGACGAACGTCGTCGGCTGCGCGAACGACTTGAAGCCCTTGACCGTCAGGCTCTTCAGGTGCATCCGACCTCCTCGCCTTCGTCGCTGGTCGCAGGGGAAAACCTCGCTCCACCCTAATCCGCGTCCGGCGTCGTTCCGGCGAAGGGCGCGGCCCCGCGCGAACTCCGCCAGAACCCTTGACGGGGTCCAGGGGCGTCCCGTAGCGTTCTCAGCGCACATCGCGCCCGCAGACACCGAGAGGAGGAAGGCCATGATGATCCAGAACGATCGCCTGCTGCCTTCCGGCCCAGGCCTGCGACGAGCGAACGACCGCGCGCAGGGCTGAGAAGGCTCCGCGCCGCGCCGACTCTCGGCGTCTGTCATCCCGCGACGTCCGAGTCGTCGCGACTGCCGTACACCGCGTCTTCGCGCCTTCACGGCGCCGGCGCCGTCCCGGCTCCCGGTGTCCCCGCGGCACCACCCGCTTCTCTCTGACTCTTTCGGAGCACGACATGAACCTGTCCGTCCCCGTCCATCCCCCGGAATCCGATGTCCCCGCGCCGCAGGACCCCGCCGCGCTGCTCCGGCAGCGTGTTCCCCGGGAATCGCTCCTCGACCGCGCGGTGCTCCGCGTCGGGATCGCTCTGCTCATCTGGAGCACGCGCCCCGCGCCGGAGCACACGCCGCACATCTCGGAGCTCGCGCTCGATCCGCGCTCCCCGCTGTACGCGGCCCGTGCGGCCGACACCTCGTTCGCGCGAGGTGCGCTGCTGCACGGAGTGCATCTCCTCCCGCCGGGGCGCTGATCCGCCAGGGCCCCGGCCGCTCCGGTCGGGGCCCGGCTAGCGTAGAGGGATGCGGATTGCGGTGATCGGCGGCGGTGTCGGGTGTGCGCGCTTCGTGCGCGGGCTGCGCGAGTGGGTGCGGCGCTCCGGCGACGCGCACCGGATCGATGTGGTCGTGAACACGGCAGACGACTGGTGGGTCTCCGGCCTGCGCATCGCTCCCGATCACGACAGCCTCCTCTACGCCCTCGCCGGCGTGAACGACACCGAGCGCGGCTGGGGCAGGGCGGACGAGACCGAGCGGGTGTCGCGGGAGCTGTCGGCCTGGGGCACGGCACCCGACTGGTTCACGCTCGGCGACCTCGACCTCGGCACCCACATCGCCCGCACCGCCTGGCTCCGAGAGGGCGAGACCGTGTCCGAGGTCTACCGCCGGCTCGGCGCGCGCTGGGAGCTCGGCGCCACGCTGCATCCGGCCACCGACGACGCGATCGACACGCACGTGCGGCTCGCCGACGGCGGGAGCATCCACTTCCAGGAGTGGTGGGCACGACATCGAGCCGCCCTGCCGGCGACCGGATTCGTTCAGCAGGGCATCGAGCACGCCTCGCCGTCCGACGGCGCACTCGGCGCGATCGCCCTCGCCGATGCGATCATCATCGCGCCATCCAACCCGATCGTCTCCGTCGGTCCCGTCGTGGATGTGCCCGGCATGCGACAGGCCATGGCCGACGCCGCGGCTCCCGTCGTCGGCGTCTCGGGGATCATCGGCGGATCCGTCGTGCGCGGCATGGCCGACGTCTGCCTCGCGGCCTCCGGCATCGACACCTCCGCCGAGGCTGTGGCGCGCCACTACGGCGCCCGCGCACAGGGGGGTCTGCTCGACGGCTGGCTCGTCGACGAGACGGACGCCGGCGCCGCCGAGGCACTGACCGCGTCCGGCATCACGACCACGGCCGTGCCCCTCTGGATGCGCGACGCCGACACGTCAGCACAGCTCGCCGGCGACGCCCTCGACCTCGTCGCGACGCTGAGGCGACGCTCCGCGCGCGGCTGACGCCCGCGTCGCGACGGACGTCACTCGCCGAACAGGCGATACCCGCTCGGGTCGTCGGGAAGATACCAGTGCCAACCCGCCTCCATGAAGACGACGACGGCGTTGATCGCGATCGTGAAGAGGAAGAGCCCGATCACGACCCACACCACCGTCCGGAGGAATCCGCTTCGCGGTGCCACGGGAACCGTCCAACGGCCGAAGGCGAGAACAGCGCCGCAGAACACCACGACGACGACGAAGGTCACCAGGGCCCACGTGTACAGGTGCATGCCGAGCACCGGCTGGCCGTATCCCGGGTCCCCCGGCGCGATGTGCAGCAGCACCTGGCGCGATGACATCGCCATCCCGAGGACGGCGCCGAGAAGGGAGAAGCCTGCGCCCGCGGCGAGTGCGGTCAGCGAGCTGCGCCCGCGAAGCGCGCGCACGACCACGTAGAGCGGCCCGATCGTCACGAGCATCATCGCCATCCGCTGGGTGATGCACAGCGGGCAGGGATACTCGTTCTGCCCGAACTGGAACCAGAACATCGCCGTGCTGAGGATGCCCACGTAAGCGAGGATGAACGCCACGTGCGCCCAGAACGAGAGCTGACCGATCAGTCCCGGCCGGGCGACCGGCTCAGGGGCGGTCGCCGCATCAGGGTGCTGGACCTCGGTGCTCACAGGCTCACCCCCAGCGAATCCGTGGCGTGGTGGAGGAACAGCGCGAGCGCGAAGACGAAGGCGACGCCGAAGGTCACCTGCACCACCCATGTCCTGCGAGAGAAGATCGCGGCGATCGCCACCACGAGGATGAGCAAGAAGACAATGGCATCCATGCAACCCCTTCGTTTCCCCCACCCTGCCCAACCTGACAGGAGAACGCAACGCTCGCGCCACGGGCGGAACGCGGAGGTCTCGTCGGGTCAGGCGGCGTCGACGGGGGCACATGGGGTCGATGTCGACGCCGCGAACCTGCTCACGACCGCCCGCCCGTCACGGCGCGGTTGTGCGTCATGGCCTCATCGATCCACCAGGACAGCCCCGCTTCGGCACTGATCGCGTCGGCCGCGACCTCGATCCACCCCGGCCCCATGTCCCGACCCGGCCCCATCTCGGCCTGCGTCGCCCCGGGACGACGGAGGAGCTCGTCGTGTCTGGCCGAATCGACGCGCACGAGGAGGCCGCCGTCCTTCAGCGCGCTGACGACCATCTTGTCGTTGACCATCACCGATCTGCCACCGAACATCGACACCTCGCGGATCGTCGGTTCGCGAGCGAGCAGTGCGCGGATGCGCTCCACGAGCACGGTCTGCTCCGGGGCCATCGGGGCCTCCTCAGTTGTACTCTGGCGGACCGTAGGAGAGGCGGTCGAAGATCAGCACACTCGACGCGATCCTCCCGCCCTCGACCGTGAAGAGCTCCGCCGCGGGGGCCGTCGACGTCGCGGCGGTCTGCGGATAGTAGAAGAGCGCCACGCGGTCGACGTCGATGAACTCCGCGATGTCGCCGATGCCGGTCAGCATCGGCGCGAACCCGCCGATGAACTCCCGGTAGGCCTCCCTGCCCCGCAGGTCGCCTCCTGGCGCGCGGCAGGTGATGTCCTCGGCGATGAAGGTCATCGCCGTATCGATGTCACCGCCGGTCCATGCGGCGTGGTACCTTTTCACGATCTCGTACGGGGTGTCCTGCGTCATGCGGTCCTCCTGCGTTCGTGCCGCGATGCGGCGGTGGATGTCTCAGTCGGGAAGCGGCCGCCATTCATCGACTCCGGCGCTGCCGCCCGCGCCGACCACGGCGAGACGGGGCAGGAAGTGCCGCCAGCCGTCCGCATGGCCCCGCACCTCCGTGTCCGGAAGGTCGAAGTGGCGGAGGTCGACGCGGGTGCCCCCGGCGACCGAAGTGAGGCGGAACTCGACGGTGGAACTCCCGGCCGGCAGGTCGTCGCTCCCGGCGAACCCCCACGAGACCACCACCCGGCTCGGCCGCTCGACGTGCAGGTACTCGCCCCGCACCGGGTGACCCGCGATGTCCACCGCGAAGTGCCCACCCTGGACCGGATCGAGATCGGCGTACTGTCCCATCCACGCCGTCATCCCGGCGTTGGTGGTGAGGAACTCGAACACCGTCTCGGCCGCAGCGGAGATCTCGATGGAGCCTCGGAACTCAGCCACGCTCTCCGCCCTCCCTCGCCTCGATGGCGGCCTTCAGTTCGGCCAGCTTCCCCGGCCAGAAGTCGTCCAGGTAGGAGCGGACCGCCGCGAGCCCGTCGGTGTCGACAGCGAAGAGGTGACGCGTTCCGTCCCTGCTGCCTGCCGCGAGCCCGGCCCGGCGGAGCACGCCCAGGTGGTGCGACGCCGTCTGCTGCGAGAGGCCGACCTCCTCGGCGATCATCCCGACCGGACGCGGCTCGGAGCGGATCGCGCGAAGGATCGCGCGCCGGTTCCCGTCGGCCAGCGCACGAAGCGCGCGGTCGAGATCCGGCGCCGCCTCTGCACTCATCGCACCCCTCCGATCCGGTCGAACGCGAGCACGCTAACACAAATGCTTGTTTGTACTCAAGAGTGTGCGTACATGAGCGAGATCGAGACCGCGATCCCGACTCGGCTGGCGTCTGCAGCCGGCGACTCAGGGAGTTCGAGGCCTGCTGCGACGCTGGCAGCGGGGGCAGAAGTGCGAGGAGCGGTTCGCGAACGCCGCGCGGCGGATCGGCGACCCGCAGCGCGGGCACGGATCGCCGTCGCGCCCGTAGGCATTCAGCGAGTGCGCGAAGTAGCCTGCACGGCCGTTGACGTTCACATACTGGGCGTCGAAGCTCGTTCCACCCTCCGCGAGCGCGCGGTGCAGGACGGCGCGCACCTCGGCGATGAGGCGGTTCGCCGCCCGGGTCGAAAGGGCCCGGCCCGGCGTCTCCGGATGGATCCGCGCCGCCCACAGCGCCTCATCCGCGTAGATGTTGCCGATGCCGCTGACCGCCGTCTGATCGAGCATCACGCGCTTGACGGCCGATCCGGTGCGCGCCAGCCGCGCCACGAGCGCCGCGTCGTCGAACGCGGGATCGAGCGGA
>JBQDDT010000066.1:0-14577 GCA_052092505.1 Microbacterium sp. | reverse complement strand
CCTACAAGGCCGCGGCCGACGGTCCGCTGAAGGGCATCCTGAAGTACACCGAGGACGAGATCGTCTCGGCCGACATCGTCCACGACCCGCACTCGTCGATCTTCGACGCGGGCCTCGTGCGCGTGATCGGCTCGCAGGTCAAGCTCTCGAGCTGGTACGACAACGAGTGGGGCTACTCGAACCGCCTCGTGGACCTCACCACGCTGGTGGCGAAGAGCCTCTGAGCCCACCGCACGACGACGCCCGTCGACTCGCGCTCCGCGCGGCTCGACGGGCGTCGTCGTGTGCGTCGGGACCCGCGGCGACACGGTAGAGTCGAGGGTGATGTCACTGCGTACCCTCACCTCCCTCGGATCCCTCAGCGGCAGGCGCGTCATCGTCCGCTGCGACCTCAACGTCCCGCTCGCGGACGGCCGGATCGCCGACGACGGGCGCATCCGCGCCTCGCTTCCCACGCTGCGCGCGCTCATCGATGAGGGAGCACGAGTGATCGTGTGCTCCCACCTCGGGCGCCCGAAGGGCGAGCCGGACCCGCAGTTCAGCCTCGCCCCGGTCGCCGAGCGTCTCGGGGAACTGCTCGGCAGCCCCGTGGGCTTCGCAGCGGACACGGTGGGGGAGTCGGCGCAGACGGCCGTGGCGGCGATGGGCGACGGCGACGTCGTCGTCCTCGAGAACCTCCGCTTCAACGCCGGTGAGACCGCGAAGGACGACGCGGAGCGGGGCGCGTTCGCCCGCCGCCTCGCCGACCTGGGCGACGCGGTCGTCTCCGACGGCTTCGGTGCCGTGCACCGCCGCCACGCCAGCGTGTTCGACCTCGAGGGTCTCCTGCCGAGCGCCGCCGGCCTCCTGATCGCCCGCGAGCTCGAGGTGCTCGACCGGCTCACGGAGAGCCCGGAGCGGCCCTACACCGTCGTCCTCGGCGGCTCGAAGGTGTCCGACAAGCTCGGGGTCATCGACCACCTACTCCCGCGCGTCGACCGCCTCCTGATCGGCGGAGGCATGCTCTTCACGTTCCTCGCCGCACAGGGCCACCGGATCGGCTCCTCCCTCCTCGAGGAGGACCAGATCCCGACGGTGACGCGCTATCTCGAGCAGGCGACGGCGCAGGGCGTCGAGCTGATCCTCCCGACGGACGTCGTGGTCGCCTCCGCCTTCTCCGCCGACGCGGAGCACCGCGTGGCCGCGATCGATGCCATCGAGGACACGCCCTTCGGCGCGTCCGGCCTCGGGCTCGACATCGGTCCGGCCACGGCCGAGGCGTTCGCCGCGGCGGTCCGCGATTCGAAGACGGTGTTCTGGAACGGGCCGATGGGGGTCTTCGAGCTGGAGCCGTTCGCCGCAGGGACGAAGGCGGTCGCCGAGGCGCTCACCGAGGTGTCGGGGCTCTCGGTCGTGGGCGGCGGTGACTCGGCGGCCGCGGTGCGAAAGCTCGGGTTCGCCGACGATCGGTTCGGACACATCTCGACGGGCGGCGGAGCCAGCCTGGAATTTCTCGAGGGCAGGAAGCTGCCGGGACTGGAGGCACTCGGATGGGCGTCGTGAACGCGCGCACCCCGCTGATCGCGGGCAACTGGAAGATGAACCTCGACCACCTGCAGGCGGTCGCGTTCGTGCAGAAGCTGCACTGGGCGCTGAAGGACGCCAAGCACGAGGCGGACTCGGTCGACGTGTCGGTGTTCCCTCCCTTCACCGACCTGCGCAGCGTCCAGACGCTCCTCGACGCCGACCGGATCGACTTCGCGCTCGGCGCGCAGGACCTCTCGGTGCAGGACTCCGGCGCGTACACGGGCGAGATCTCCGGCGCGTTCCTCGCGAAGCTCGACGTGAGCCAGGTGCTGATCGGCCACTCGGAGCGCCGCGAGTACCACGCCGAGGGCGACGACGTCGTCAGGGACAAGGTCCAGGCGGCCCTGCGCCACGGCCTCGTGCCGGTCATCTGCGTCGGCGAGACGCAGGAGGAGCTCGACGAGCACGGTGCGAGCGCGATCCCGGTCGCCCAGCTCGAGAAGGCGCTCGAGGGCGTCGCAGCCGGCACCGAGATCGTGGTCGCGTACGAGCCGGTCTGGGCGATCGGCACCGGCCAGGTGGCCACGCCGGAGCAGGCCCAGGACGTCTGCCGGAAGCTGCGCGAGGTCGTCACGGCCCGTCTGGGCGACGAGGCCGGTGCCGCGACGCGCATCCTCTACGGCGGATCGGTCAAGGCCGCGAACATCGCGAGCTTCCTCCGCGAGCCCGACGTCGACGGCGCGCTCGTCGGCGGGGCGAGTCTCAAGGTCGAGGAGTTCGCCTCGATCATCCGCTTCCAGAAGCACGTCGGAGTGTAAGGTAGGTCCTCGTGGCTGTTCTCGAATTCATCCTTCAGGTCCTTCTGGGCGTGACGAGCCTGATCCTGACCTTCTTCATCCTCCTGCACCGCGGACGCGGCGGCGGGCTGTCCGACATGTTCGGCGGCGGGATGACGCAGGCGGTCGGCTCCTCCGGCGTCGCGGAGCGCAACCTGAACGTCATCACCGTGGTCGTGGCGCTCGTGTGGTTCCTCTCGATCGTCGCGCTGGGGCTCATCACCAAGTTCCAGGTGATCTGAGATGGCGCAGGGCGGAAGCGCGATCCGGGGGACCCGCGTCGGGTCTGGACCCATGGGCGAGCAGGATCACGGGCATCACGCGAAGCGACGCGCGGTGTCCTACTGGGACACGCTGGGCAACGAGGCCGTGCGGCATTTCTCCGCCGACGTCGCGGACGAGGACATCCCGGACGTCATCGACCATCCGAAGTCGGGGCTGCCCGCGGGGCGCGACAAGAACAACCCGCCGGAGGGCGCCAAGAACGAGCCGTACAAGACGCACCTCGCCTACGTGAAGGAGCGCCGCAGCGACGCCGAGGCGGACGAGCTCCTCGACGAGGCGCTGCAGAAGGTCCGCGAGCGCCGCGGCGAGTAGCAGCCGCGTCCGTCAGTCGTCGAGGAGGTCCTCGGGGATGTCGGATGCCGCCTCGCGGTCGAGCCAGGCGACGGTCTCCTCCGTGCCTCGGACGCCGGCCGCCGGCACGCTGAACCAGCTCGCGCCTGCGAGCGCGAGCCCGAGGGCCGGGGCCTTGTCCGAACCGGCCGCGACCAGCCACACGCGGCGCGACGTGTTGATGACGGGGCGCGTGAAGGTGATCCGCTCCGGCGGGGGCTTGGGGGACTCGCGCACCGCCAGCACGGTCGCCTCCGCGACCTGCACCTCGCCCCGGTCGGGGAACAGCGACGCGATGTGCCCGTCCGGCCCGACGCCGAGGAAGCAGACGGCGAACTCCGGGGACGGCGCCCCGTCGCGACCGTGGGCGGCCAGCTCCGCGGCATAGGCGGCGGCGGCTTCGTCGAGCGTGACGCCGTCATCGGAGGCGGCCGGCTCGTGGACGTTGTCGGCGGGGATCTCGACGCGATCGATCAGCGCCCGCCGCGCCTGCAGCGCGTTGCGCTCGGCGTCGTCGCGCGGGAGGAAGCGCTCGTCGCTCCACCAGAGGTGCACGCGCCCCCAGTCGATCATCGCCTTCCCCGGGTGCTCCGCGACCCGCTCGAGCACGGCGGCGCCCATCGAGCCGCCCGTGAGCGAGACGTGGACGACGGGCTCCGACTGGGTCAGCTGCGCGAGCGCGCCGACGAAGCGGTTCGCAACCGCTTCCGCCAGCGCGCCCTTGTCCGACTCGACCGCGACCCCGATCGCGGGCGCCTCGGCGGTCATGACGACTCCTCCGCCGTGACCGGCGGTGTCAGCCGCGGCCAGCCCTCCGTGAGCACGCGCCCGTAGAGCAGGTCGGGATCGAGGCGGCGCAGCTCCTCGGCGAGGCACTCGCGCAGCGAGCGGCGGGGGAGGTGCAGCTCATGGTCTGGCTGCCCCGGCTGCGTCAGGAGCGCGTCGGCGTCCCCCTGGCGCTCCAGCACGATGTCGCCGGAGGCCCGTCCGAGCCGTACGGAGCGGATGCCGTGGTCCCACTCCGCCTTGGGCTCGGCGTGCCAGTCGACCGGGATGTCGAGTGCCATGCCGAGCCAGGCGGCCAGCAGGGCCGTCGACGGCGATTCGCCCGCCCCGCGGACCTCGGCGGAGACGACGCCCTCGAACGGCGGCTGGTCCAGCACCGATGCGAGCTGCTCGCGCCAGCGGGTGAGCCTCGTCCAGGCGAGATCCGTGTCGCCCGGCGTGTACGCGTCGCGGAGGAGCTGGAGACGCTCGCGCTTGGAGGCGGCCGTCGCCGTGTCCGTGATGCGGCGCTGGGCGATCCGGCCGAGGTCGCTGGCGGCCGGATCGGTCGGCGGCTGGCCCGGCCACCACACGACGACCGGCGCGTCGGGCAGCAGAAGCCCCGTGACGAGGCTCTCCTCGTTGCTGGCGGTCTCGCCGCCGGCGCGCAGGACGATGACCTCGCTCGCGCCCGCGTCGCCGCCGACGCGGATCTGCGCGTCCAGACGCGTCTCCGCGTCCGCGTCCGTGGTGAGGACGATGACGCGCATCGGGTGCTCGCCGCTGGCGGCGTTCGCCGCCTCGATCGCGCTCTCGTCGAGGTCGCCCGGCGAGGCGATGACGAGGGTAAGCACGCGACCGAGGGCGACGGCGCCGCCCTCCTCGCGCATGCTGACCAGGGCCTTCGCGACCTGGGAGGTGGTGGTGTCGGGCAGATCGTGGATCACGGGCGCCTCCAGACGCGTCCATCGCGGGCGAGCAGGGAGTCCGCGGAGGGCGGGCCCCACGAGCCGGGTGCGTACTGTTCGAGCTGGGGCTGGTCGGTCGCGGCGTCGATCTCGGCCCAGTGCCGCTCGACGGGGTCGAGGATGCGCCACGACTGCTCGACCTCCTCCTGGCGCGGGAACAGCGGGGGATCACCGAGGAGGACGTCGAGGATGAGCCGCTCGTACGCCTCGGGGCTCGCCTCGGTGAACGCATGGCCGTAGCCGAAGTCCATCGTGACGTCGCGCACGTGCGTGCCGTTGCCCGGGATCTTGGAGCCGAAGCGGATCGTGACGCCCTCGTCCGGCTGCACGCGGATCACGAGCGCGTTCTGGCCGAGCTCGGTGCCGTGGTCCGGGGAGAACAGCTCGCCCGGCGCCTTCTTGAACACGACGGCGATCTCCGTCACGCGGCGCCCGAGGCGCTTTCCCGTGCGGAGGTAGAAGGGGACGTCGGCCCAGCGGCGCGTGTCGATCCCGAGCTTGATCGCGGCGTAGGTCTCGGTGGTCGACTCCGGGTTCATCCCGTCCTCGTCCAGGAAGCCGGACACCTTCTCGCCGCCCTGCCAGCCGCCGGCGTACTGCCCGCGCGCCGTGGCGGTGGAGAGATCGTGCGGCAGCCGGACGGCGGCGAGCACCTTCTCCTTCTCCGCGCGCAGATGGGCGGCGGAGAGGCTGATGGGCTCCTCCATCGCCGTGAGGGCGAGGAGCTGGAGGAGGTGGTTCTGGATGACGTCGCGCGCGGCGCCGACGCCGTCGTAGTAGCCGGCCCTGCCCCCGACGCCGATGTCCTCCGCCATGGTGATCTGGACGTGGTCGACGTAGTTGCGGTTCCAGATCGGCTCGTACAGCTCGTTGGCGAAGCGGAGCGCCAGGATGTTCTGGACGGTCTCCTTGCCGAGGTAGTGGTCGATCCGGAAGATCGAGTCGGCGGGGAAGGCCGCCTCGAGGGAGTCGTTGAGCTCGCGCGCGGACTCGAGATCGTGGCCGAAGGGCTTCTCGATCACGACGCGACGCCACTGGTCGCCGTCGGCGCTGTCGTCCACGAGCCCCGACTTGAGCAGCCGCTGCGCGACCGTGTCGAACGCCTTCGGCGGAATCGACAGGTAGAACGCGTGGTTGCCCATCGTGCCGCGCTCGGCATCGAGCTCGTCGATCGTCGCCCGCAGCCGGCGATAGGCGTCCTCGTCGTCGAACGTGCCCTGGACGAAGCGGATCCCGCGCTGCAGCTGCTGCCATGTCTCCTCGCGGAACTCCGTGCGCGCGTGCCGGCGGACGGCGTCGCGCACGACCTCGGCGAAGTCCTGGTCCTCCCATTCGCGGCGAGCGAAGCCGACGAGGGCGAACCCCGGGGGCAGGAGCCCGCGGTTGGCGAGGTCGTACACCGCTGGCATGAGCTTCTTGCGGGAGAGGTCGCCGGTGACGCCGAAGATGACCAGCGCACTCGGTCCGGCGATCCGGTTCAGGCGGAGGTCGTCTGGGTCGCGCAGCGGATTCGCACCGCGCGAGATGGGGACGGTCATGGAACTCCAGATGATGTTGGGGATTCGACGAGGGCGGATCGTGTCGGCGCCCCGTCACGACGATAGCGGCGGCGACGGCGGTCGGGGTGATCCGACCGCCCTCGCCGCCGCCGTCAGGAGAGGAAGCGCGTCACGCCGCCCCGTCGAGGGCGGACGAGACGGTCTCCTTGAGCTCCTGCCAGGAGGCGATGAACTTGTCGACGCCCTCGCTCTCGAGCACCGCGGTGACGTCGGCGAAGTCGACGCCGACCGCCGCGAGGCCGTCGATGACGGCGTGCGCGTCCGCGTATGCCCCCGTCACCGCGTCGCCGGCGACCTCGGCGTGATCGAAGGTCGCCTCGAGCGTCTTCTCCGGCATCGTGTTCACGGTGCCCGCCGTGGCGAGCTCCGTGACGTACAGCGTGTCGGGCAGCGACGGGTCCTTGACGCCCGTCGACGCCCACAGGGGGCGCTGGACGTTCGCTCCGCCGGCGATGAGGCCGGCCGCGCGCTCCTCGGAGAAGCGCTTCTCGTAGAGCTCGAAGGCGAGCCGCGCGTTCGCGATGCCGGCCTTCGAGACGAGGGCCTTCGCCTCGTCGGACCCGACGGCCGTGAGCCGCTTGTCGACCTCGGTGTCCACGCGCGAGACGAAGAACGAGGCGACGGAGTGGATCGTCGACAGGTCGATGCCCGCGGCCTTGGCGCGCTCGAGGCCCGTGAGGTACGCGTCGATGACGGCGTCGTAGCGCTCGAGGGAGAAGATCAGCGTCACGTTCACGCTGATCCCCGCGGCGATCGTCTCGGTGATGGCAGGGAGGCCGGCGAGGGTCGCCGGGATCTTGATGAGCGCGTTCGGGCGGTCGACCTTCTCCCAGAGGAGCTTCGCCTGCTCCACCGTCGCCGCGGTGTCGTTCGCGAGGTCGGGGGAGACCTCGATCGACACGCGCCCGTCGACGCCGTCCGTCGCGTCGAAGACGGGGCGGAAGACGTCGCACGCGGCACGCACGTCGTCGGTCGTCAGGGTGATGATCGCGTCGTCGACGCCCGTGCCGGCCTTCGCCAGCTCGGCGACCTGGTCGGCGTAGGACTCGCCGTTGGCGAGCGCGCCGGCGAAGATCGTCGGGTTCGTCGTCACCCCGACGACATCACGCGTGTCGATGAGCTGCTGGAGGTTGCCGGAGCGGATCCGCTGGCGCGACAGGTCGTCGAGCCAGATGCTGACGCCGGCGGCGGAAAGCTGAGCGGTGGGGGAGGTCACGAGTTCTCCTTGATCGTCTCGCGGGCGGCCTCGACGACGGCCTGCGTCGTGATGCCGAATTTCTCGAACAGGGTCTTGTAGTCGGCGGACGCGCCGAAGTGCTCGATCGAGACCGAGCGCCCGGTGTCGCCGACGATGTCGCGCCACGACATGGCGATCCCGGCCTCGACCGAGACGCGAGCCTTCACCGCGGCGGGCAGGACGCTCTCGCGGTAGGACGCCGGCTGCTCGGCGAACCACTCGAGCGAGGGGGCGGAGACCACGCGAGCCGACACACCGTCGGCGCGCAGCTGCTCGCGGGCCTCGACGGCCAGCGACACCTCGGAGCCCGTCGCGATCAGGATGACGTCCGGCGTGCCGCCGGGCGCCTCTGCGAGCACGTACGCGCCCTTCGCGGTGAGGGCCGCCGAGGCGAACTCCTCGCCGACGGCTTCGCCGTCGCCCCGCTCGAAGGTCGGAACGCCCTGGCGCGTCAGGGCGAGCCCCGCAGGGCCGCCGCGGCGCTTCAGGATCTCGAACCAGGCGTGGGCCGTCTCATTGGCGTCGGCCGGGCGGACGACCGCGAGGTTCGGGATGGCGCGCAGCGCCGTGAGGTGCTCGATCGGCTGGTGCGTGGGGCCGTCCTCCCCGAGCGCCACCGAGTCGTGCGTCCACACGAAGATGCTCGGGATGTTCATGAGCGCCGCCAGGCGCACCGCCGGTCGCATGTAGTCGGCGAACTGGAGGAACGTCCCGCCGTACGCGCGGGTCTTCCCGTGCAGCACGATCCCGTTGAGGATCGAGCCCATCGCGTGCTCGCGGATCCCGAAGTGCAGGACGCGACCATACGGCGAGCCCGTGAACTTCGCGGTCGAGCGCGACGGCGGGTTGAACGAGTCGGCACCGTCGATGGTCGTGTTGTTGGAGCCGGCGAGATCGGCCGAACCGCCCCAGAGCTCGGGCATCCTGGACGCCAGTGCGTTGAGCACCTTGCCGGACGCGGCGCGCGTGGCGACCGAGGTGCCGGCCTCGAACTCCGGGAGCGCGTCGGCGAGGCCATCGGGAACGGCACCGGCCTCGAGACGGTCGAAGAGCTCCTTGCGCTCGGGGTTCGCCGCCGCCCACGCGTCGAAGCGCTCCTGCCAGCCCGTGCGGATCTCCGCGGCGCGCGAGGCGAGCGAGCGAGTGTGCTCGATGACCTCGTCGGCGACGTCGAAGCTCTTCGCCGGGTCGAACCCGAGCGCCTCCTTCGTCGCCGCCAGCTCGTCGGCGCCGAGAGCCGAACCGTGGATGCCGCCCGTGTTCTGCTTGGTGGGGGCCGGCCAGCCGATGATCGTCTTGAGGACGACGAGGGAGGGCTTCGTCGTCTCCGCCTTGGCCTCCTCGATCGCCGAGAACAGCTCCTGGACGTCCTCGACGTAGTCGCCGGTCCTGCGCCAGTCGACCTCGAGCACCTGCCAGCCGTACGCGCGGTAGCGCGCCGCGACGTCCTCCGTGAACGCCACGTCGGTGTCGTCCTCGATGGAGATCTGGTTGGCGTCGTAGATCGCGATGAGGTTGCCGAGCTCCTGGTGGCCCGCGAGGGACGAGGCCTCGCTCGTGACGCCCTCCTGCAGGTCGCCGTCCGAGGCGATGACGTAGACGAAGTGGTCGAAGGGGCTCTCGCCCGGCGCGGCCTCCGGGTCGAACAGGCCGCGCTCGTAGCGGGCGGCGTAGGCGAAGCCGACCGAGGACGCGAGGCCCTGGCCGAGCGGACCCGTCGTGATCTCGACCCCGTCGGTCTCCCCGTACTCGGGGTGACCGGGCGTCTTCGAGCCCCAGGTCCGCAGCGCCTCGAGGTCGGACAGCTCGAGGCCGAACCCGCCGAGGTAGAGCTGCACGTACTGCGTCAGCGAGGAGTGCCCGGCCGAGAGGATGAAGCGGTCGCGACCGATCCAGTGCGTGTCGGCCGGGTCGTGGTTCATGACCCGCTGGTACAGCAGGTAAGCCGCGGGAGCCAGGCTCATCGCCGTGCCCGGGTGGCCGTTGCCGACCTTCTCCACGGCGTCCGCCGCCAGCACGCGTGCCGTGTCAACGGCCCGCCGATCGATCTCGTCCCAACGAAGTTCCGTCACCGGACCGCCTTCCGTCGTGTGCGGCGCCTCGCGCCGCGGTCCCTCGTTCGCTTCCCCGCAGTCGCATGCGCCTGCGGGCCTCGCTCATTCGGGTGGGTGGAGCGCCCCGTCCCGTCGCGGACGCATCCGCGAGGATGGCGTTCCGCGCGGCCGAGACCGGAGCGCGCTTTCAGGCCCAGCATACCGATCGGGGAGGCGCCCAGCACGGGTCGGCCGGGGACACGCGGGGCGTTCGCCCGGCGCGGACGCCGGAGGCGCCGGCGGGTCGGCGGCGGGTCCGCGGCCGACCCGCGGATCGACTAGACTGGCGTGGTCTGTGTCGGAGCGATGCGAGAAGGGACGTGCGATGTCGACTGCCGTCTCCACGCACCGCACCAGAAGGGACGTCGGGCGGACGATCCGCGCCTACGTGATGCTGACGAAGCCGCGCGTGCTGGAGCTCCTGCTCGTGTCGACGGTGCCCGTCATGTTCCTCGCGGCCGACGGCCTGCCGAACATCTGGCTCGTCCTCGCGACCGTCGTCGGGGGCTCGGCCAGCGCGGGCTCGGCCGCCGCGTTCAACATGTACATCGACCGCGACATGGACGCGCACATGCAGCGGACGAAGAACCGCCCGCTCGTGACGGGCGAGGTCTCGCCGCGCGGAGCGCTCGTGTTCGCCTGGGCGCTCGGGATCGGGTCGACGATCTGGTTCCTGCTGACGACGAACCTCCTCACGGCCGGCCTGTCGGTCGCGGCGATCTTCTTCTACGTCGTCATCTACACGCTGATCCTCAAGCGCCGCACCGAGCAGAACATCGTGTGGGGCGGAATCGCCGGATGCTTCCCCGTCGTCATCGGATGGGCCGCCGTGACCGGGACGGTCGAGTGGCCGGCCATCGTCCTGTTCGCGCTCGTCTTCCTCTGGACGCCGCCGCACTACTGGCCGCTGTCGATCAAGTACGCGGCCGACTACGACGAGGCCGACGTCCCGATGCTCGGCGTCACGCGCAGCGGAGTCCAGGTGGGACTGCAGATCATCCTCTACGCGTGGGCGACGATCGCCTGCTCGCTGCTGCTGATCCCCGTGGCCGGCATGGGCGTCGTCTACTCGGCCTCGGCCGTCGTGTTCGGCGGCTGGTTCCTCTACGAGTCGCACCGGCTGTACAACCGGACGGTCCGCGGCACCGCCGGGGGCCCGATGCGCGTGTTCCACGCCTCCATCACCTACCTGACCCTCGTCTTCGTCGCCGTGGCGGTCGACCCGCTGCTGCCGTTCTGACGCGCACGGATCCGTGAATCACGCCGGAGATCCGCCAACGACCCGTTCGATCCCCCTCGATCACGCGGGGCGCTGGCGCGCGTTCTGGGTGTGCGTCGCGGTCGCGGCCTTCACGATCCTCGACATCTCGAAGGTCAACGTCGGCCTTCCGGCGATCGAGGCCGCGCTCGGCGGCGGATCGACGGAGCTCCAGCTCGTCGTCTCCGGCTACATCCTCGCGTTCGGCCTGGCGCTCGTCCCGTTCGGCCGGATCGGCGACCAGCGCTCGCGCCGGACCCTCATGATCGCGGGACTGTGCGGGTTCACCGCGATGAGCGTCGTCTGCGCCGTCGCCCCGAACATCTGGGTGCTCGTCATCGGCCGGTTCCTCCAGGGCGTGGCGGCCGGCGTGCAGATGCCGCAGGTGATGGGCACGATCCAGCAGCTGTTCACGGGCAGGGAGCGCGGGGTCGCGTTCGGCCTCTTCGGCGCGACGGTCGGGCTCTCCACCGCGTTCGGGCCGACGCTAGGCGGCCTCCTGATCGCCCTGGGCGGTGACGCGGACGGCTGGCGGTGGATCTTCTGGATCAACCTCCCGCTCAGCGTGATCGTGCTCCTGGCCGCGATCAAGGTCCTGCCGGAGGTGCGCCGCCCGGCGAAGGGCCGCCTCGAGATCGATCCGATCGGCCTCGCACTCTTCGGAACGGCCGTCGTGTGCCTGATGACGCCGTTCCTCCTCACGACCGGATCGTCCGACGACCCCGCGGCGCGCTGGTGGTTCCTCGTCCCGTTCGTCCTCCTCGCCGGCGCGTTCGTGGCCTGGGAGCGTCGCTATGCGCAGCGCGGCTCGGCGCCGCTCGTGCCGCTGCGGCTGTTCCGCGTCGTCTCCTGGCGCAACGGCAACCTGCTCCAGCTGCTCTATTTCGCCGGTCTCCCGACGATCTTCCTGCTCACCGCGCTGTTCCTGCAGACCGGACTGGGGATCGCCCCGGTCTTCTCCGGCATGGTCACCATGGGCTTCGCCCTGCTGAGCGCGCTGACGAGCTGGCTCAGCGGCCGCCTCGTCGAGCGCTTCGGCCGGAGCCTGGTGATCTTCGGGCTCGTGCTCGTCCTCGCCTCGATCGTGGGCCTCGTGGTCGTCGGCTACACGGCCTCCGACGAGGCGAGTCCCTGGATCATGGCGGCGGTCCTCGCCGCCGGCGGCATCGGCGGAGGATGCGTCATCTCGCCGAACCAGACGCTCACCCTCGCCGAGATCCCGCCGCGCGAGGGCGGGCTCGCCGGATCGGTGGGCCAGCTGGGGCAGCGTGTCGGGACGGCCGTCGGCACGGCGATCGGCCTGTCGCTGTTCTACTCGACGGTCCTCCGCGCCGGCGCGGAGGAGGCGGGATCGGCCGCGTATCACGAGGCCTTCGGCAACGGCCTGCTCTCGGCGGCGGTCTTCGTCACGGCGGCCCTCGCCGTCGCGTTCGTCGACCTCGGACGACGCCGTCGCGCCTCGCGGGGCGGAGCGGGGGAGGCCTGACGGCCATCGCGCGCTCGCGCCTGGCGCGGTAGCGTGGCGCCATGTTCTCCTACGATCCGTATGCGGAGCTGGCGACCCTGCGGGAGTTCGCTCCGCTCGAGCTCACGAGCACCGACGTCGTCGACGGGGAGCCGCTCTCCCTCGCCCAGTGGGGCGCGGCCGGCGGGGGCGCCGACATCTCCCCGCAGCTGACCTGGTCCGCCGGACCGGAGGGCACGCTGTCGTATGCCGTGTCCTGCTTCGACCCGGATGCCCCGACGGGATCCGGCTTCTGGCACTGGGCGATCTGCGACATCCCGGCCGAGGTGACCTCGCTCGACGCGGGGGACGATCGGCCGGACGGCGCGCTGATCCTGCGCAGCGAGCCGGGGGAGCGGGGCTTCGTCGGCGCCGGACCGCCTCCCGGAACCGGCGTGCACCGCTACTTCTTCGTGGTCGACGCGCTCGACGTGGCCTCGCTGGACATCCCGGACACCGCGACGCCGGCCATCCTCGGGTTCCAGCGGCACTTCCACTCGCTCGCGCGCGGCGTGCTCGTCGGCACCGCGTCCGCCGACGGCTGAGGAGCACAGGAAACCGGCGGCCGGGTGCCCTAGATTCGAAGGGTGCCTGTCCCCACTCCTCTGTCCTGGGCCGCCCGACGCTGGTCGCTCTCGCACCGCGCGCTGCGCTGGTCGTCGACCGCCGCTCTGATCGTCAGCATCGTCATCATCCTCACGGGCGGTCTCGTGCGCATCACGGGCTCGGGTCTCGGCTGCTCGAACTGGCCGATGTGCACCGACGAGTCCCTCATCGCGACGCGCGAGCTCGGCATCCACGGCGCGATCGAGTTCGGCAACCGCATGATGACGACCGTCCTCATCGTCGCCGTGGCGTGGGTGATCATCGCCGCGCGGCTCCAGCGTCCGTGGGACCGCTCGGTGACGCGCCTGGCGTGGAGCCAGTTCTGGCTCGTCGTCGTCAACGCGGTCCTCGGCGGCATCACCGTGTGGGTCGAGCTGAACCCGTTCATCGTCGCCGTGCACTTCCTGGCTGCGATCGCGCTGCTGACGACGACGGCGTTCACCTGGCATCGCGTGCGCGAGCGGCGCCCTGCGGTCTACGCGCCGACGCGCGGCACGAGGGCGGTGAGCATCGTCCTCGTGATCGTCACGGCGCTCCTCGTCGTGCTCGGCACGGCCACCACGGGCTCCGGGCCGCACTCCGGCGACTCGAGCGACGTGCCCCGCATGCCGTTCGACTGGACGATCGTGACCGTGATGCACGGTGTCCTCGGGACGGGGACTCTCGTGGCGGGGATCATCCTCTGGGTCATGCTCGCTCGTCAGGGGGCGGCCGCCGCCGTTCCCCGCCGGCGCGCGACGGCCTTCGTCGCCATCACGATCGCGCAGGCGCTCGTCGGCGTCGTGCAGGCGCTCGCACACCTGCCGGAGTGGCTCGTCGCCATCCACCTCCTCGGCTCCGCACTCGTGTGGGTGGGCCTTCTCCGGGTGCTCCTCGACGTGAACCCCGGCCTGTTCTCGGCCGCGGAGGCGGGGCGGGCGCGGCGGCCTGAGGACGAGACGATGGCTGTAGACTTGAATCGTTGGGAAAAAGGCGCTTCGGCGGCTTCTTCCCACCGATGACAATCACGGCGCGCGAGAACGCGTCCGAAACCGGGTTCCATGACAGCGCCCCATCTCCGGGGGCTGGGCCGGATGACACCGATTCGGGACCCATGAGGAGAGTTGAGACGTGATGTCTGATGTGCTGATCGACCGCCCGGAGCTCGAGAGCCTGGGGGTGTATGAGTTCGGCTGGCACGACGAGGACGTGGCAGGCGCGAGCGCGAAACGCGGTCTCGGCGAGCCGGTCGTTCGCGACATCTCGCGTCTGAAGGACGAACCGGAGTGGATGCTCCGCACGCGGCTGAAGGGCCTGAAGCTCTTCGACCGGAAGCCGATGCCGACGTGGGGCGCCGACCTCAGCGACATCGACTTCGACAACATCAAGTACTTCGTCCGCTCCACGGAGAAGCAGGCGCAGAGCTGGGACGACCTTCCCGAGGACATCAAGAACACGTACGAGAAGCTCGGCATCCCCGAGGCGGAGCGCCAGCGCCTCGTCGCCGGCGTCGCCGCGCAGTACGAGTCCGAGGTCGTCTACCACCAGATCCGCGAGGACCTCGAGTCCCAGGGCGTGATCTTCATGGACACCGACACGGCCCTGCGCGAGCACCCCGAGTTCTTCGAGGAGTACTTCGGCACGGTCATCC
>JBQDDT010000065.1:0-15206 GCA_052092505.1 Microbacterium sp. | reverse complement strand
CGACGGCGCTGGCGGTCGCGCGGGAGCTCGCCGGGGCCGGCATCGCGGCGACGGCGCTGTCGCTGCATGCCGCTGCCGCGCTCGCCGGCGTTCCGGGCAACCGCGTGATCGTGCCGGGAGGGCCCGTGACCGACGGCGACCTGTCGTTCATCGGGCTCGGTGCCCTGGAGGCGCTGCGCGAGAGCCGGTTCGACGTGACCGTGCTCGGCGCGTGCGCGGCCGATCCGGCGCACGGGCTCACGACAGCCACGTGGGAGGATGCGCGGGTCAAGCGGCAGGCGCTCGCGTCGTCGCGGCAGGTGGTGTTCGTCGCGACCGCCGACAAGTTCCGGCGCACGGCCGCGCATCGCTTCGGTTCACTCGACGACATCGACGTCCTCGTGACGACGCGCGAGGCCCCGCCCGAGGTCCTCCATGAGGCCGGCGCCGCCGGCGCGGAGGTCGTCACGGTCCCTGCCCCGTAGCCCCCGCTCGCGAGATGCACGGATTCCCGCGAGATGCATCGAAACTCGGGCCGGGATCGGTGCATCTCGCGAGTTTCGATGCATCTCGCGGGGGAGGGCGGGGTCGTTAGGGTGGGGGTGTGACGGCGAAGCGGATCCACCTGGTGCGCCACGGCGAGGTCGACAACCCCGGCGGCGTCCTGTACGAGCGGATCCCCGGATTCGGGCTGAGCGACGACGGGCGGCGGATGGCGCAGGCCGCCGCCGATCACCTCGCCGGGCTCGGACGCGACGTGACCGCCCTCGTCCGCTCGCCCCTGCAGCGCACCGCCGAGTCGGCCGAGCCCGTCGAGCGCGCCTTCGGGCTCGCCGCCGTGCCGGACGAGCGGGTCATCGAGCCGTGGAACCGGTTCGCCGGCAAGGTCATGCGCCGCACGATGGCGAACCCCCTGAGCTGGCGCTTCCTCCTCCGCCCGTCGCGCCCGAGCTGGGGCGAGCCCTACGCGGAGACCGCGGCGCGGATGCGCGACGCGATGGATGAGCTGTGGGAGCGGTCGGAGGGCGACGCGGTCGTCGTCTCGCACCAGGCGCCGATCTGGATCACGCACCTCGCGGTCGCGGGCGAGCCCCTCGCGCACAATCCGACCACGCGGCGCTGCGCGCTCTCGAGCGTGACGTCGTTCACGCGCGACGGCGGCACCTGGCGCGAGGTCGACTACGCCGAGCCGGCGTCCACCGACGGCGCCGTCGACGTCGGCGCCGTCTGAGCGCGACTCACCGCGCACCCAGGTGGCTCCTGAGTGCGAAACGTAGGATGGCGGCGTGACTCGCCGACTCCGGATCGCCGCCATCGCGGCCGCGCTCGTGGCGGGCGCCGCGCTCGCCGGATGCTCCTCCGACCCCGTCACCGACTCGTACCTCGACGGCGAGAACACGGGGTTCATCGCGAGCGACTTCCGCGTGGAGGAGATCCCGGCTGACGAGCGCGGGGAGCCGATCGAGTGGGGCGGCACCACCGACGAGGGCGACGAGCTCTCCAGCGAGGACGTCGCCGGCGACGTGACGGTCATCAACTTCTGGTACGCCGAGTGCGGCCCGTGCATCGTGGAGGCCCCCGACCTCGAGGAGGTCTGGCAGGACCATCAGGACGATGACGTGTCCTTCGTCGGGGTCAACACCTACAACCAGGCGGAGACCTCCCGCTCGTTCGCGCGCGACAACGGCGTGACCTACCCGAGCATCATCGACGTGAACTCCGGGGACGTGAAGCTCGCCTTCGCGGCGGAGACGCCGATCCAGGCGACGCCGACCACCCTCGTGCTCGACAAGGAGGGGCGGATCGCGGCCCGCATCATCGGCCAGCTCGACGGCCCGTCGATCCTGTCGACCCTCGTCAGCGACGCGCTCGCCGAGGACAGCTGATGTCGGCGCTGGCCCTCGCGGCGGCCGGCCGGCCGGCCGCCCGCACAGCAGCGGATGACGGGGCGAACTGCGGATCGGATCGTGCGATTCGTCCGCAGTTGCGTCGGATCTCCGCAGCTGGGGGCGGCACCGACGCGGATCGCCGGCCTGCCGCCCGCACGGAGGGGGGCGGATGAGCGCCCTGGTGTTCGACGGCGCGCTGTGGCTCGCGCTGCCCGTCGCGCTCGCGGCCGGCCTCGTCTCGTTCCTCTCGCCGTGCGTCCTCCCGCTCGTCCCCGGCTATCTCGGGTTCATCGCCGGCGCGGTGACGCCGCGCCGCGGCGTCACCGTCGTCCCGAGCGACGCGGCGACGGATGCGCCCTCCCGCGGGCGCCTCGTCGGCGGCGTGCTCCTGTTCGTCGCCGGGTTCACTCTCGTGTTCGTGACCGTGATCGTGCTCGGCGGCGTCGCCGGCGGCGCGATGGCCCGGTTCAGCCTGCAGTACGGCGACCTCGTCACGCGGATCCTCGGGGCCGTCGTCATCGCGATGGGCCTCGTCTTCATCGGCCTGTTCGGCTTCGCCCAGCGCAGCCGCGGGTTCCAGGTCTCGGGCCGGCTCGGGCTCGTCGGCGCGCCCCTCCTCGGCGTCGCGCTCGGCGTCGGGTGGGCGCCCTGCATCGGGCCGACGCTGTCGGCCATCATCGCCATCGCCTACAACACGGGCGACGGGGTGCGCGCGGGGCTCCTCGGCCTGGCGTACTCGCTCGGGCTCGGGGTGCCGTTCCTCCTCGTGGCGCTCGGGTTCGGCTGGGCGACCCGCTCTCTCGGGTTCCTCCGCCGGCACGTGCGCGCGGTCAACGTCGCGGGCGGCGTGCTCCTCGTCCTCCTCGGCGTGCTGATGGTCTCTGGCGTCTGGTCGATGATCATGCTGCGACTTCAGGGGGTGTTCGCGGATGTCCCAGCACTCCTCTGACGGGATCGACGACGGGGCGAACGAGGCGTCGGACCCGAAGCGGCCCTCCGACCACGTCGACGCCTCTCGCGCCGAGGGGATCACGTCGCCCGCGCTCGGCGTCGTCGGCTGGCTGCGGTGGGGCTGGCGTCAGCTGACGAGCATGCGCACCGCCCTCGCGCTGCTGCTCCTGCTCGCGATCGCGGCGGTTCCAGGGTCGATCTTCCCCCAGCGCTCTGCCGACCCCAACGGCGTCACGCAGTGGGAGGCGGACAACCCGGACGCCTTCCCGTTCCTCGACCGCATCCAGATGTTCGACGTGTACCACTCCGCATGGTTCTCGGCGATCTACCTGCTGCTGTTCATCTCGCTGATCGGGTGCATCCTGCCGCGGACGAAGCACCATCTGAAGGCGCTGCGCTCCCGCCCGCCGCGCACGCCGGCCCGGCTCGGCCGGCTCGCCGATCACCGCGCGGTCGCCGCGGGGGCGATCGACGCCGACGAGGCGATCGGCTCCGCGGCGGCGCAGCTGCGCAAGGCGGGGTACCGCGTCGAGCGCTACGACACCCCGGCCCGCGGATCGCGCGGGGCGACACGGTCGGTCTCGGCGGAGCGCGGCTACCTGCGCGAGACGGGGAACCTCCTCTTCCACGCGGCGCTCGTCGGGGTGCTCGTCGCCGTCGGGATCGGCGGAGCGTTCAAGTACACGGGGCAGCGCGTCGTCGTCGAGGGCACCACGTTCGTGAACACCCTGCTCGACTACTCGTCGATGAACCGCGGGCAGTGGGTGTCGGAGTCGGCGCTGGAGCCGTACTCGATGACGCTCGACGCCTTCGACGTGACCTACCAGCCGCCCGGCAGCAACGCGATGAGCCAGGCCGGCGACTTCGCGGCCAACGTCACGGTCCGCCATCCGGGTGAGGACCCGGCGGAGGGGATCGTGCGCGTGAACGCCCCGCTGAAGATCGGCAAGGACAGCGTCTACCTGCTCGGCAACGGCTACGCGCCGACCATCACGATCCGCGACGCCGACGGCGAGATCGTCTACCACGACTCGGTCGCGTTCCTCCCCAGCGGCGACCCGCAGATGACCTCGCAGGGGGTCGTCAAGGTCGCCGACGGCCTGCCGGAGCAGCTCGGCCTCGTCGGGTTCTTCTACCCGACCGTCGCGAAGCTCGACACGGGCGCGTACGCCTCGCAGTACGGCGATCTGCTCAACCCCCTCCTCACCCTCGACGTGTACGCGGGCGACCTCGGGATCGACGACGGGACGCCGCGCAACGTCTACGCGCTCGACCCGACGGGGATGGACCGGCTCACCGGAGGCGACACGGACGTCGATTCGATCGAGCTGGCGCCGGGGGAGACGACGGATCTCCCCGACGACATGGGCACGATCACGTTCGAGGACGAGACGCCGGACGGCTACGATCCGGCGCTCGGATCGACGGCCTCGGTCAAGCGCTTCGCGTCGCTCCAGATCCACCACGACGCCTCGGCGGGGTGGGTGCTCGCCTTCGCCGTCACCGCGGTGGTGGGGCTGCTGATCGCGCTGTTCGTCCCGCGCCGGCGTCTCTGGGTGAAGGCGACCGAGGGTGAGAACGGGGTCGAGCTGGAGTACGCGGGGCTCGCCCGCGGCGAGGACCCGACGCTCACCGGCGCCGTGGATCAGCTCGCCGACCGGCACCTCGCCGCTCTCGGCATCGAGGAGCAGGATCCCGCCGCCCCGGAGGCCGACGCGACGGAGAGCGAGGATCCCGCGGGCGCCGATGCGCCGGAGGCCGCGGAACCCGCCGACGCGGACGAGCGCGCCGACGCGGAGGACCCCGCAGGCCCCGACGAACAGGGCCCCGGCGCCGCGCGCTGACGCCGCGGATCAGCCGTCGACGGACGTCGGCTCTCCCCGCCAGATCACCGGGTTCTCGAAGTACGGGTTCGCCTCGGGGTCGACCTGCTCGAACTGGCTCGAGGCGCTCGCGGTCGTCCCGTCGTAGAGGGCGCCGGTGAGCTCCTGCCCCTCCGGCACCGCGGCCAGCAGGCACCGCATCACGGTGTTCGTCTCGGCGTCATAGGTCGGAAGCGTCACGCCGCACGCGGTGCCGATCTCGGTGTTCGACCCGAACTGCATGTAGAGCAGGTCGGCCGTCTGATCGTCGGCGAGCAGCGGCCATACGCTCTTCGCGGACGGATACTCGCCCGTGCCGAACCAGCCCTGACCGAACAGGCCGGTGTCGTAGGGCTCGCCCGTGTACTTCTGCTCGACGATGATCGCCCACGGGATCTCGCCGGCGAATTCGTCGGCGTTGTCGAACTCGTCCCACACGCTCGCGTCGCGTTCGATGACGGCGCGGACGGTGATGCCGATCGTCTCCGTGACCGTCTCGTCGTCCCGGTCGATCTCCGCGTCGACCCAGGCGGGCTCGTCGAAGGAGAGCTCGGTGCCGGGCTCCGCGGTCTCTCCGGTCTCGCCGAGGTCGATCGCGTCGAAGCTGTGGCCCCCGCCGGATCCGCCGCACGCGGCGAGGCCCAGAGCGGCGACGCCGAGCAGGACGGTGGCGGAGAGGCGGCGGGTGATCACGAGATGCTCCTGAGGCGCGGCGACGTGCGACGGGTGAACGCGCGTCCAGGGAGAATCCTATGCGGGCTTCCGAGCGCGCACTCGCTGGATCCCGGATCGCTCCCGGTCGCAATGCAGGAGTGGGCTCGTAGGATTGGCGCATGACCGACGTCGCCTCGCTCGACACATACTCCGTGATCCTCATCTGGACCGCGATCGCGATCTACACCCTCGCGTTCATCTCCTATGCGCTCGACCTGTCGAAGCGGTCGCAGGAGTCGCTCGAGGTCAAGGACGCGGCGCGCAGGCTCGAGACGGTCGGCGCTCCGTCGTCCTCGGCGGGGGCGCAGGCGGGACGGCCGGCGGATCGGGGAGCGGCAGAGCACCCGAAGCGGCGCGTGTTCGGTCGGATCGGCACCTCGCTCACCGTGCTGGCGTTCCTCATGCATCTCGGCGGCACGGTGCTGCGCGGCGTCGCGGCCGCGCGCGTGCCCTGGTCGAACATGTGGGAGTTCGCCATGACGGGCACGCTCCTCATCGCGGCGGTGTACCTCGGGGTGCTGTTCTGGCGCGACCTGCGCTACCTCGGCACGTTCATGACGGGTCTCGTCGCCGTGCTGCTCGGCGCCTCCTCGACGTTCTATGTCGAGATCGTGCCGCTGATGGATCCGCTGAAGTCGGTGTGGTTCGTCATCCACGTCTTCGTGGCCTCGCTCGGGACGGCGTTCCTCGCCCTGGCCTTCGCGCTGAGCGTCCTGCAGCTGCTGCAGGCGCGCCGGGAGCGGATCGCGCTGCGTGCCGACGGCCAGAAGAGGAGCTTCCTGCGCACGCTCCCGTCGGCCGAGGCGCTCGAGGGGACCGCGTACCGCTTCGCGATCATCGGCTTCATCTTCTGGACCTTCACGCTGATCGCCGGGGCGATCTGGGCGCAGGACGCCTGGGGACGCTACTGGGGCTTCGACGTGAAGGAGGTCTGGACGTTCATCATCTGGGTCCTCTACGCCGGCTACATCCACGCCCGCGCGACCCGCGGCTGGCGCGGAACGCGCTCGGCCTGGCTCGCGATCGTCGGGTTCGGCGCCGTGATCTTCAACTTCACGATCGTCAACATGTACTTCGACGGTCTGCACGCGTACTCGGGCCTGTAGGCCGGCGCTCGCACGACGGGGCTTGATCCCCGGCGTCCGGTGTGGCATCGTCGGTTTCTGACAGCGCTGTCACCATCCGTTCACATGGCGTTCGCATCCCGGCCAGGGGCGCTCCATAGGTTCTCAGGCGGCAGGCTTCTGCCCCGCTTCCGCCTCGAACCCCACCGGAGACCCGACGATGCCCTCCTCCGCATCCCGCCCAGGACGACGGGGCCGCATCGCGGCATCCGCCGTCGTCATCGGCGCCGTCGCCGCGGCGACCCTGACCTTCGCGCCCGCCGCGTCGGCCGCCGAGCCGGCGCTGGCCGCCTTCGACGCCGTCGACCCGTTCATCGGGACGGGGATGGATGAGGGCAACAACGCGCGAGGCAACGACCACTACGGCAACACCTTCCCCGGCGCGACCGTGCCCTTCGGGATGGTGCAGTCGAGTCCGACGACGTACCGCTCGGATCGCGACGAGCAGTTCGGCGGGTACAAGCACGCCGACGACGAGATCCGCGGGTTCGGGATGACCCGGCTGTCCGGCACGGGGTGCCGCCCGAATTACGGAGGCAACGACTTCCCGGTGATCCCCTTCGCCGGCGAGCTGGAGGGCGGGCAGCTCCCCGCCAACCCGGCCGACGACATCCGCGAGTACTTCCTGCCCTTCTCCCACGACGACGAGACGGCGGAGCCCGGGTACTACCGGGTCGGTCTCGACGGCGCGGAGGCGGAGCTGACGAGCACGACGCGCGCGGCCGTCAGCCGCTACTCCTTCGACGACGCCGCGACGCTGCTGTTCGAGGCCGGCGGATCGAACAACGAGGTGCAGGCGTCCGACATCGCGTTCGACCCCAGCACGGGGGAGCTCACCGGAACGGTCACCGCCAACATCGTGTGCAACGGCGGATCGCAGTACACGACCCACTTCTCGGCGACGTTCGACCAGGACGTCGAGTCGTACGGCGTGTGGACGCCCGACGGCCTCGAAGCGGGCGGCACCGCGGCCTCCGCCGCGACGAAGCACGGGGCCGGCGCCTGGCTCACGTTCGCGGACGGCGCCGAGGTCACGGCGAAGGTCGCTCTGAGCTACGTCTCGGTCGATGGCGCCAGCGCGAACCGGCAGGCGGAGACCGACGGCGCGGGCTTCGACGACGTCAGGGCCGATGCCAGGGCCGTCTGGGAGGAGGCGCTCGGCACGATCGACGCGTCCGGCGGCGACGCCGACCGGCGCACGACGTTCTACACGGCGCTGTACCACGCGCTCCTGCACCCGAACACGTTCCAGGACGTCGACGGGACCTACATCGGCTATGACGGCGAGCGGCACACGGTCGAGGACGGGCGCGACTTCTACGTCAACTTCTCGGGCTGGGACACGTACCGCGGCCAGTCGCAGCTCGTCGCGATGCTCTATCCGGAGCGCGCGAGCGACATCAACCAGTCGATCGTCGACATGGTGGAGCAGTCGGGGAAGTGGACGAGCTGGCCGACCTACAACCAGGTCCAGACGAAGATGAGCGGCGACTCGCTGCAGACGATCGTCGCGGCGACAGACGACTTCGGCGCGACGGACTACGACCGCGGGCGCGCGCTCGAGACGATGCTCGAGACGCAGACCCTGCCGATGGCGGACTCGGCCCGCTCCGACGGCGTGATGTACGGCATCCACGGCTGGGTCGACGGCGACAGGAAGGGCGCGGCGACCTCCCGCACGATCGAGTATGCGACGAACGACTTCTCGATCGCCCGGCTGGCCGAGCGCCTCGGCGACGAGGACGCCCACGACCGGTTCTCCGTCCGCGCGCAGAACTGGAAGAACGTGTTCAACGCCGCACGCGGACACATCGACGCGCGCAACCGGAACGGGTTCATGAACACGTCGCTGACGACGCAGGGCGACCAGTTCGAGCAGTCGACCGGCCTGCAGTACGGCTTCAACGTGGCGCACAACATGGGCGCCCTGATCGAGGCGCGCGGCGGCGTCGAGAAGGCGACGGCCGACCTCGACGCCCTGCTCGCCGACCTGGACGGCGGTGCGTTCAGCGACACGGCGTACCTCGCCAACCAGCCGAGCTTCGGACTGCCGTGGGTCTACAACTGGCTGCAGGCGCCGCACAGGACGACCGACACGCTCTACCGCGCGAACGATGAGCTGTTCCGCACCGACCCCGCCGGCCTGTTCGGCAACGACGACCTCGGATCCCTCAGCGCGTGGCACGTCTGGGCGAACCTCGGCATCATGCCGGCGATCTGGGGCACCGCCGACCTCGTGGTGTCCGCGCCCATGTTCGAGCGCATCGAGATCTCGTCCGTCGACTCCGAGCGCACGATCACGATCGACGCCCCCGGCGCGAGCTCCGAGCAGCGCTACACCACGGCGCTGTCGGTGAACGGCCAGGCGCAGCAGGCCTCGTGGGTGCCCGCCGACTTCGTCCGCTCGGGAGGCGAGCTCGACTTCACGATGTCGGCGGAGCCCGGCGCGTGGGGGACGGGTCAGGACGACGTGCCGCCCTCGTACGCCGACGGCTCCGACGCGCGCAACTCCGTCGGCACCACCGAGGACGGCGCCGTGAACATGGGCGGCCTCGACGCCGGAGGGATCGGGCTGTCCCGCCAGGACCTCGCGGACGCCGGCGCGGAGCCGGGAGCGCGGATCCCGCTGGGCGAGACGGGCGTCGAGTTCACCTGGCCGGACACGGAGCCTGGCGAGAACGACCACTGGATCCCGAGCGGACAGGAGATCGACCTCGGCGACGCGCAGGCGTCCGGCATCTCGTTCCTGGGGCTCGCGACCAACGGACCCTCCCGCGGGACGGCGGTCGTCACCTACGCCGACGGGACGACGCAGGACGTCGACGTCCGGCTCGGCGACTGGATCCCTGGGAGCCTCGAGCCGGGGAACGCGAAGCTCATCGAGCTGACGAAGCGCAACACGCTCTCCGGCGGCAGCGACGCGCTGAAGCCCGCCGTCTTCGGGACGGCGGTCGTCCCGCTCGACGCGTCGAAGCCGGTGCGGTCCGTGACGCTCCCGACCGAGGTGAGTCGCGGCATCATGCACGTGTTCGACGTGGCGCTGCGCCCGGTCGACGACGATCCGCAGGACCCGGAGCTGCCGGAGCGCCCCGAGCCGGGGGAGCCGACGGAGCCGACGACGCCGGATCCCGTCGAGATCGACGGGCAGCCGGTCCTCCCCGACGATGCGCCATGGCGCTTCCACGACACCGAGGACGACCCGGCGGAGGGGCTCGACGGCCGCTCCGCGTGGGCGGCGCCGGAGTACGACGACTCCTCCTGGCGGACGGGGACGGGCGGTTTCGGGGCCAAGCGGGGCGAGATCGCCGATCTCGGCGGCGGCTTCACCCCGGAGACGCTCGTGTCGCAGTACAAGGACGACGGCACGAACGTCGAGGCGATGTTCTTCCGGACGACGTTCTCCCTCGACGAGGACGAGCTGGATCTCATCACGCAGCTGAACGGCGAACTCGCCTACGACGACGCCGCGCGGGTGTACGTCAACGGCGAGCGGGTCGCCGGGTTCCGCGACTCCCGGATCGACGAGAGCGAGACGACCAACATGGTCTACGCGGGCGACAACGAGGCGGCCCCGAGCGTCGACACGTTCGCGGTGCCGGCGGAGGCGCTCGAGGCCGGCGAGAACACCATCGCCGTCCAGGTGCACAACACCAACGCCGACAGCTCGGACATCTTCCTGCAGCTGACCTCGCTCACGATGGCCGCGAAGGACGCACCGGCGGCGATCTCGGACGTCTCGCTGCACGTCGGCGCCGACGAGACCCAGCGCAACCTCACGTTCTACACCGATCGGGCGGTCGACGCATCGGTGCAGATCGCGCCGGCCTCGGCCAGGACGGGGGCGGAGTTCCCCACGGACGACGCCAGGGTGATCGCCGCGGACACGGCCCAGGCGAGGGACGGTCGCTTCTCGAACCAGGTCGTGCTGGACGACCTCGAGGAGACGACGTCGTACATCTACCGCGTCGGCAGCGAGGAGAGCGGGTGGTCGCGCTCGTACGAGCTGTGGACCGGCACGTTCGACGACACCCACAGCTTCGTCTTCCTGGCCGACTCGCAGATCGGCGCGTCGGGGAGCTGGGAGGCCGATGGCGAGCGGTGGGCCGCGGCGCTCGACCAGATCGACGAGCACGAGCGCGACGCGTCGATGATCGTCAGCGCGGGCGATCAGGTCGAATCGCACCGCTCGGAGGACGAGTACCGGGTGCTGCTGGAGCCCGAGCTGATGAAGCAGCTCCCGTTCGCCGCGACGATCGGCAACCACGACAACCAGTCGGATCAGTTCAACTCGCACTTCCTCACCCCGAACCGGTCGGAGACGCACGGGTACGAGGAGGCGGACGGGCGTGCCGGGGGCGACTACTGGTACCTCTACGACGGCGTGCTCCACCTCGTGATCAACACCAACGCGCGAAGCGAAGGCGAGGAGGACCACATCGCCTTCATGCGCGAGGTGATCGATGCACACGGCGACGACGCGAACTGGGTCGTGGCGACCATGCACCACTCGCTCTACTCCGCGGGGTTCCACTCGGTGGAGCAGGACGTGATCGAGCGGCGCGAGGCCCTGGCACCGGCGTTCAGCGAGCTGGGCGTCGACCTCGTCCTCGCCGGCCACGACCACAGCTACACGCGCAGCTACCTGATGGAGGGGACGGAGCCGGCCGGCGATCTCGCTGAGCAGGAGGAGTCCGGCGTGACGCTGGCCGCCGAGGACGACGAGGTGCTCTACGTGACGGGCAACTCGTCGACGGGCAGCAAGTTCTACGGCATCGACGACGCCTCGCCGGAGGCGGCGGTGAAACGTCAGTCGAACGAGCCTCAGTACACCGACGTCGACGTGTCGGAGTCGGCGCTCACG
Source organism: Microbacterium sp. (assembly GCA_052092505.1). Classification (GTDB taxonomy): domain Bacteria; phylum Actinomycetota; class Actinomycetes; order Actinomycetales; family Microbacteriaceae; genus Microbacterium. The sequence goes on along the minus strand of JBQDDT010000065.1, from coordinate 3,826 downwards.
CTGACGACGTATCAGACGATGGATCGCACGGTGGTCGACCAGGTGACGCTGACGCGCACGGAGGACGACGGCGCCGGGCCGGAGCTCTCCGGCATCGACGACGCCTCCACGCCCCAGGGGCAGGCCTTCGACCCGCTCGACGGCGTCACGGCCGTGGACGCCGTCGACGGCGACGTCACCGACGCGATCGAGGTCGATGGCGAGGTCGACACCCGCGTGCCGGACGAGTACGCGCTCGTCTACCGCGCCTCCGACCTCGCGGGCAACGAGACCGAGGTCCGGCGCACGGTGACCGTCACGGCGGTGGAGCCGACCTTCCTCGGCGTCCCCGACGCGCGCACCGTCGTCGAGGGCGAGGAGTTCGACGAGCTCGAGGGCGTCAGCGCGATCGATGCGAACGGCGACGAGATCACCGACCGGATCGAGGTGTCGATGGCCTCCTCCGCGCGGGCGGACCAGGCCAGGGCCGTCGCTCCGGAGGCCGGGTCGTACACGCTGACCTACACGGTGACGGACGACTACGGCACGACGGCGACCGCGGCCACGGCCGTGACGGTCGAGCCGGCCGCCGACCCCGGTGATCCCGGTGACGGAGGCGGGGGAGACGACGGCGGCTCCGGTGGGGGCGCAGGTGACGGCGACCAGGGCGGCTCCGGTGGGGGCGCAGGTGACGGCGGCGATGGCAGCCAGGGCGGCACGGCGGGAGGCTCCGACGCGGGCGGCGACCTGCCGGCCACGGGCGGCTCCGTCTCCGGCCTGTGGGCCGCGGCCGGCCTCCTCGCCCTCCTCGTGGGCGCCGGCCTCGTGGCGATCCGCCGGCGGCAGCGCACGTCGTAGCCAGTCCGGATGCCGCGAACGCACCCAGGATCCCCGATCCTCGGTGCGTTCGCGGCATCCGGACGCTGGCGGATGAGAAACCCCCGGATCGGGCGGGCGCCGTGAGCGCCGCACGGCCGGGAGGAGGAGGGCCGCTGGACGGAATCGAAGCGTTCACCCGCGCGGATGAGAGCGGCCTCATCGGCGTCTCACCCGCGTATCACGGGCGCCGGCGAGGGTGATCGTCGACCGGGGGGACACCCTCCTCGGCAGCGACGAAGGGAACCCGCCATGGTCACGGCCACCATCTCCGACCTCCGGACGAGCACGATGTCGACCGCCCAGGCCGAGAGCCTCGTCCGGATCGGTCCGTCGCGGATCGCGCGGGCGAAGTTCGCCTACACGACGCGCTTCGCCGAGGCGGTCGCCGTCGATCGCGCGACCGAAGGGGACCTGTTCGCCGTGACGGGGTCCCGGGTCGCGCCGGAGGCGGGCGACCTCGTGCTGGCCCGCGTCGTGGATGTCGGCCGGCAGCGGCGCCTGGAGGGGCCGGCCTCGCGCCGCGCGACGCTGTTCCCCGGCGACGAGATCGTCGTCGCCTACGGCGATCGCTACGCGGCCGATCAGTACCACGCCGTCGTTCCTCTGGGGCTCGAGCCGTGCCGGCTGGTGGCCGCCGGCGGAGTCGCCGGCCAGGTCGTCGCCCAGAACGCGCTGGTCGACGACGCGACGACGATCGCGCCGGTCGGGCTGCTCCGGACCGGCGCCGGCCGGCTCACGATGGGATCGGTCGCCCCGCTGTCCCTCGCGCCGGCCGATACGTCGCTCGCGGGCCGCCCCATCGTGATCGCCTCGTTCGGCACGTCGATGAACTCCGGGAAGTCGACCGCGGCGGCGCACCTGGCGCGCGGCCTGGCCCGAGCGGGGCGCACGGTCGGCGCGGCGAAGGCGACGGGGACGGGCGCGGGCAACGACCCTGGCCTGTTCGCCGATGCCGGGGCGTCCGAGGTGCTCGACTTCACGCACTTCGGGTTCCCGACGACGTTCCGCGCGTCCTTCGACGACGTGCGCGCCCTCCTCGTCTCGATGATCGACGAGCTGTCGCTCCGCGGCTGCGACGTGATCATCGTCGAGATCGCCGACGGGCTCTTCCAGGGCGAGACCCGACGCCTGCTCGCCGATCCGGTCTTCGCCGGCGCCGTGGACCGCGTGGTCTTCTCGGCGGCCGACTCGCTCGGCGCGCTCGCCGGCGTCGAGCTGCTCGAGGCCACGGGGGCCGACGTCGCCTGCGTGTCCGGCGTGCTCACGGCCTCCCCGCTGCTCGAGGCCGAGGCGAGGGAGGCAGTCGAGGCGCCCGTGGTGAACACGATGGATCTCGCCGACGCGGACGTCGCCCTGCGCATCGCGACGCCCGTCCGGAGCGCGGCGGCATGACGGCCGACGCCCCGGGCGAGCGTCTGCCTCCCCTCCTCGCGGCCGGCCGCACGGGCGGTCTCGCGGCTCTCGTCGGGTGCGGCGCGGCGACGGCGGCCGTGGCGGGCGTGAGCGCCTGGGCGACGACGCACGCCCTGTCGAGCGGAGAGCTCGTGTGGCTCGCGGCACTCGTGGGGGCGGCGCTCGCGCTGGGCGCGCTCCGGGCCGCCGAGCGCGTGCTCGGCGAGCGGCTCGGCCAGGGCTACATCCACGAGCTCCGCGTGCGCCTCGTCGAGGCGGCGCTCTCGCGGTCCGGCTCGGTCTCGCCCGGGATCCTGATCGCCCGCACGACGAACGACCTCACCGCGGTGCGCAACTGGGTGTCGCTCGGGCTCGCGCCCCTGATGAACACGATCCCCCTCCTCGCGGGCGTCACGGCGGTCCTCGTCGCCTTCCACCCGCTCGCCGCCGCCGCGTTCGCGCTCGTCGTCTGCGCGCTCGGAGCGCTCATGCTCGCCTCCGCGCGCGGCATGTTCGAGCGGGCGCGCGCGGTGCGCAGGGCGCGCGGGCGGCTGGCATCGTCGATCGCCGACACGGTGGGGGCACTCGAGACCGTCCGCGCGGCCGGGGGCGAGCGGCGCGAGCGCCGGCAGGTGGATCGGCTCGGCGGGAGGGTCGCCGACGCCGCGGTGCACCGCTCCAGGCTCGCCGGGTTCGCGCGGGGGGCGGCGGCCGCGGCCGCGGCGCTGACGACCGCGGCCGTCGTCGCCCTCGGCGTCGCCGGCATCGTCGCCTCCCCGAGCATCCCCGCGATCCTCCTCGTCGTCGGCATCGCGACCGCGCCGCTGCAGGACGTGGGCCGCATCGTCGAGTACCGGCAGAACTTCCGCGCGGCCAGGCGCATCCTCGTCCCGGCGCTGCGCGTCGATGCTGCCCCCGATCCGACGCTTCCCGCCCCGACCGCCGCCGACGCGACGCTCGAGGTCGCCGGCCTGGTCGTCGACGGCGAGGATGTCCCCCGCATGGCCGCGGGGGACCGGGATCGTGTCCTCGTCACCTCGGAGGCACCGCATCGCGTGCGCGCGGTCGTCGACGCACTCGCCGGGGCATCCGGCGGCGCGGTGCGCGTCGGCGCCGCGCCCAGCGCATCCCCCACGCGTCGGCGCGACGCGATCGGGATCTGCCGTGGGACGGATCGCCTTCCGCGGGGGAGCGTCGACCGCGCCGTCCGGTACCGGGTACCGGACAGCGATCGGGGGGAGGGCGACGCCCTCCTCCGCCGGTTGGGGCTCGATCGCGCCGTGGCGGAGCTCCCGCGCGGCGAGAGGACCACCCTCCGCCGGGGCGGCGAGCCGCTCGCGCCGGCCGACCGCGTGCTCGTGCACGTCGCCCGGGCGGCGTTTCGCGAGCCCGCGGTGCTCGTGATCGACGGAGTCGCCGACCGACTCGACGACGACCGCCTCCGGCGCGTCCGCGCGCTCGTCGCGGATCACCCCGGCGTCGTGGTCTCCACCGACGCCGCGCTCGTGGAGGGGCAGGCGATGCGGACCTGGTGCGTGTGAGCCGCCCGGATGCCGCGAATGCACCCAGGATCTCT
>JBQDDT010000064.1:0-15463 GCA_052092505.1 Microbacterium sp. | reverse complement strand
ACGATCGCGCCCTGTGCGGCGATGTCGAGCAGCCCCCGCACGGCGTGCGGAGATCCGGATGCGTCGATGACGACGTCGTAGCCGTTTCCCGAGGTGATCTCGTCTGCCCGTGCGGCCTGGTCTTCGCCGATCGGATCGATCACGTGCTGAGCACCGTGGCGCACCGCCATCTCGCGTCGTTCGGCGATCGGCTCGATGAGGGTCAGCGACGTGGCGCCGGAGCGCGCGAGCACCTGCAGCGCCAACTGCCCGATCGGACCGCCGCCGCAGATCGCGACGCGGTCGCCCACGCGCACGCGGGCCTTGTCGGCGATGCGCACCGCGACCGATGTCGGCTCCAGCAGGCATCCGTGCAGCAGCGAAACCTCATCCGGGAGCTTCTGCACCTGCGACTCGTGCCAGGTGAGCGTCTCGGCCATGCCGGGCCGGTTGTACTCCTGGACGTTCTCGCAGAACTGCTGCGATCCCGCGAGACAGGCGCGGCACGTTCCGCAGAAGCGCAGGAAGTTGCCGGAGACCCTGTCCCCGACGCGCAGGCCCTTGCGGGTCGCGCGCTCGCCGAGCGCCTCGACGACGCCGGAGATCTCGTGGCCGAGGCCGATCGGCACGTCGGTGCCGAAGAAGCCCTCGGCGAGGTGGGGGTCGGAGCCGCAGATCGCCGCGTAGGCGACGCGGATCCGCACGTCCTCCGGGCCCAGCTCCGGCTCCGGCATGTCGACCACGCCGATCTCGCCGCGCGATGCGGGCTCTGGCGCGCGCAGACTGCCGATCTTCGTGACGGCGACTGTCTTCATGGGGTTCTCCTCACCGATCCGTTCGCTTGCCGACGGCGCGGCGCAGGGCGTCGACCGTGGCCGCCGGCCCGTAGCCGTGCTTGTCGCGCAGCTGCTCGTCCTCGCCGAAGCCCGCGTACACCTGCGGGATCCCGAGGCGCTCGAACGAGCTCAGGTGGACGCCGTTGTCGGCCAGCACGTCGGCGATCCGCGTCGCGAGCCCGCCGTAGGAGAGGTGGTCCTCCAGGACGACGAAGCGGCCGCCGGTCTCCTCGGCCGAGCGCAGGACGAGCTCCTGGTCGATCGGCTTGAGGGTCCACATGTCGACGACGCGGACGCTCACGCCCTCGGTCGCGAGCTCCTCGGCCGCGTCGAGCGCCTGGGCGACGGTCGTGCCGTGCGTGAACAGCGTCACGTCGGTGCCCTCGCGGGCGACGATGCCCTTGCCGATGCGGATGTCGTGCTCGCCTGGCGCGTAGAGGACCCTGTCCTTCTTGCCGACGGCGAGGCGGATGTAGATCGGGCCCTGCATGTCCATCGACTGCCGCAGCACCTCGCCGACCATGACCGGGTCGCCGATCGAGGTGACCGTCATGTTCGTCAGCGACGCCATGAGGCTGAGGTCCTCGACCGCGTAGTGCGTCGACCCGCCGTTGCCGACGAGCCCGCCGTGCGTGCCGATGATCTTGACGGGGAGGTTCGGGTAGCAGATGTCGGTGCGCACCTGCTCGAGCGCGCGCATCGACAGGAAGGGGAGCATCCCGGAGACGACGGGGATGTTGCCGTCGTAGGCGAGGCCGGCGGCGATGCCGACGCAGACCTGCTCGGCGAGGCCCACGTCGACGAAGCGGTCGGGGAACCGGTCGCGGAACTCCACGAGCGTCGCGCCGATGTCGGGGGTGAGCACCCAGAGGTTGTCGCGCGTCTCGCCCTCAGCGGCGAGCGTCTCGCCGATGACGGAGCGTGCCGACAGCATCTCTCCGAAGGTGAATGTCTCGGGCATCAGGCGTTCTCCTTCTCGCGCGAGGCGTCGAGCGACGCGAGCGCGCGCTCCAGGTCGGTGGGGTTGAGGGAGCCGGCGTGCCAGGCGAGGTTGCGCTCCATGAAGTCCACGCCCTTGCCCTTGACGGTCTCGCAGATGAAGACGGTGGGCACATCGCTGTCGGGGGAGGGGAGCGCGTCGAGCGCGGCGACGAGCTGGCCCATGTCGTGCCCGTCGAGCTCGACGACGTTCCAGCCGAACGCCCGCCACTTGTCGGGGTACGGCTCGAACATGACCCGCTCCTCGGCGAAGCTCGTCATGAGCTGGCGATTGCGGTCGACGATCGCGACGAGGTTGCCGAGCTTGTTGCTGCGGCCGGCCATGATGGCCTCCCAGACCGAGCCCTCGCCCGTCTCGCCGTCGCCGAGGAGGGTGAACACGCGGTGCGCGTCGCCGCGGTGGCGCGCGCTGAGCGCGAGGCCGACGGCCAGCGGCAGGCCGTGGCCGAGCGATCCGGTCGACGCCTCGACGCCGGGCAGCTGCACCTTGCACGGGTGCATGCCGTACGCGCTGTCGAGCTGCCCGTAGGTGTCGACGATGTCCTGGTAGTCGAAGAAGCCGCGGATCGCCATGGCGATGTACATGCAGACCGCGGCGTGCCCCTTGCTGAGCACGAAGCGGTCGCGCGCCGGGTTGGCGATGTCGTCCGGGTCGATCCGGAGGCCGTGGTGGAACAGCGCGGTGAGGATGTCGGCGACCGACATGTCACCGCCGATGTGGACCGATCCCTCGTACGTGCCGCACAGCTCGAGCAGCTTGCGCCGCAGCTCGTACGCGAGATCCTCGAGCTCCGCGACCGAACGCTGCGGGCCGGGATCGATGACCGCCTGGGTCATGGGTGCCTCCTCTTCCTCGAGGTCGTCGGCCGCGATGCGGGTCGGCCGTCGACGTTCGCACTGTCTGTCCGGGGCCGGCGTCGGCACCCGTGTATCGAGAAGGTAGCAGGATCTGATTTAGGTGTAAACAGGAATAGGTTTAAACCTGTTGAGAAACGATTCAGATGCAGCCCAAGCGGATCTCCGGTGGGAGAATGGGCGGGCACAGCGCGGTGCGAGCCGCTGAGGGGAGCCACATGACCGACGCCGAGGTCCGGGCGGAGAGCGCCTCGCGCGCCGTGCCAGAGGGCGCCATCACCGAGCCGCTGGGCGACGTGCTCGCGACCGACACGTTCGTGCCACGACTCCTCGCACTCCTGTCGAACGCGCTCGTCTGGCGCGAGTCGCACGAGCTGCGCGCCGCCGTCGGCCTCGGCACGAACGACTGGCGCGTGGTCTCGGCGCTCGCCGTGCGGCCGGGGTCGCCGTCGAACGAGGTGTCGGAGTTCCTCAGCGTCAACAAGGCGGTCGTCTCCAAGAGCGTCAACACGCTGCTCGATCGCGGGCTGATCCTCGTCGGCGACGGGCCCCGCGGGTCGCGCCCCCTGTTCCTCAACGACGCGGGTGCACGGATGCACGACGTCATGAAGCCGATCTCCCAGAGCGGCGAGGAGGCCATCCTCGAGGGGATGACCGCGCGCGAGGTCGCCGATCTCACCTCGACCCTCCAGCGCATGCTCGACCGGATCCGCCCGGCGACATGAGCGGGGACCGCGCGCCCGACCTCGTCGTGGAGTGGGGGCTGAAGCGCTCGCTCGTCGACTACCTGACGGCCACGGAGGACTTCGCGGTGTCCGTCGCCGGCGGGGCGACGTTCGACGCGGAGGCCGGGCTGGCGATCCCGGCCGTCCGCGACGGCGAGGGGCTCATCCGCTTCGCCGGGTCCGTGACGCTCACGGCGCACGGCGGCGCGCTGACGGTGCCGATCGTCGACGGCGCGATCACGGCCTCCGCGCTGACGATCGCCGATCCAGAGGAGCCGACCGAGCGCCTCGCGCTCGTGACGCTCGAGCCGGCGTCGGCCGATCCGCCCGCGCGGAGATGGACGGCACGGCTCGCGGAGGAGGCCGACCCGCTCTTCCTCTACACCTACGTGCCGCGCGTGGCGTTCGAGGACGTCGTCGTGCGTCGGCTGTCCGCCTGAGGCTCCCCGATCCCGCCGAGCGTCTCGCGCTCGAACTCCGCCAGCGCCTCCGCCTGGTCGACGAGGCGCGTCAGCAGCGCGTTGAGGGCGGCGACCTCGTCGGCGCTCAGCCCCTCGTGCAGGATCGCCTCGCGGCGCAGGGCCACCCGCATCAGGTCGTCGTGCACCCGCAGTCCCTCCTCCGTCAGGAACAGGTGGCGCGATCCGCGCGATCCGTCGAGGTCGGCGACGAGCCGCCGGTCGAGCAGCGCGTTGACGCTGCGCGACGCGATCGACTTGTTGAGCCCGAGCACCTCGATGACGTCGCGCGCCGTCGCACCCGGATGGTTCGCGAGCGCCGAGAGGACGCGCCACTCGTTCGTCCCGATGCCGTGGAGGCGGTGGAAGATCCGCGATCCGCCCCAGACGAGCATGTTCGAGACGAGCCCGATGAGCGCCGGCGTGTACGCGTCGCGGACGATCGTCTCCTCTGGCGTCATCGTGACGAGGCCGCGGGAGCGCGCGGCCTCGCAGATCGCCTCCGTGGCGCGGGGTTCGCCGGGGGTCAGCATGGTGGGCGTCCTCACGTCGGGTTCTGCTCTCTCCCGGCGGGAGGCGAGTTGAGACGTCTCCAGGTTACATATAACCTCGACGTGTTCCCCGAGGCGGACCGCACCGGCGCGGTCCGGGACGACGGAGTCGCGATGTCGAGCACCACCCACCTGGGCGCCCCAGTCCTGTCGATCGATCCGTTCTCGGAGGAGAGCCTCGTCGATCCGATCCCGATCGACGAGGCGATCCGCGAGACGGGCGAGGTCGTGTACCTCGAGCGCTACGACACGTGGTTCACGGGGCGGCACGCGCGGATCGAGAAGGTCATGCGCGACTTCGAGAACTTCGAGTCGGGCGCCGGCACGGGGCTGACGAACGTCCGCCGCGACGAGAACTGGCGAAAGCCCAGCGTGATCCTCGAGAACGATCCGCCATCGCACACGCGCTACCGCCGGATCATGACGTCCGTGCTGAGCCAGCGGGTCGTGCGCCGGCTGCGCGCGTCGTTCCAGGCCGAGGCCGACGCCCTCGTCTCGCGCGTGATCGGCGGCGAGGTCGACGCGGCGAAGCAGCTGGCCGAGGACTTCCCGATGAGCGTGCTGCCCGACGCGCTCGGGTTCCAGAAGGACGGGCGGCACCACCTGCTGCCCTACTCCGCGATCAACTTCAACGCCGCCGGCCCCCGCAACGCGCGCTACCGTCAGGCGGTCGAGGACGCGGGCGAGGCGCCGGAGTACGTCGCCTGGCAGATGCGCCGCGAGAACCTCGCGCCCGGCGGGCTCGGGCAGACGATCTACGGCTTCGCCGACGCGGGCGACATCACCGAGGAGGACGCGGGCATGCTCGTGCGCACGTTCCTCTCGGCCGGCCTCGACACGACGATCTTCGGCATCCAGGCCGCGTTCCTGCACCTCGCGCGCAACCCCGGCGCGTGGGCCAGGCTCCGGGCCGACCCCTCACTGGCCAGGCAGGTGTTCGAGGAGACCCTGCGCTGCACCCCGTCGAGCCCGTTCATCGGGCGGACGACGACCCGCGAGGTCCGGATCGGCGACGCCGTGATCCCGGCGGAGCAGAAGGTCGTCGTCGCGCTCGCCGCGGCCGGCCGCGATCCCCGGCGGTGGGAGCGGCCGGACGAGTTCGACCTGGATCGCGACACGTCGGGCCACCTCGCCTTCGGGACGGGGATCCACGGCTGCGTCGGCCAGATGATGGCCAGGATGGAGGCGACCTGCCTCCTCACAGCGCTGGCGCAGCAGGCCGGCGAGATCGAGCTGGCGGGGGAGCCCGAGGTCTTCTTCTCGAACTGGCTGCGCGGATACGAGCACCTCCCGATGCGGATCACGCGCCGCGCCGGCGCGCCGTCGGCCGCGGCGACCCGCACCGCCCCCGCCGCACGAAGGCCGCGGAGGGCGGCCGCCGCCGACGAGAGCCTCACCCTGCAGGTGGCGGAGCGGATCGACGAGGCCGACGGCGTGGCGGGGCTCGTCCTCACCGACCCGCAGGGGCGGAAGCTGCCGCCGTGGCGGCCCGGCGCGCACATCGACCTCCTCGTCGAGCGTCCGGGGGAGGGCTCCCTCGTCCGGCAGTACTCGCTGTGCGGAGACCCGGCTGACCGGACCCGCTACCGGATCGCCGTGCTGCGGGACGATGAGGGCGCCGGCGGCAGCGTGCGCATCCACGAGGCGATCCGGCAGGGCCAGCTCGTGCGCGTCTCCGCGCCGCGCGACAGCTTCGCCTTCGAGAGCGCCGGCCGGCTCGTCTTCGTCGCCGGCGGCATCGGGATCACCCCGATCCTGCCGATGCTGCGGGAGGCGGCCGACTCCGGTATCGAGTGGGAGCTGCACTACGCGGGGCGCAGCGCCTCGAGCATGGCGTTCGCGGAAGCGCTCGACGCCCACGGCGATCGCGTCCACCGGTACGCGAGGGCGGACGGGCGTCGGATGGCCGTGGGCGAGATCGTCTCCCGCGCGGCGGCGGACGGCGCGCGCGTGTACGCGTGCGGCCCGCAGCGACTGCTCGACGCGCTGGAGGCGGCCGGCGCCGAGACGGGGTGCGACGTCCGGGTCGAGCGCTTCGTCAACGACCGCGAGGTGAACCTCGCGACCGATCGCGCGTTCGACGTGGAGCTCGCGCTGACGGGGAAGACGATCCGCGTGGAGCCCGGCCAGTCGATCCTCGGGCGGGTGCGCGAGGCCGGTGTGCCCGCGCCGTCGTCCTGCGAGGGCGGCACGTGCGGCACCTGCGAGACCTTCGTGCTCGACGGCGAGCCGGATCACCGCGACGCCGTCCTGAGCGCGGCCGAGCGCGAGGAGGGCGAGGTCATGATGATCTGCGTCTCGCGCTGCCGCGGCGAGAGCCTCGTCCTCGAGCTGTAACCCGCGGCGACGCCACAGCCGCCGGACTCCCGACCCCAGGCAGGATGGACCCCATGACCAAGCTCATCAACGCTCCGGAAGACGTCATCGACGACTACATCGCGGGCCTCGTGGCGTCGTCGCCGCATCTCGCCAGGCTCGACGACGCGCCCGTCGTCGTGCGCGCGGAGCGGAAGCGATCGGATCGCGTCGCGCTCGTCTCGGGCGGCGGGTCGGGCCACGAGCCGGCTCACGCCGGGTACGTCGGGACGGGGATGCTCGACGCGGCCGTGCTCGGCCCGGTGTTCACCTCGCCGTCGGTCGACGACGTGTATGCGGCGATCCACGCCGTCGCGACCGACGCCGGCGTGCTCCTCGTCGTGAAGAACTACACGGGGGACCGGCTGAACTTCGGGCTCGCCGCCGACATGGCGCGGGCCGACGGCATCGCCGTGGAGCAGGTCGTGGTGGCCGACGACGCGGCGCTCGGCGACGCGTCCGGCGCCGGCCGGCGCGGCCTCACGGCGACGGTGCTGGCGCACAAAGCGGCCGGAGCCGCGGCCGAGCGGGGAGCGAGCCTCGCCGAGGTCGTCGCGGTGGCGGAGCGGCTCCTCGCGCGCGCCGCGACGATGGGCGTCGCGCTCGGCGCGTGCACCGTGCCCGGCAGCGCGACGGCGAACTTCGAACTGGGCGACGGCGAGGTCGAGTGGGGGCTCGGGATCCACGGAGAGCCGGGGCGCCGCCGCGGCGCGGCCGTCGGAGCGGCCGAGACCGCGGAGATCCTCGTCGACGAGGCGTGGCGCGCGATCGGGGGCGCGGAGGGTGAGAGCGTCGTGGCGCTCGTGAACTCCCTCGGGGGAACGCCCGACCTCGAGTTGCGGATCCTGCAGGGCGACGTGCTCGGCGCGCTGGCGCGGCGAGGCGCGGTCGTGCGCGCGACGTGGGCCGGACCGTTCCTGACCTCCCTCGAGATGCCGGGCGCATCCGTGACCGTCGCCGCCGTGGACGACGCCCTGCTCACGCTGCTGACGGACGAGGCGGCGGTCGCCGCGTTCCCCCGGCGGACGGAGGCGCACGTCGGGCCGCGGTCGCGGCCGTCTGGCGCGCCCGCTCGCGACGAGGAGGCCGGCGATGAGCCGACGGAGGCCGGCGCACGGGCGTTCGCGATCGTCGCCGCGGCGTGCCGCGCGGCGCTCGCCGCCGAGCCGGAGCTGACCGACCTCGATCGCCGCGTCGGCGACGGGGACATGGGGACGAACCTGGCCCGCGGGGCGCAGGAGATCCTCGACGCCGAGGCCGAGCTGTCGTCCGCGCCGGATGCCGCGGTGCTCCTCCGGCGCGCCTCGGCGATCGCACGGAGGGTGATCGGCGGGACGTCTGGACCCCTGTACAGCGCGCTCCTGCTCGGCATGGCGGAGGAGCTCGCGAGGACCGGGGACGCGGCCGCGGCCTTCGCGCACGGCGCCTCCCGGGTGCGGGCGATCGGCGGGGCGGAGCCGGGGGATCGCACCATGGTCGACGCGCTGGCACCGGCGGCCGACGCGATCCGCTCAGGAGGAGACCTCGCGGCCGCCGCGGCCGCTGCCCGCGCCGGGGCCGACGCGACGGCGCGGACCGCGGCGTCCCTCGGTCGCTCGAGCTACCTCGGAGATCGCGCGATCGGCACCCCCGACCCCGGTGCGGTGGCGGTGGCCCTCCTTCTGGAGGCCCTCGCCGCATAGCCCCCGCCCGAATGCCGCGAGCGCGCCCTCCGGGCCTCACCCGGGCCGAGCGCACCTTCCCCGGATGAGTGCGTTCGCCCGAGGTGAGAGCGTTCGGTGGTGATCTGTACTCTCCTGGGCGCGTCGTGCGCGGGCGGGCCGGGCGGATGCAGCGATCCGGCGACGGGTCAGGAGGAGGCGCGGACCACGAGGGTCGGCTCCGCGACGATGCGGGCGGGAGCCTCCCCGCCCAGGAGCGCGAGCGCCTGCCCCATCGCGTCGGCGCCCATCCGCGTGCGCGGCTGATCGACGCTCGTCAGCGCGGGGCGCATGAGCGCCGCGAGATCGGTGTTGTCGTAGCCGACGAGCGCGAGGTCGTCGGGCACCAGGAGCCCGCGGTCGGCGGCGTCGGCGGCGATCCGCGTCGCGATCCGGTCGTTGGTCGCGAACGCGGCCGTCGTACGCCCAGCCCCCACGGCGTCCAGGAGCGCCGCGACGCCCTCCGCGTCGAACTCCTGCGGATCGGCGACGAGCGAGCGGTAGGTGTCGCGACGCACGCGCGAGGCCGGCCGTGAGGAGCCGTGCACGAAGGCGATCCGCTCGTGCCCCCGCCCGTGCAGATGCTCGATGGCGAGGCGCGCTCCGGCCGCGTCGTCGTTGTGGATCCACCCTGCCGCGTCGGGCACCGCCTCCGGCCGCCCGACGACGACGACGGGGAGGCGCCGCGCGGCCTCGCGCAGGTCGTCCGCGTCCAGATGGCCCGTCACGGCGATGATCGCGTCGACGCCGAGGTCGATGAGTCCGCGGAGTCGCGAGCGCAGCAGCTCCCTGTCGCGCCGCCCGTGGCTCAGGATGACGTCGAAGCCGGCGTCGCGCGCCGCGTCCTCGATCCCGTTGACGATGTCGGTCTGGTAGGCGTTGCGCAGATCTGTCAGCAGCACCCCGACGAGGTCGCTGCGCCCGCTCACGAGGCGCTGCGCCCAGCCGTTCGTCCGGTAGCCGAGCTCATCCGCGGCGGCGGCGACTGCGTCGCGGCTGGCGGCGCTCACCCCTGGCTCCCCGCGCAGCGCGGCCGAGACGAGGGACTTCGACACCCCGGCGGCGCGCGCGACGTCGACGATCGTCGGGCGGCGAGCGGACGGCGGCATGCGCTCAGTCTCCCGCGTCGAGCCCCGGATGGCGGTGCGCGGCCGCCGCGCGTCTGGAACGTTCCGGATCCGTTCACGTCCGCGCCGCCCGCGCGTCATCCGGCGCCCCTAGCGTCGCCGACATGACCGACACCCCGAACCCGCGCGCGATCCGGAACGTTCCAGACGCGCTGCTCCTCGACTTCGGCGGCGTGATCTTCGAGACGCGGAAGGACCGGGAGGGGCGCCGCGTCCTCGCCGAGCGGATCGCCGAGCGCCTGCGCCGCGGGCTCCAGGACGCCGATGCCGCCGCGATCGAGTCCTCGCTCGCCGCAGGACTCACCGCGCTGAAGCACTGGAAGCATGCGCAGAGCCGCCGGCTCGCCCCCCTCGAGCTCGGACCGCGCGAGATCGTGGGCGACTTCCTCGCCTCCGACCTGGCCCCCGCAGCGCGCGCCCTGCTCGTCGCCGAGGCGGGCGACGTCCTCCTCGACGTGACGCGCACGCTCTCGGCGCACGCTCTGCGCCCCGGCATCCGGGAGCTCCTCGACCTCGCCGACGAACGCGGCATCCCCGTCGGCATCGTGTCGAACGCCCACTCAGGGCGCAGCCACCGCGAGGTGATCGCCGAGCACGGGCTCGACGGCCGCTTCGCCGTGCAGTGCTACTCCGACGAGGTCGGCATCCGCAAGCCGCACCCGGGGATCATCGCGCTCGCCGCCGAGGCATGCGGGACGACGCCGGAGCGCTGCTGGTACGTCGGCGACACCCAGGATCGCGACGTCGTCGCCGGTCGTCGCGCCGGCGTCGCCGCGGTGATCCTCACCCGCAGCCACCACACGGACGATCCTCCCTTCGCCGTCGCCGACCGGGCCGACGCGGTCTTCGACACCCCGGAGGGCCTGGTCGACGCGCTCCGGAGGGCCGAGCCGGCCGAGCGGGACCGCCCCGTCGCACCCCGCCCCGGCGTGCCAGAACGTCCCGCGCTCCTCATCGACCACGGCGGCGTCATCTCGGCCTCCTCGCCCGATCCGGAGCGCCTGCGCGCGTTCGCCACGTGGCTCGCCGACCTGCTCGCACCGCCCGCCGGCGTGGCGGAGGAGCCGCTCGACGCCGACGACGTCGCTGATCTCATCGATCGCGCCCGCGACGCGCACCGGGCGTTCAAGCGGGGCGTCGTCCGCCGCCACGCCGAGCAGGACGAGCCGCTCGTCGAGGCCGACCCCGTCGAGTTCTGGCGCGACTGGTTCGGCGCGACGCTGACCGAGCGCCGCCGCGCCGTCCTCACGGCCGAGGCGCACGACGCGATGGCGCGCTTCGGCCGCGCCAAGTCCGCGCGCACTCCCCGCCGCGGAATCCGCGAGCTGCTCGAGGCGTGCCGCGACGAGCGGATGCCCGTGGTGGTCGTCTCCAACACGATCAGCGGACGATCGGTGCGCGAGGCCTGCCGGGAGCACGGGCTGGCCGACCTCATCGCCGCCCACGTCTGCTCCGACGAGGCCGGCGTCCGCAAGCCGGACGCGGCGCTGGTCGAGGAGGCCATCCGCATCGCCGGCGCCGACTCCGCTCGCTCCTGGTTCCTCGGCGACAAGCCGCAGAACGACGCGGCCGCCGCCCGCAGGGCGGGGATCGCCGAGCGTGTCATCGTGCGCGGCGGATCGACGCCCGACGCCGAGATCGACGCGGCGCTGGCCTCCGGCCTCGCGACCCGCGTCGTCGACGAGCCGGGCGATCTCGCCTCGCTCATCCGCACCCCGTCCGCCATCCCGATTCCCTGAACCGCACCCAGAACGAAGGAACCCGATGTCTCTCACTCAGACTGACGAGCGCCGCGGTCGGCTCCGCGGCACCGGCGAGGCGCCGCGCACGTCGACGCCGCAGAACCTCATGGTGTTCGTCCTCTCGATGGCGCTGTTCGGGTTGTCGAACATCCTCCTGGAGGTGATCCCCGACATCACGATCGGCCCCGTCGACTTCTCCGTCAGCTACTTCGTCTTCGTGCCGATCACGCTGGCCGCACTCGTGAGCCCCTTCTGGGTCGCGCTCGGGGCGCCGCTCGGCGAGATCGTGTTCACCGACCTCCTGATGGGCGACTTCTCCGGCCTCGCCGAGGTCGAGGGCTTCATCCAGATGTTCCTCGCGATCTACATCGCGGGCTCCGTGATCCGCAACCCGCTCAGCCGGGTGCAGATCTGGGTCGGTTCCCTCCTCATCGTCGGGATCGACAAGTTCCTGTCGACGACGGTCGACCTCGCCAAGGTGTGGATCGGGGTGGAGGACGCCGAATTCGTCCAGGGGCTGCCGCAGTCCGTCCTGCTGCTGGAGGGGATCGGGTTCGTCGTCGACATCGCGATGTCGGGCATCCTCTTCGGCGCGATCCCGGCGATGTGGCTCATTCCGGCGCTGTACCGGCGGATCGAGCCGATGCTCGGCCTCCAGCCTCGCGAGCCGGGGAGGAAGGCGCCGGGGACGGCGCCGAAGGCGGTGTGGTTCGTCGCGGTCGCGGTGCTCGCGGCGATCATCTCCTTCGTCTTCTCCTTCCTCGAGGCGTGGGACGTCTCGATCGGCGCCGTGGAGGGCGACTACCGGGAGCAGTTCGGCGACCAGTTCCTCTGGATCGGCGTGGGCGCGATCGTCGCGGTGCTGGCGCTGTCCGGCATCCTGTTCGCCGTCTGGCGCAAGCGGAGGGCGAACAGGCGATGACCGAGCCGGTGATCGAGGTCCGCGACCTGAGCTTCCGCTACCCGGGGGCGGAGCGCGACACGCTCCGCAACGTCAACCTCACGATCGCCCGCGGCGACTTCGTGGCCGTCGTCGGCGGCAACGGATCGGGCAAGACGACGCTGTGCAAGACGTTCAACGGCCTCGTCCCGCACTACTGGTCCGGCGAGTTCGCCGGGTCGGTCCAGGTCCACGGCGAGGACACGTGGGACTCGTCCGTCGCGCGCCTCTCGTGGTCGGTCGGATACGTCTACCAGGACTTCCCGAACCAGCTCGTGCGCCCGACGGTGCGCGACGAGGTGGCGTTCGGCCCGATCAACTTCGGCTTCGACGACCACGCCGCGCGCACGGACGAGGCGCTCGAGGCCGTGGGCATCGCCGACCTCGCCGACCGCTTCGTCTGGCAGCTGTCCGGCGGCCAGGCCCACCGCGTGGCGCTCGCGTCGGTCCTCGCCCTCCGGCCGGACGTGATCGTCGTCGACGAGCCCGTCGCCGAGCTGGACCCCGCGGCGGCGCACGACGTCTACGAGCGGCTGACGCGCCTGAACCGCGAGCTCGGGATCACGGTCATCGCGATCGAGCATCACGCCGAGTTCATCGCGCAGTACGCGCAGTCGGTCGTCCTCATGAGCGCGGGCGCCCCCGTCTGGCACCTTCCCGTCGACGAGGCCCTCGCGCGCTCCGGCGAGCTCGTCGAGCACGGCATCCCCGCCCCGCAGGTCGTCGCCGCGCTGGGGCGGATCGGCGTGGCCGGCATCGCCCGCTCCGTCGCCGAGGCGGCGGACCTCGTGCGGACCGCCGGCCGCGTCGCCGCGAAGCCGGTCGCCCGGAAGCGCGCGGCGGAGCCCGGCCGCGTCGTCGCCAGCGCGATCGGCGCGAGCCACGGCTTCCGGAGCGTCTCCGGCGAGATCGAGCCCGTGATCGACGACCTCGATCTCGAGCTGCGCGCGGGGGAGCGGGTCGCCCTCATCGGCGGCAACGGGGCGGGCAAGACCACCCTCATGCGCCTCCTCGCCGGCATCAACGTGCCGCGCTCGGGCGAGATCGAGCTGGAGGGGGAGAGCACCCGCTCCCGCAGGGCGGGCCGCCTCGCCGAGCGGGCGGCGTACCTCTCGCAGCACCCGGAGCGGATGCTCCTGACCTCCAGCGTCCGCGGCGACGTCGAGCTGTTCCCGCGGAGCCGGCGCGATCCCGAGGTCGACGAGGTCGTCGACCGGATCCTCGAGCGCGTGCGCCTGACGGAGTTCGCCGATCGCGACGGGCGGACCCTCTCCGGCGGGCAGCAGCGCCGCGCGACGCTCGCGATCGGCCTGGCGATGCGTCCGGCGCTGATCCTGCTGGACGAGCCGACCGCGAGCCTCGACGTCGCCAGCCGCGACGACGTCATCGCCATGCTCACGGAGCTGAGCGGTCACATCGCCTGCGCCGTCGTCGCGACGCACGACATGCACCTCGTCTCGGAGTGGGCGACGCGCGTCATCGCACTCGAGAAGGGGCGCGTGATCGCCGACACGACCCCGCGCGTGCTCTTCGCCGACGACGCGCTGCTGCGCGGGGCCAGGCTCGTGCCGCCGCAGGTCGCGCAGCTGGGGCGGGAGCTCGGGATCGATCCGCTGCCCGTGACCGTCGACGAGTTCGCGTCGGCGTACGCGATGAGCGAGGAGTTCGCATGAGCATCGCGCGCAAGCAGCACGACGTCCTGAGCGTCGAGTGGATCAAGCTGGAGCTGATCCGCACCGCCTACTCGACCCGCGGCGGACTGTTCGCCGCGATGGATCCGCGCGCCGTCCTCGGCTGGTACCTGCTCCTCGCTCTCGCGCCCTGGTTCACGCACAACCTCACGACGGTCGGCTGCCTCTTCCTCGTGGGCGCGGCGTCGGTCGCCCTGGCCCGCGTCGGCCCGCTCGTCCTCGGGCTGTTCGTCATCGGCCTCGGCTTCGAGCTGGTCTACCTCGTGCTCGCGGCGACCGTCTTCGGAGGCGACTTCACGACCTTCGTCGCGCTGACCGAGGTCACGGCGAAGATCGGCGTGGTCTCGCTCGCGAGCCTCGCGGCGTTCGTGTCGCTCGACCCGGAGAAGCTCTCCGATGGCCTGCTCGCGCTGCGGTGCCCGCCGACGGTCGCCTTCGCGGTGTCGTACGGATACCGGATGATGCCGATCCTCGTCGAGGAGTTCTCGACGGTCGTCGAGGGCTATCGGCTCCGGCAGGCGCCGCCGGAGAAGCCGGGGATCCTCGGCTGGCGGCACCTCGTGCACTGGGGGACGGTGGTCGTGAAGGCCTTCTATCCGATCTTCCTCAACACCGCCAAGTCGGTGCGCACGACGGTCGAGGCCCTCGAGGCGCGCGGCTTCACCTTCGCCACGGTCGATGGCCGGGGCCGCCGGATCCGGATCGGCGGGCTGCGCTTCGGCTGGCTCGACCTCGCGGTGGTGCTGGCGACGGCCGGGCTCATCGCGGCGAGCTACGCCGCCGGCGCCCACTGGCCCCTCCATCGGGGCTGAGGCACGTCGCCGAGCGGAGTGCGTTCGCCCGACGTGAGTGCGATCGCGGGCGCACCGTACTCCGCTCGGCGCGCCGAGCGCTGGCCGGGCCGGTGGATCAGGCGGGCGACGGTCTCAGCAGCGCCTTCGTCGTGACGGATCGGCGGGTCGCCACCGCGACCGTCGTCACGAGGAAGGACAGCACCGCCCAGATCACGAGCCCGGCGATGCCGGCGCCGATCCCCGGCGCGTCTCCCACGACGCCGAGGAGCGCGTCGAACGCCGGTGTCGTCGGCAGGACGGATCTCAGGCCCTCCATCGCCCCCGGCAGCGTCGAGACGATGCTGATCGCGACCGCGAAGGCCCCGACCACGCCAGCGACCCATCGCCCTGCCCCGCCGAACACGGCGACGAGCGCCTGATGGACGGCCGCGAACGCGACACCCGTGAGCACGGAGACCCCGAGCAGGCCCCAGAACACGTCGGCCGCGTAGCCGGAGACGAGCTGGATGATCCCGGCGACGAGTGCGCCCTGGACCGCGCCGATGACGGCGGCCGGCAGGAGCGCCCCTCCGGCGAGGACGATCGACGAGCGGCGCGAGGTGAGCGCCCTGGCCGTCACGGCGCGCAGGGCGAGGAAGGTCGCCAGCGCCCCGAACCAGAGCACCGCCATCGCGAGCAGCGGGATCGACGCGGCGCCGAAGAGGGTGTTCT
>JBQDDT010000063.1:0-15557 GCA_052092505.1 Microbacterium sp. | reverse complement strand
ATGCTAGGCCGCTGCGCGTGCTCTCCGTCCACGGAGCGTCCATCCCGCGCGGCGACGCAGTCCATCGATCCGGAACGACAGTCTGTGCGCGCGCCGGCCGCGGCGGCCGGGACGCGGAGTTGGATGGACGAAGCACCACACCGTCGTTCCCCGCGCCCTGCCGGGACGGCGTCACAGCACGGGCAAGGAGAGCAGTGTGAGTTCCAAGGCGGCGAAGAGGCCGATGTCGAATCGGCGGTTCCTGGGGATCTGGATCCCCATCCTCGCGTTCGCGACCGTCGTCGCGGTCGGCGCGAACATCGCGATCGGGATGTTCCGGGGCGCGATCGAGTCCTACATGGGCACGGGCACGTGGGAGATCACGAACTCCGCGGAGACCGAGGACTGGGACACCGCCTACTACGAGGGCGACCACGCCACGCGCGACGAGGCGAAGGCCGCCTCGTCCGACGTGGTCGGGCGGATCGCCGACGAGGGCATGACGCTCCTGAAGAACGACGGGGCGCTCCCGATGGAGCCGGGGGCGGTCACGCTCCTCGGCCGCGGCGCAGCCGACCCGATCTACGGCGGCTCCGGCTCCGGGGGCGCCGACACCTCGACCGCCACGGACATCCGCGCCGGCATCGAGGACGCCGGCTTCACGGTCAACGACACGGTCTACTCGATCCTCGAGGACTTCGCGCAGGCGAACCCCGCCACGGAGGGCGGCCGCACGAACATCGTCATGGACGAGCCGGACGAGTCGAACTACAACATCGGCGAGATGCCCGTCGGCGACTACACCGACGAGGCCGTGGAGAGTTTCGCGGACTTCGATGACGCGGCGATCCTCGTGATCGGGCGCGGCGGCGGCGAGGGCGGCGATCTCGCCACGGACATGACCGCGTGGGATGACCGGGCCGAGGACGGCACGCACCAGCTCGAGCTGAACGACGACGAGAAGGACGCCCTCGCACTGGCGAAGGAGAGCTTCGACACGGTGATCGTGCTCGTCAACGCCTC
This sequence comes from Microbacterium sp., assembly GCA_052092505.1. Classification (GTDB taxonomy): domain Bacteria; phylum Actinomycetota; class Actinomycetes; order Actinomycetales; family Microbacteriaceae; genus Microbacterium. Next base: position 14,555 of record JBQDDT010000063.1, on the reverse strand, counting down.
GACCTCGATGGAGCTCGGCTCCCTCGAGGACGACGAGGGCGTGGACGGGGTCCTGCAGGTCGGCTCCCCCGGCAGCGACGGATTCGGGGCGCTCGGACGCATCCTCTCCGGCGAGGTCAACCCGTCAGGGCACACGACCGACGTCTTCTCGCGGGACTTCACCGCGGATCCGACCTTCCGCAACTTCGGCGACTACGCGTACGCGAACATCGACGACGCGTACTTCGTCGACTACGAGGAGGGCATCTACTCGGGCTACCGCTACTACGAGACGGCCGCGCAGGAGGGCTTCATCGACTACGACGAGTCCGTCGTCTACCCCTTCGGCTACGGCCTCAGCTACACCGACTTCTCCTGGGAGGTCGCCGACCAGCGCCTCGGGGACGTCGACGGCACGATCGAGGTCGACGTCGCCGTGACCAACGCCGGGGACGTCGCGGGCAAGGACGTCGTCCAGCTCTACTACACCGCCCCATACACGCCTGGCGGCATCGAGAAGGCGCACGTCGAGCTGGGCGACTTCGCGAAGACGCCGGAGATCGCGCCGGGCGAGACCGAGACCGTCACCCTGTCGATGGACGTCGAGTCCATGGCCTCGTACGACTACCGGGACGCGGGCGCCTACGTGCTCGAGGAGGGCCGGTACGAGCTGAAGGTCCAGACCGATTCGCACACGCTCGCGGAGGGGACGACGCCGATCGCCTACGCGGTCGACGAGACGGTGACGTACGCCGATGGCCGCGCGAGCGACGAGACGCCGGCCGTCAATCGCTTCGACGACGTCTCGGTCGAGTTCACCGAGGGCAGCAGGACGGAGTTCTCCCGCGCCGACTTCGCCGGGACCTTCCCGTCCGCCCCGGAGGGCGACGACCTGACGGCGAGCGACGAGACCGTGGCCGACTACGAGCCGTACGACGCCGAGGCCGCCGCCGACGCGTCGGATGCCGAGATGCCGACGACGGGCGCCGATACCGAGCTGTCCCTCGTCGACCTGCGCGGTCTCGACTACGACGACGGGAAGTGGGACGAGCTCCTCGACTCGCTCACCGTCGACGACATGACCTCCGTGATCCTCTCCGGCGCGTACAACACCGCCGCCCTGCCCGAGATCGCGAAGATCCGCACGAACGACATCGACGGTCCAGCCGGCTTCAGCTCGTTCATCAACCCCGAGCTGTGGCAGGGGACGGCCTTCCCGTCGAACTACCTCATCGGCCAGACCTGGAGCACCGAGCTGGCGCATGAGATGGGCGTCGCCGCGGGGAACGAGGCGCTCACGATGGGCGTCAACGGCTGGTACGCGCCCGCCGTCAACCTGCATCGCTCCCCCTTCGCCGGGCGCAACTTCGAGTACTACTCGGAGGACCCGCTGACGTCGGGCCTGCTGGCCGCCGAGGTCGCGAACGGAGCCCTCGAGCGCGGCGTGTACACCTTCACGAAGCACTTCGCCGGCAACGACCAGGAGACCAACCGCGTCAACAACGGCGTGTCCGTCTGGGCCACGGAGCAGGCGATGCGCGAGCTGTACCTCGAGCCGTTCGAGCTCATCGTGAAGAACGTCTCCGGCGAGGTCCCCTACCTCGACGAGGACGGCGAGGAGCAGGTCGCCGAGGTCGGCACGCTCGGGATCATGAGCTCGTTCAACCGCTGGGGCGGCACGTGGGCCGGAGGCTCCGAGGCGCTGCTGACCGACGTGCTCCGCGGCGAGTGGGGCTTCCGCGGCTTCGTCATCACCGACTTCAACCTGTACGACTTCATGTACCCCGACCAGAGCGTCGCGGCCGGCAACGACCTCATGCTCACGTTCGAGGGGACGAAGCCGATGGACGACACCTCGAGCGCGTTCGCCGTGAGCAACCTGCGGCAGGCGATGCACAACATCCTCTACACCGTCGCGAACTCCAACGCGATGAACGGGATGGCCCCGGGGGCCGGGCTGGAGTACCACATGGCCGGGTGGGAGATCGGCGTCCTCGTCGTCACGATCATCCTCGGCGCGCTGATCGTCGCCGGCATCCTGTGGGTCGTCTTCCGCACGCGGCGCCACCGTGCGCGCCCGACGGTGGAGCAGGACGCCGCGGAATGAGCGGAGCGTGTGAGGGGCCGGTCGGCGGCCGGCCCCTCACACGGCGTGCAGGTCGCCCCGCGCCGTCAGCGCCTCGCCGACCTGATCCGCGTGGCGCAGGGCGAGCACGAGCAGTGTGACGATCGCGTGCGGACCGAGGCGCACGCCCCGCGCCCGCTGCGCCTCGCGCACCTGCGCCGCGAGCCCGGCGATCACGGGGATGACGGCGATCGTCAGGGACAGCAGGAACGCCACGCGCGCCGGGTCGACGCGCACGTGGCGCAGCGGCCCGAGGACGCGCTCGATCGCGTCGAGCATCGCTCCGGTCGGGGTCGTCATCGTCACGAGCGCGGCCAGCAGCACGATCGCGACCACGCGGACGGTCCCCGTCGCCGCGGCCTCCCACGAGACGAAGACCGCCTGCGTCACCACGAGAATCACGATGATCCATTTGACCCGCCAGAGCTGCCGGGCGAAGCCGGTGGTCCCCTGCCCGCCGAGGAGGTACAGGACGACGACGCCGACGAGCGCTCCCGAGGCGGTCCAGATCGTGTGCGGCCACGCCGAGACCAGGAGCGCGAGCACGACCATGCCCGCGAGCTTCGCCCCCGCGGGCAGCCGGTGCAGAATACTGCGACCGGGGCGGTAGAGAGCGATCACGCGAACGCCTCGCGGTAGGCGGAGACGACGGCCACGGGGTCGCCCTCCTCGACGAGCCGGCCGTCGGCGAACCTCAGCGCCACGTCGCAGCGCGAGGCGAGCTCCAGGTCGTGCGTGACGACGACGACCTGGTCCGCCACGGGGCCGTGCTCGTCGCCGTCGATGAGGAGCTCGCCCATGCGTCGGGCGTTGCCGAGGTCGAGCAGCGTCGTCGGCTCGTCGGCGACGAGGACCCTCGGCCTGGTCGCGAGCACCGCGGCGAGGGCGAGAAGCTGCTTCTGGCCGCCGGAGAGGCTGTGCGCCGGCTGATCCGCGCGCTCCGCGAGCCCGAACCGGCCGAGGTGCTCCCTGGCCCGCTCCTCACGCTCCCCCTTCGGCACGCCCTGCGCCTTCAGCGAGAGCGCGAGGTCCTCGGCCGGCGTCGGCATGAGGATCTGCGCGTCCGGGTTGGTGAAGAGGAACCCCACCCGGCGACGCGCGGCCGCCGGATCCCGGATCGCGTCGATGCCGTCGACCTCGAGGCTGCCGCCGGAGGGGCGGACGAGACCGTTCAGGGTGCGGGCGAAGGTCGACTTGCCGGACCCGTTGGCCCCGATCACGGCGATGTGCCGCTGCGGCAGGCGGGCCGTGACGCCGGTCAGGATGCGGGCGCCGTCGATCTCGACGTCGAGGTCGACGACGCGGATCCCGCCCGTCCCGGTCACGCCGCCGCCGCGCGGGTCCGCCTCACCCGGTGCGGGAAGGCGGCAGGGTACGCGCGGAACAGCGCCACCGTGAGGATCGTCGCGAGGGCGACCTTGATGACATCGCCCGGCAGGAACAGTGCGGAGGTCGCGATGGCCGCCGTGAGCGGCACGCCGGTCAGGACGGCCTGCACCGGGATCCCGATGGCGTACACGGCGAGCACCCCGCCGACGAGGGCGCCGACGGCCGTGCGCCACCACGTCACGCGGGCGGTGTGAGCGATGAGCCCGGTCACCGCCGCGCCGAGGACCCAGCCGAAGAGGTAGCCGGCCGTCGGGCCGACGAAGGACCCCAGTCCCCCGCTGCCGCCCGAGAGCACGGGGAGCCCCGCCGCGGCGAGGAGCAGCACGAGGACGACGGAGGCGGCGCCGCGCTTCCAGCCGAGGACGGTGCCGGCGAGCATCACCCCGAGGGTCTGCGCCGTGATCGGGACGAGCCCGGGGACGGGGATCGGGCCCATCAGCCCCAGAGCGACGATGATCGCCGCGAACACGGCCACGCGCGCGATGTCGCGCGCCTCCCACGGATCCCTCACGGGCACACCCTTTCCTGAACACCGTTCATTGAACGCCGTTCAGTATAGGACGACCCGTTCCGGTGCGGCAAATCGTCCTTCGACGCGCGTCTGGGGACGTTCTGTCGCACCGGAACGGGTCGTTCCCGGCGCAGGGAGGGCCGGCTACCCCGCCGGCTCCATCGTGAGCCAGGGCATCCGGTTCGTCGTCTGCTGCGGCTCGGTCTGGCCGGACCAGCGCGTCGTGTTGATCGTCGGGAACGCGCCGTCGAACCACGCGATGGGTGCGTAGAACATCAGCTCGTTCGCGCGCTCCTGCAGCGCATGCAGGTACTCCACCCGATCCTCGCGCTGCGGGGAGGACACGGCCCCGTCCGCCGCGGCGTCGATCTCCTCGTCGCAGATCCCCGAGGGATTCGCCGCGGCGGCCTTGCGATCGTTGCACTCGTACCAGCGCGTGATCCCGATGCTCGGGTCGGCGCCGACCGTCGAGCGCAGGAACGCGATGTCGAAGTCGCCCTTCGTGTAGACGTTCTCGGTGAACACGGCCCCGGCCGACCCGACGAGCTCCAGCTCGATCCCGATCTCGCCCAGCATCGACTGCGCCATCTCCGCGGTCGCCGCCGCGTCCGTCAGCTCCGAGATGTACTGGACGTTCAGCGTGAACCGCGTGCCGTCAGCGCCCCGCGGATATCCGGCGTCGTCGAGCGTCTTCTCGATCGCGTCGAGATCGTGCGGGAAGTCCCGGTCGAAGTCGATGTCGGGATCCTGCGCCCATTCGAGCGTGTCGGGGAAGAAGCCGTTGGCCGGCTCCCCCACGCCGGAGAGCGCCGTGTTCACGATCTCCTCGCGGTCGAGGGCGGCGAAGACCGCCTTGCGCACGGCGGGGTCGCTCAGCTCCTCGCTCTGGGCGTTCAGCATCATGCTCACCAGCTGCGAGAACGCTCCCGTCGTCATGAGCTCGACGTCGTCGGACTCGGAGACGCGCTCCTGCTGCGACACGGGGATCTCCGCCTCATCGATCTCCCCCTCGAACAGCGCGGTCGTGCGACTGTTCGGGTCGGTCATGATCGGGTAGACCACCCGGTCGACCTGCACGTCGCCCTCCCAGTAGTCGGGATTCTTCACGAGCACGACCTGCTCGCCGGAGTCGTAGGAGTCGAACATCAGCGGCCCCGTCCCGATCGGCGCCATGTTGGCCTCGTTCGTGACGTAGTCGGTGCCCTCGTAGATGTGCTTCGGGATCATGAACTGCACGGCGAGGGTCTCCAGCAGCGGGCCGTACGCCTCGGTGAGATGGATCGTGACGCCGTCGTCGCCCGTGATCTCCACGCTGTCGATCCGCTCGGCCAGGGGCGCACCGAACGACTGCAGCTCGATGATCTCCTCGAGGTTGAACTTGACGTCCTCGGCCGTGAACGGCTCGCCGTCGTGCCACGTGACGCCCTCACGGAGGGTCATCTCGAGGTCGAGCCCGTCGTCGCTGAGCTCCCACTCCGTCGCGAGCCCCGGCGCGAGCTCGTACTGATCCGACATCCGCACGAGGGTGTCCATCAGCTGGCCGCTGAACATCGTGGGCGTCGCCCCGCTGACGAGCTGGCCGTTCAGCCCCATCGGATCGTCGGCGATCGCCTTGACGTAGACGCGCTCCTCGCCGCCGCCGGCTCCTCCGCCGGCGCATCCGGTGAGCGCCAGGCCGGCCACGGCCGCGATCGCGGCGAGCCCCCTGACCCTTCTGGTCATGACATTGCGCTTCATTGCTGCTGCCTCTCTGTGGGGAAGGGATGAGGGCGCTCAGGCCGCGCCCTCGAGATCGGGCGCCGCCGCCAGGAGCGCCCGTGTGAACGGGTCGGAGGCGCCGGAGAAGATGTCGTCCTTCGGTCCCTCCTCGACCACCGAGCCGTCCTTCATGACGTAGACGTAGTCGGCGACCTTGCGCACGACCGGCAGGTCGTGGGTGATGAAGACGTACCCGATGCCGAGCCGTTCCTTGATGTCGACGAGCACCTGGAGCACGCCGGCCTTGACCGACGCGTCGAGCGCGGAGACGGCCTCGTCGGCGATGATGATGCGCGGCTCGAGCGCCAGCGCCCGCGCGATGAGCACGCGCTGACGCTGCCCGCCGCTCAGCTCGTGCGGGAAGCGGTCGAAGAAGGGCTCGGGCGGGCTCATCCCGACCTGCTCGAGGACCTCCGTCACGCGCTCGCGCTCGTCGCGGCGTCCGCGAGCGAGTCCGTGCAGCCGGATCACCTCGCCGATCGTCTGGAGCACGGTCTTGCGGGGGTTGAGCGACCCGGAGGGATCCTGGAGCACCGCCTGAACGGAGCGCCGGTACGCGCGGCGGTCCGTCCCCCGCATGTCGGAGACGGCGACGTCGTCGAGGAGCACCTCCCCCGCCGTCGGCGGCATCAGGCCGAGCATGAGGCGCGCGAGCGTGCTCTTGCCGCTGCCGGACTCCCCGACGATCGCCACGAAGACCCCGGGCTCCGCGCGCAGCGTCACGTCGTCGACCGCGCGGCTCTGCCGCCTCGTCCGCCGTCCCCCGAACACCTTGGTGACGTTTCGCGCCTCAAGACGCATGGGCGGCCTCCTCGCGCAGCTCGCGTCGCAGCTCCGGCGGGATGGAGTACAGCGGCGTATCGTCGTCCGTCAGGCTGCGCACGCTGCGCAGCAGGGCCTGCGTGTAGGGGTGGCGGGGCGCGTCGAGCACCTGCCGCGTCGGACCCTCCTCGACGATGCGCCCCGCGTACATGACGTAGACGCGGTCCGTGAGCCCGGCGACGACGGCCAGGTCGTGCGAGATCAGCAGGAGCGACGTGCCCATCGTCGTCACGGTGTCGTCCAGAGTGCGCAGCACCCGTTGCTGCACGGTCGCATCGAGCGCGGTCGTCGGCTCGTCGGCGAGCACCAGGTCGGGTTCCTTCGCGATCGCGATGGCGATCAGGACGCGCTGGCGCATGCCGCCGGACAGCTCGTGCGGGAACGCCCGCGCGACCTCCGCGGTGTCCTCGAGCCCGGCGAGCCCGAGGAAGTGCTCGACCCTCGCGGCTCGATCGGCGCGCCCCACCCCCGTGAGCGACTCCGCGACCTGGCGCCCGATCCGCATCGTCGGATTGAGGAAGGTGAGCGGGTCCTGGAAGATCATGCCGACGCGGCGGCGCCGGATCTCGGTCCATGCGGCGGCGGGGGCGCCCACCATCTCCTCCCCGCGGACCCGGATCGATCCCTCGACGCGCACGCGGGGGGACGACGGCAGGAGGCCGGCGATCGCGCGACCCGTCACCGACTTGCCGGATCCCGACTCGCCGACGAGTCCCACCCGCTCGCCGTCTCCGATGCGCAGGGTGACATCGCGCACGGCCTCGACCTCGTCGCGCTCCCCCGTCGGGAGCACGACCCGCAGCCCTCGCAGGTCGACGAGCGCGGGCGTCCTGTCGTCCTCGGTGTTCACTTGACCCTCCCGATCGTCGGGTTGTACGCGTCGTTCATCGCATCGCCGAGCACGTTCACGGCGAGCACGACGAGGAAGATGCAGGCGCCGGGGAAGAGCGAGAGCCACCAGCCGTCGCTGATGTAGGACTGCGCCGTGTTCAGCAGCGCTCCCCAGCTCGGATTGCTCGGGTCCCCGATGCCGAGGTAGGCCAGGCCGGACTCGATCAGGATCGCACGCCCCACCGTCATGCTCGTGGCGACGAGCACCGGTGGCATGGCGTTCGGGATGACGTCCGACCACAGGATCCGCAGCCCGCGGAAGCCCGCGGCCCGCTGCGACTCCACGTACCCGAGCTGCGCGATCCGCATGGACTCGCCGCGGACGATGCGGGCCACGCCGGGCCACATCGTGATGGCGAGGATGACGACGATGATCACGACGTTGCCGCCGAGCAGCGCCGCCGCCACGAGCGCGAGGACGATGCCGGGCAGCACCTGGAAGAACTCCGCGACCTTCACCATGACCGTGTCGGCGATCCCGCCGAAGTAGCCGGCGACGCCGCCGACGACGAGGCCGAGCGTGAGGCACAGCGCCGCGACGGCGAAGCCCACGAGCAGCGAGACCCGCCCGCCGTGGACCACGCGCGCGAGGTAGTCGCGGCCCAGCATGTCGGTGCCGAGCGGGTGATCGCCGCTCGGAGGGAGGAGCTTGGGGTACGCGGTCGCGATCGGATCCCCGACGAACGCCGGTCCGACGAAGGCGACGAGGACCATCAGAATGAGCAGGGCCGTGAAGACCACCACGCTGGGGCGGCGGAGCATCGACCGCAGCGGCGAGCGGCGGCGGCGCACCGGGTCGATGGGCACGGGGACGGTCAGGGGCGCCGCGGCGTCCTCGTTGGCTGACCGGCGATCGGCGATGGTCATGCGGTCGGCTCCTTCCGGGGCGAGAACCGCGCGCGCAGGCGCGGATCGACGAGGCCGTAGACGATGTCCGTGAGGATGTTGACGAGGATGATCACGACGGTCAGCACGATCACGACCCCGAGGATCACCATGTTGTTCTGGCGCTGGATCGCGTCGACGAACAGCAGTCCCATGCCGGGCCAGCCGAACACGCGCTCGACGAGGACGGAGCCGGCCAGCACGAATCCGAGGCTGTACCCGGCGACCGTGACCATGGGCAGGAGGGCGTTCGGCAGCGCGTGCCGCCAGAGGATCGCGGAGGAGGACAGCCCCTTCGAGCGCGCCGTGTCGATGAAGTCCTGCCCGAGCGACTCGATCATCGACGAGCGCATGATCCGCGTCTTGTATGCGAGCTCGCTCGTGGCCATGGCGATGATCGGCAGGACCATGTACTCGACGGCGATCCCGCCCATCCCGTAGGGGCTCTTCCCCTGCGTCGGGAACCACCCGAGGCCGATCGAGAAGACGAGGATCAGGACCATCCCGAACCAGAAGTTCGGGATCGAGAACAGCCCGACCGCGGTGCCGGAGATGCCGCCGTCGAGCCAGCGCCGGCGGGTGCGGGCCGCGATCGCGCCGAGGACGATCCCGCCGATCGTGGAGAGCACGAAGGACGGCACCGCGATCGCGAGCGTGTTCCCGGCGCGCGAGAGGATGAGGGCGAGCACCGGCTCGTTGTTCGTGCCGAAGGAGAACCCGAGGTCGCCGGTCAGGACGTTCCCGACGTAGAGCAGATAGCGCTCGGCCGCCGACTTGTCGAGCCCGTACGCCACGGTGATCCGCTCTCGGAACTCCTCGGAGAGCGGCACATCGCCGACCAGCGTCTGCACGGGATCGCCTGGCGCGATCTCCAGCAGGAAGAACAGCACGGTGATCACCGCGAGGAACAGCAGCAGCGAGTTGATCACGAGCTTCGCGTAGTGGATCGCGATCGCGCTCATCGTGACCGGACCCGTCCGGTGCGGGAGGCACCCATCGACATCTTCTCCTTCTGCACGGGGACGCGGTGCGGGCCGCGCGCCGGCGATGGAGCCGTCGCGATCGGCCCCGACCGCGAGTGGCACCATGCTGGTGCCGGGCTCGATGGCGCGGAATTTTCTCTTCCACGCGACGGAACCGCGCATCGCACAAGTCGTCTTCCCGCCGGCGGCAGTGCCCGCCCGGCCGTCGTGTCGGGGCGCAGGAGCGCCGGGCGCGCGGAAGCGTCGACGACGGGGCCCACGATGGGGCCGCCGCTCACGCGATGCCGGCGCAGCGGCGGTTGTAGTCGATCGTGCGCGGATCCAGCCGGGCCTCGGTGTGCGCGGCGGCCTCCGCGATGCGCCGCGCCGCGATCCGGAGGCGATCGGCCAGATCGCGCGGATTCGCCCTCCCGATCGCGAACGTCACGCCGACGGCCGCCACGACCGCGCCGGACGCGTCGACGATCGGCGCCGCGACGGAGCCCGCCCCCTCTGCGAGGAAGCGCTGGGTGATCGCGCACCGCCTCCGGCGGGTCTCGGCGAGGAGCGCACTCAGGGTCGATGGCGATGTCGGCGTGCCGGAGGCGAACGGTCGCAGCGGGCCAGCGAGGTAAGCCTCGATGTCGCCGGGGTCCGCGTACGCGAGCAGCACGATCCCCGTCGCGGTCATGTGGAGCGCGAGACGGCCCCCCATCCGGCTCTGTCCCGTGTAGTTCGGGTGGCTGCGCAGCGCCTCGAGGTACACGACCTCGTCGCCGTCGCGCGCCGAGAGGTGCACCGTCAGCCCCGTCGCCCGGTGGACGTCGATGAGCGTGGGCATCGCCACGTCGCGCAGCCGCAGCTCGGTCGTGGATCCCGCCGCGAGGTCGACGAACTTCCGGCTGAGGCGGTAGCGGCCCTGGTCGTCGACCTCGAGTCCGCCCCACTGCATCACCTCGCGCACGAGCCGGTGCGTCGTGCTGAGCGGCAGGTCGGCGTCCCTGCTGATCTCCGTGAGCGTGAGCGAGCCGTGCCCGTGCGAGAACGCCTCCAGCAGCGCGAGCACGCGGGACGCGGCCGTGCGCTTGCCGCGCGTCACGGCTCCGTCGGATCGGTGCCGCGCGGCGGTGACGATGCTCTCACTCACGCTGGACCCCAGGGATCATCCGGGCGCGGCCTCTCTGCCGCGTCCCTGCTCCCACTGTCGCGCACGCCGCCGGGCGCCACTCCGCGGCTTTCACGATGTGAAAGGTGGAGGGGTGCCTGGGCGTGAACGTCGTTCAGTAGGCTGGGCGGATGCGCGCCCCCCTCGACCTCGACCGGCTCGTCGGCGCCGCGCTGGACCTCCTCGACCGGTTCGGCCTCGCGTCGCTGTCGATGCGGACCCTCGCGCAGGAGCTGGGGATCCGCCCCAGCGCGCTGTACTGGCACGTCGAGAACAAGCAGACCCTCCTCGCCGCGGTCGCCGACCGGATCGTCGCGGAGGCGGGCGCGGGCGAGAGCGTGGCGGAGACGGCCGTCGCCCTGCGAGAGGCCCTGCTCGCGCATCGCGACGGCGCCGAGGTCGTGCTCAGCACCGCGGCGCTCGGGCTCGGCGCGCGCGGTGTGACCCAGCGCCTCCAGGAGGCCCTCACGCGCGCGGGAGCGGCCGACCCGGCGACCGGGGCGACCGTGATGTCGCAGTTCGTCCTCGGGCACGCCTCGCTCGTGCAGCAGCGTCTCCAGGCCGCGGAGCTCGGCGAGTACGAAGCGGACCCCACTTCCGTCGCCCGCGAGCTCGCCGAGGATTTCGACACCGGCGTCGCGGCGCTCGTGCGCGGCCTGGCCTGAGATCGCCGGTCAGGGCAGTTCGAGCCGCACGAAGTGGACCCCGTCGTATGTCGCGATCGCGTGATCGATCTCCGCCCCCGCCGCGGTCAGGATCGTGAACTCGTTGGTCCACGAGCCGGTGGGACCAGAGACCAGGCCCTCGTCCTCGTCGATCCTGGAGCAGGCTCCGTACTGGTTCAGCGGGTCCCGCCCGTCGCCGTAGCGCGCCCCGTCGGACCCGACGAGCATCACGGTGCAGGTCGTCTCGATCGGGGCGTCGCTCGACAGGGCGAGACGCAGCTCGTAGGCGTCGGTCCCCCCGGGCAGCGGCTCGGTCGAGTACCCGTCGTCGAGCGCGGTGAGCCGGTCGATCCGCTCCACGCCGATCCCGATCGTCTCCGTCTCCGGCTCGTCACCTCCGCCGAGCGGCTCGCCGTCGTCGCCCCGCTCCACGGACGGGGGCACCTGGGTGAGCGTCGCGGTCTCTCCGGCGGCGGCGAGGCCGTCCTGCACCCGCAGGTCGGTCCCCCACCAGTACTCGCTCAGGCGATCGGAGGCGGCGGCGAGGGCGAGCAGCAGCGCGAGCGGGAGGGCGATGAGGCCCCACCGGTTCCTCGCCCACCACGAGGGCGCCCGCGGCGCGCGGCGGCGCGCGACCTGGCGGGTCTCCGGCTCGATGACCGGGGGCGCGAGGGGCTCCGGATCGGTCACGGCTCCACCTCCACCGGCGCGGTGTCGTATGGGTACAGGTCGGTCGCGAACGCGGGCAGCGGCTCGACCGCGCCGGCGAACCTCGCGGCGAGAGCCGAGTCGATCCCGAGCCCGATCTCGGCCCGCTCGTCGCGCCGATCGTTGCCGGCGTCGGACGACCCGCGTCCGACGAGCACCGACGCGCCCTCGAGCGCGTCGTCCGGGACCTCGAAGCACGCCATCCAGTAGGTCGTGACCCCCGTCGGAAGCGAGGCGGACTCGCTGCACCCCGTGCGCGACGTCCCGGCGGAGCGATAGATCGTGCCGTCGGCGCCGACGAGGCGCAGACCGGAGACGATCTGGGCGCGGCTCGAGGCGCGCACCTCCAGGTCGACCACGAGGAACGTGGCCGTCGTCGTCTCGACCTCGTCGCGGTCGACGAGCGTGCCCGTCGCGCGCACGCCCGTGACGGACACGTCCATATACGACAGGGAGACGGATCGCTCCCCGTCGGCCGCGCGCACCGTGAACGGCGCGTCCGCCGAGCGCGTGTCGGAGAGCTGATCGGCGACGATCCGTCCCGCCGCCAGCGCGACGACGAGCATCAGGGCCACGCCGACGGCGCTGGCCGCGGGGTGCCGGAGCAGTCGGCGCCGGGGGGCGCGCGGCGCTGCGGGGCTCACGGCTCCACCTCTTCCGCCGTCTCGACGGGGACCTCGACCGTGTGGACCACGCGCGAGGTGAGGGCCCATCGCTGGTCGTCGAGCGTCAGGGGGTCCTCCTCGACCCACCGCAGGTCCAGGAACGGCACCGTCACGGTGTCGATGTCGGTCGAGGCGTCCTGCGCCCATCCGACGGTGCCGTTCACGGTGACGCCGGGATTGAGCGGGCCGGCGAGGTGGCCGTCGCCGCTGAAGAACGCCGCGCGCTCGACGTTCCCGTCGTCGTCCGCCACGATCCCGCCGTCCTCCGGGGAGCGCACCGCCATCGCGGGCGTCACCGACAGCCAGGACGTCTCGCTGACGTTGGTGAGCGAGACCTCCACGACGAGCGCGCGCACCGAGGGATCCGTCTCGCCCTCGTCGTCGCGCGGGAGGTACACGCCGGGAGCCTCGTCGGCCACGTGCGCTCCGGTCACGACGTACTCGAAGTCGCCGATGCGGAACGGCTCCCCCACGCGGATCGGCTCCGGGTCGTCCGGCGCCGCGTCCTCGAACCAGCCGGCGACGGCGAAGAGCACCGTGAGCGCGAGGACCGTCGCGACGGCGACCGCGCCGATGATCGCCGCGCGACGACGCCAGACGCCCAGCCCGGGGATCAGCGGCGCGCTCACGACGCTCCCCCGCTCCGCACCGGCGTCGCGCTCCGCGCCGCGGGGCGGATGAACAGCTCCAGGGCCGCGGCCACGATGGGGGCGGTCGCCAGCAGCCGCAGTGCGAGCCCGATCGCGTCCTCCCACGGGCCGAAGGCGAGGAACGTCGACACGTCGCGGGGCCCGAGCACGAGCCGGAAGCACCAGCTCACCAGCGTCGGCACGACGTTCGGGATGAGGAAGACGACGCAGAAGGCGAGGATCGGCACGAAGCCCGTGCGCAGCACGAGCCCGATCCCGCCGAAGAGCGCCGCCCACCGGCGCCCGAGATCGGCGAGGAGACTCGCTCCGACGGCGCGGATGCTCTCCGGGACGTGCCGCTGGACGCGGGAGAGCAGGTGGTGCTCCTGGGGGCTCGGGGGCATGAGGCGATGCCCCAGGACGACGGACGCGACGACGAGCCAGGCGATGGGGACGACGATCACGGGGCCGATCGCGCCGAAGAGCCCGAACGCCCACACGACCGACGCGTCGATCGGGACCCCGATCCAGCCGATCGCGTCGACGAAGCCGCGCCATCCGTCGACGATCGCCTGGACGAACGCGCGGTCGGCGAACCAGTTCACGACGGTCGCGACCCCGTTCTGGAGCTGGTCGGAGAAGTAGATCGTCCAGAACAGCTCGATGAAGGCCCCGAGGAACGCCAGCCCGACGAAGCGCCACACGCGCTCGACGCGCCCCAGCAGCCAGCGGACGATGAGCGCCACGATCACGATCGCGATGATCATCCACAGCGGATTGCCCAGCTGCAGGCGTCCGACGATGTCCATCCCCTCGCTGTCGCCGAGGGAGCCGAACAGCTCGTCGGCCGCCGCCGTGTTGATGAAGCGGTCCCTGTCGTTCTCGAGGAGGTTGTAGGACGTGTACACGGCGAGGAACGGCACGAGCACCGACACCGCGACGTCGATGAGGCGATCGCCGTCGCCGCCGTCGGCCACCGCCGCCTTCAGCCCCGGCAGGTCGGCCGCGCAGATGCGCAGCATGAACACGACCGGCACGAGGTAGCCGAGCGGCGCGAGGATGAGGATCATCTGCGCGAGCCACGGGACGACCGCGCTGACGACGACCGAGAGCCAGATGACGCCGTTGCGGAACGCGATGCCCACGAGCGCGGCCGTGAGGAACACAGGCCAGTGGCGGCCGATGAGCCAGCCTGCCGTCCTCAGGATGCCGACGACCGAGATCCACCCGATCGGGCGCGCGGCGGTCGGTGCGTCGAGACTCACGAACCCATCATGCCGGACTCGGGCGGCGACCGGCGCCACCCGGCGCGAGCGTCAGATCGAGAACCCCAGAGCGCGCATCATGTCGCGGCCGTCCTCGGTGATCTTCTCCGGGCCCCACGGCGGCATCCAGACCCAG
>JBQDDT010000062.1:0-15576 GCA_052092505.1 Microbacterium sp. | reverse complement strand
ACGTCGTGCTCATCGGCGTCTACTCGCAGGGCTCGCTCTCCGACGCCGAGAACTCGCTCCATGAGCTCGCGGCGCTCGCTGAGACGGCGGGGGCCGTGGTGCTCGACGGCGTGCTGCAGCGGCGGCCGCACCCCGACCCCGCGACCTATCTCGGGCGGGGCAAGGCCGAGGAGCTCCGCGACCTCGTCCAGGCGCTGGCCGCTGACACGGTCATCGCGGACACCGAGCTCGCCCCCTCTCAGCGCCGCGCGCTCGAGGACGTCGTCAAGGTCAAGGTCGTCGACCGCACGGCGGTGATCCTCGACATCTTCGCCCAGCACGCCAAGACCCGCGAGGGCAAGGCGCAGGTCGAGCTCGCGCAGCTCGAGTACCTCCTTCCGCGCCTGCGCGGCTGGGGCGACTCGATGAGCCGGCAGGCGGGCGGCCAGGTCGGCGCCGGCGGGGCCGGCATGGGCTCTCGCGGCCCCGGTGAGACGAAGATCGAGCTCGATCGACGGCGCATCCGCACCAGGATGGCGGTCCTGCGCCGGCAGATCCGAGAGTTCGCGCCGGCACGCGACGCGAAGCGCTCGGAGCGCAAGCGCCACACGATCCCCTCCGTGGCGATCGCCGGGTACACGAACGCCGGGAAGTCGAGCCTGCTCAACCGGCTCACGAGCGCGGGCGTCCTCGTGGAGAACGCCCTGTTCGCGACGCTCGACTCGACGGTCAGGCGAACCCAGAGCGCCGACGGGCGGGTCTTCACGTTCGCCGACACCGTCGGCTTCGTCCGCAACCTCCCGCACCAGCTCGTCGAGGCGTTCCGCTCGACGCTCGAGGAGGTCGCGGAGGCCGACGTGATCCTGCACGTCGTCGACGCGAACCACCCCGATCCCGCGAGTCAGCTCCGCACGGTCCGCGACGTCGTGGGCGACGTGGGGGCGAGGGATCTCCCCGAGATCGTCGTCTTCAACAAGGCCGACCTCGTGGACGAGAGCACGCGCCTCGTGCTCCACGGTCTCGAGCCACGCGCTGTGTTCGTCTCGTCCCGCACGGGAGAGGGGATCGACGAGCTGCGCCGCGTCGTCGAGGAGAGCCTGCCGGTCCCTGCCGTCGAGGTGCGGGCCGTCGTCCCGTACGACAGGGGCGACCTCGTCTCGGCCGTGCACGAGACGGGGCAGCTCCTGGAGCGCCGGCACGTCGAGGAGGGCACCTACGTGCACGCCCGCGTGAGCGAGCGCCTCGCCGCCGAGCTCGAGAGGTTCGCCGCGCGCGCCGGCTGATCACGCCCCGTCGAGGGGGAGCGGCGGCACGCCGGGCGTGTCGAAGCCGAGCACCTGGCCGAGGAACGCCAGCTCGGACTGGAAGGCGCGCTCGAGGGTCTCGGCCCGGCGGAATCCGTGCGACTCCCCATCGAACAGCAGGTACGCGTGGGCGACGCCGTTGGCCGCGAGCGCGTCGCGCAGCGCCTCCGACTGCGATGGCGGCACGACGGGGTCCTCGGATCCCTGCAGGATCAGCAGCGGCGTGCGCAGGGTCTCGGGGCGCGAGAGGGGCGAGCGCGCGACGTAGACGTCCTCCGCCTCGGGGAGCGGGCCGACGAGCCCCTCGAGGTAGCGCGACTCGAAGTCATGGGTGTCGGCGACGAGCCGGCGCAGGTCCGCGACGCCGTAGCGACTGATGCCGGCGGCGAACGCATCGGTGTCGGCCAGCGCGCACAGCACGGTCCACCCGCCGGCGGAGCCGCCCTTGATGGCGATCCGCTCGCCGTCGGCGAGACCAGCCTCGACGATGCCCCGCGCCGCCGCAGCCGCGTCCTGGACGTCCGTGAGCCCCCAGCGCCCGGAGAGCCGCTCGCGGTAGGCACGGCCGTAGCCGGTCGACCCGCCGTAGTTCACGTCCAGCACGCCGATCCCGCGGCTCGTGAAATACGCGGCGGCGAGCGAGAGCACCCCGGACGAGTGCGCGGTCGGCCCGCCGTGGACGAGCAGGAGGAACGGCGGCAGCTCGCCCTCCGGCGCCACGGCGTCGGGGTTCGTCGGCGGGTAGGCGAACGCGTGGACCGGGCCGTCGGGCCCTGGCACGGTGAGCGCGTGCGGCCGCGGCAGGTACGCGCCGTCGAGGCTCGAGACGCCCCCGCGCAGCGCCTCGAGCGTGTGCGCGCCGACGTCGAGCAGCCACAGGCCGCCCGGCACCGTCGCGCCGGCGCCGGTGAGCAGCACGCGATCGCCTCTGGCGTCCCTGACGAGGACGTTCCCCGTCAGGGGCGTCTCGAGCGCGCTCTCCGCGCCGGTCTCCCGGTCGATGACGACGAGCTGGTCGGAGCCGTTCGTCTGGACCGCCAGGATCGTCCCATCCGCGAGCGGCGTGTACCAGCGGGCGCCGAGGTTCCACAGGGGCCCTCCCGTGTCGGCGTCGACGACGAGGATCGAATCGAGCGCAGAGCCGTCGTCGAGGCGCGCCCGCCAGAGATTCCAACGCTGATCCTGACCGGGGGCGGGGAGATCGGCGACGAAGACGAGCTCGTCCTCGTCCGTCCACTCCGGCTGAAGTGCCGAGACGGCGACGCCGTCGTCGCGACCGCCGGCCACGACGTCGTGGCGCGGGACCGTGCCGTCCCGATCGATCCGCCCGACCCGCAGCTCGGAGGCGTCCCACGGCATGTCGGGGTGGTCCCAGGCGATCCAGGCGAGCCGCCCGGCCCGCGGCGTCGGGGAGGCGAGGAAGTCGCTGCCGGAGACGACGCTGACGATCCCCGCTCCGTCATCCGCGCCGGAGCCGTCGGTCGGGATCGTGACGATGTCGCGTGCCGGCACTCCGCCCGACTCCGCGTGCCGCTCGCGGACGGCCCAGAGCACGCCGTCGGCGAGCGTCAGGTCCCCGTACGCGCACGCGGCGTCCTCCGGCGTCAGCGGGGAGGGGGCGGATCCCGCGACGAGGCGGTGCACGCGCTGTCCGCGCTGCTCGACGAAGTACGCGACGCCGGAGTCGTCGGCCGTCCACGCGCCGCCGCCGTACTCGTGGACGCGGGACCGCGCACTCCACGGCGCGGGGAGGAGGACATCTGGAGCGTCACCAGGGCCGCGCATGAGCGCCGTCCGACCCCCCTCGGAGGGAATTCCCTCGCTCCACCAGATCTCATCGCCGACGAAGCGCGCGCCGTCGAGCCGGAGCGTGCCGCCCGCGACGTCGGCCGCGGCGATCGGGGAGGGCCAGGATCCGTACGGAAGGGTCTCGGGCATGCCCCCACGCTATGGCACGGGGTGACGCGGCGCACCCCGTGGGCCGGAGCCCCAGGTCAGACGGCGCGCAGGACCGCGACGACCTTGCCCAGGACGGTCGACTCGTCGCCGAGGATCGGCTCGAATGCGCTGTTGCGGGGCAGCAGCCAGGTGTGCCCGTCGCGCTGTCGGAAGACCTTCACCGTCGCCTCGCCGTCGAGCATGGCGGCCACGGTGTCGCCGTTCTCCGCCGTGTTCTGCGTGCGCACGACGACCCAGTCGCCGTCGCAGATGGCGGCGTCGATCATCGACTCGCCGGAGACCTTCAGCATGAACAGCTCGCCCTTCCCGACGAGCTGGCGGGGGAGCGGGAAGATCTCGTCGACCTGCTGCTCGGCGGTGATCGGGACGCCGGCGGCGATCTGGCCGACGAGCGGGACCATCGCGGCGTCGCCGACCGGTGTCGCCGCGTCCGCGGGGTTCTCGGTCTGGAGACCGGGGATGTCGATGAGGACCTCCATGGCGCGGGTCTTGCCCGGGTCGCGCCTGAGGTAGCCGCTGAGCTCGAGCTGCCCGAGCTGGTGGGTGACGCTCGAGAGCGAGCGCAGCCCGACCGCGTCGCCGATCTCCCGCATCGATGGCGGATAGCCGTGGCGCTGGATCGAGCGCTGGATCACCTCGAGGATCGCCATCTGCTTCTCGCTGAGGCTGCGGCGGCGTCGCCCGCGCGGTGTGGTCTCCGTGATGTCCGGTGCGGCGTCGCTCATGAGTGCTCCTCGATCGTCTCCAGGGCCCGATGTCGGTGGTCCGTGGTGGAGTGTCCCCGGTTCCCACGACAGTAGCGGAATCGAGGGGACTTTCGGGAGCTTTGTTCGAGCGTGTCGGGTGAATCGATGGATCCGATTCGAAGAAGCGCTTGACCTGATCGCCCGTTCGAAGATAGATTCGGAACACAGCTTCGCATCCGGCCCTCCCGGCCGAGGGTCGGATGCGAAGCTCGCACACCACGAGGAGCAGACATGACCACCGCAGCCTTCGCCGCACCCCGCACCCGCCTCCGCCTGACGGCCCGCGGGCGCCGGGCGCTCGCCGCCGTGACGGCGCTGCCCGTCGTCGGCGGTCTCGCGATCGCCGCGATGATGGGCGGTGGCGCCGCTCTCGGGTCGCTCTCCGACGGCGAGCCGACCGGCGCGTTCGAGACGCTCACCGTCTCGGCGGGGGACTCCCTCTGGAGCATCGCCCACGACGTGGCGCCGGGTCACGACCCGCGCGACGTGATCGACGAGATCACGCACCTCAACCAGCTCGCCGACGGGATGCTGATCCCCGGCGACGAGATCGCGATCCCCGCGGAGTACTCGACGCCGTGATGGCGGGCGGTCCTGGCGCGCCTACGATTGTCAGGTGACCTCTCTGACGTTCGAAGACCTCCCGATCCGCGACGACCTGCGCGGCCAGTCGCCGTACGGTGCGCCGCAGCTGCCGGTGCCGGTGGCGCTCAACGTGAACGAGAACACGCACCCCATCCCGCCCGAGGTGGCGGACGACATCGCGGCGTCGGTCGCGGAGGCGCTGCACGGCGTCAACCGCTACCCGGATCGCGAGTTCACGGAGCTCCGCGAGGGCTTCGCCCGCTACCTCGGCCACGGTCTGACGGCGGAGCAGGTCTGGGCGGCGAACGGCTCGAACGAGATCCTCCAGCAGCTGCTGCAGGCCTTCGCCGGGCCGGGGCGGACGGTGTACGGCTTCGCACCGACTTACTCGATGTACGGTCTCCTCGCCCGCGGGGTCGGCGCGGTCTGGGCGACCGGTGTGCGGGGAGCGGCCTTCTCGCTCGATCCGGCCTCCGCGGCCGATCAGGTCAGCGCCGCCGCCCCCGACGTCGTCATCCTGTGCGCGCCGAACAACCCGACGGGCACGCCCCTGCCCCTGGCGGTGGTCGAGGCGGTCTATGACGCGACGGACGGCATCGTCATCGTCGACGAGGCGTACGCGGAGTTCTCCGGAGAGGGGGCGCCCTCGGCGCTCACGCTCCTGGAGGGCAGGCCGCGTCTCGCCGTCTCGCGGACGATGAGCAAGGCGTTCGCCTTCGCCGGCGCCCGCGTCGGCTACCTCGCCGCCGATCCGGCGCTCATCGACGCGCTCCGTCTCGTGCGGCTCCCGTACCACCTGAGCGCCCTGACCCAGGCGGCCGCCTCCGCCGCGCTCCGGCACTCCGACACGATGCTGCGCACGGTCGCCGACATCGTGGCGCAGCGCGATCGGATCTCCGCACGTCTCGCGGAGCTCGGCTTCTCTCCGTACCCCTCTGGATCCAACTTCGTCCTGTTCGGCGGCGTCGACGACCCGGCGGCGACGTTCCGCGATCTCCGCGACCGTGGGATCCTCATCCGCGACATCGGGATCCCCGGCCACCTGCGCGTGAGCGCGGGCACCGAGGAGGAGACGTCGGTCTTCCTCGACGCGATCGCCGCGCACCGGCCAGGCTCGTCGGGGGCGCCCCGCTAGAATCGAGTCATGACGACCGACCGCACCGCCCGCCGCACGCGCTCGACGAGCGAGTCCTCCATCGAGCTCGAGCTCAACCTCGACGGGACGGGCGCGTCGGAGATCTCGACGAGCGTGCCGTTCTTCGACCACATGCTCACGGCGTTCGCCAAGCACTCGCTCACGGATCTGACGGTGCGTTCGACGGGCGACACCGACATCGACGTGCACCACACGGTGGAGGACACGGCGATCGTGCTCGGCGACGCGATCCGCGAGGCGCTCGGCGACAAGGCGGGCATCTCCCGCTACGGTGACGCGCTCGTCCCGCTCGACGAGGCGCTCGCGCAGGCCGTCGTCGACATCTCGGGGCGTCCCTACCTCGTCCACTCCGGCGAGCCCGCCGGGTTCGAGCTGCACCTCATCGGCGGCCACTTCACGGGCTCGATGGTGCGCCACGCGTTCGAGGCGCTCACGTTCCACGCCGGGCTCACCGTGCACGTGCGGGTGCTCGCCGGGCGCGATCCGCACCACATCGCGGAGGCGGAGTTCAAGGCGCTCGCGCGCGCGTTCCGCCAGGCGAAGGCGCTCGACCCGCTCGTGACGGGCGTGCCGTCCACCAAGGGCGCGCTGTGACGGGGCGGCCGGCCGATGCGCCGGTCGTCGCCGTGCTGGACTACGGCTCCGGCAACATCCACTCCGCGGTCAAGGCGCTGCAGGCGGCGGGAGCCGACGCGCGGCTCACGCGCGATCGCGGGCTCGTCGAGGCGGCGGACGGGCTCGTCGTCCCCGGCGTCGGCGCGTTCGGCGCGGTCATGGCGCAGCTGGGCGCGATCCGTGGCGGCGAGCTCATCGATCGCCGCCTCGCCGGAGGGCGCCCCGTCCTCGGGATCTGCGTCGGGATGCAGGTGCTGTTCGAGCGCGGCCTCGAGCGCGGTGCCGAGGCAGACGGTCTCGGTCAGTGGCCGGGGGACGTGACGCGGCTCGAGGCTGACGTCGTCCCGCACATGGGCTGGAACACCGTCGAGGCGGGGGAAGGCTCGGTGCTGTTCGACGGCATCGAGGACGAGCGGTTCTACTTCGTCCACTCTTACGCGGCGCAGACGTGGTCCCTCGACGCGGGTGGGCCGTTCGCGCCGCCGTCGATCACGTGGGCGACGCACGGGTCGCGGTTCATCGCGGCCGTCGAGAACGGGCCGCTGTCCGCGACCCAGTTCCACCCGGAGAAGTCCGGCGCCGCCGGCGTCCGCCTCCTGCGCAACTGGGTCGAGTCCGTCCGCAGCTGAGCCGCCGCGCCGCCGACGACCCGTTCCGGTGCGGCAAAGTGCTCCAGAATCGCCCGCGGAGAGCCGTTTCCCGCACCGGAACGGGTCGTGCGGACGGGGTGCGGACGCGCGGGGACGACGCAGGATTGGCACCCGGCCGCAGGGGCGCGTACTCTCGGTGCTCGTGCGCGACGGTGGGACGGACCCATCGGCACGAGGAGATATGAACGATTTCGCGTCCACCCCAGGACTGACACTTCTTCCCGCGATCGACGTCGCCGACGGCAAGGCCGTGCGCATGACCCAGGGCGAGGTCGGCACCGAGACCAGCTACGGCAGCCCCGTGGAGGCGGCGGAGAGCTGGGTCGACCAGGGCGCCGAGTGGATCCACCTCGTCGACCTCGACGCGGCGTTCGGTCGCGGCAGCAACGCGGGCGTCATCCGCAAGGTCATCAAGCACGTCCGCGGCGTGAAGATCGAGCTGTCGGGCGGGATCCGCGACGACGCGTCGCTCGAGGCGGCGCTCGAGAGCGGCGCCCATCGGATCAACCTCGGCACCGCCGCCCTCGAGAACCCCGAGTGGACCTCCTCGATCATCGGCCGCTACGGCGAGGCGATCGCCGTCGGCCTGGATGTGCGCGGCACGACCCTCGCCGCGCGCGGATGGACAGAAGAGGGCGGCGACCTCTGGGAGGTGCTGGAGCGCCTCGAGGACGCCGGCTGCGCCCGCTACGTCGTCACCGACGTCACCAAGGACGGCACGCTCCGCGGGCCCAACCTGGATCTCCTCAGCGAGGTCGCCTCGCGCACCGACCGGCCCGTGATCGCCTCCGGCGGCGTCGCGACGCTCGACGACATCGCCGCGCTGCGCGGCCTCGTGCCCGAGGGCGTCGAGGGCGCGATCGTCGGGAAGGCCCTGTACTCGGGGGCCTTCACCCTCGTCGAGGCGCTCGACGTCGCCGCGAACTGACGCCATGCCCGGCTCCGACGACCACGGGCACGCCGCAGCGGACTCCGCCGGCGTCCCCTGGGAGGGGCGGACGTTCCGGGAGAACCCGGCGGCGGGGGATGACGGATCGGCCGATCCGCGCCTGCTGGACGCGCTCGAGCGCTTCGCGGCGGATCAGGAGGACCCCGTCCCGGTCGTCGACGCGCTGCGCGAGGCCCGCGTGCTCGTCCCGCTCGTCGCAGAGAAGGGTGACGAGGGCGTCGGGCCCCATGGGCTGGCGGTCGACAAGACCCAGGAGCTGTCGATCGTGACCGTGCGGTCGCCGGACGGACGCCCCGTGCTCCCCGTCTTCACGAGCGTCGAGACGATGCGGACGTGGAATCCGCAGGCGAGGCCGATCCCCGTCGCCGGGACGCGGGCGGCGCTGGCGGCGGCGGGGGAGGAGACCGACCTCGTCGTCGTCGACCCCGGCAGCGCGACGGAGTTCGTCGTCCGCCGCCCCGCGGTCTGGGCGATCGCGCAGGCGCAGCCATGGGAGCCCGCGTGGGCGAGCCCCGAGGTCGTCGGCGCGTTCCACGAGTCGATCGGACAGGAGCTCGCCGTCCTCGACCTCGCGGTCGTCGCCGGGGATCCGACCGCACGGCTGCGCGGCCCGGAGGTCGTCGTCCGGCTCCGACTCGTCGACGGCCTCGAGCGCGACGAGCTCGACGTCGTCCTCCGGCGGCTCGCGCAGCGCTGGGCGGGCGACGACCGGATCGCGGTCCTCGTCGACTCGCTCCAGGTCTCCCTCACGCGCTGACGACCCGTTCCGGTGCGAGAAAGTGTCCCAGAACGCGTCGCTCAGAGCAGTTCCTCGCACCGGAACGGGTCGTACGGGTCAGATGACGGGGCCCGTCCACTTCTCGCCAGGACCGGCCCCCGGGGCGTCGGGGATCGTGGAGAGCTCGCGGAAGCGCAGCTGGAGCGAGCGGAGACCGTCGCGGATGGGACGCGCGTGCATGTCGCTGATCTCCGGGGCCGCCGCCGTCACGAGACCGGCGAGCCCGTTGATCAGCTTGCGCGCCTCGTCGAGGTCGACGAGCTCGTCCGCGTCCCTGCCCTCCGACAGGCCGAGCTTCACGGCGGCGGCGCTCATGAGGTGCACGCACGCGGTGGAGAGCACTTCGACGGCTCCGACGTCCGCGATGTCGCGCACCTCGTCGACGTTCGCGCTCGCGACCTCCTGGTCGTCCCAGCGCTGATGCCGGTCCGCGTCGAAGGCATGCCGGTGGCCGTGCGGGGCGTCGTCGGGGGAGATGGTGCTCATCGGGGGCTCTCTGATAGACTGGTCCGCGGTTCCGGAACATCTTCCGGACGAAAGAGGATTCACATCCCACCCGCGCTTGCCGTTCCAGGCTACCGGGTCGCACTCCGCCCGCGTTCCGCGCGGGTTGTCATCCGCAGGGCGGATGTTCGGGTGAGCCGACGCCTGTCGTCGTGCACGGGTGGATGGAGTCTCTCTCCGCCCGTGACGCGCCCGTCGCGCCACGGTGACCGACGTCACCGCACCCCCAAGGAGCTCCGCATCAGCGATCCCCGCACCAATGAGCGCATTCGCGTTCCCGAGGTCCGACTCGTCGGGCCCAACGGCGAGCAGATCGGCGTCGTCCGTATCGAGGCCGCTCTGCGTCTCGCGCAGGAGGCCGACCTCGACCTGGTCGAGGTCGCTCCCAACTCGAAGCCCCCCGTGGTCAAGATCATGGACTACGGGAAGTTCAAGTACGAGGCCGCGCAGAAGGCCAAGGAAGCGCGTCGCAATCAGGCCAACACGATCCTCAAGGAAGTCCGCTTCCGACTGAAGATCGATGCGCACGATTACGACACCAAGCTCAAGCGCGCCGAGAAGTTCCTTCAGGCGGGCGACAAGGTGAAGGCGATGATCCTGTTCCGCGGCCGCGAGCAGTCGCGGCCCGAGATGGGCGCGAAGCTGCTGCAGAAGTTCGCGGAGGACGTGGCGGAGTTCGGCTCGATCGAACACCGTCCGACCCTCGACGGGCGCAACATGACCATGGTGGTGGCGCCGCACCGCAACAAGTCCGACGCGAAGGCCGAGCAGAACGCGACCCGCGCGCGGAACAAGCAGGCGGCTCGCGACGCGAAGACCGCGGGCCAGTCGGAGTAACCGCCGCAACGACCTCCCGCGAGAGCGGGCAGAAGTGCACGTCGCCCGAAGGGCGCAGACCAAGGAAGAGAAGATGCCGAAGCAGAAGACCCACTCGGGCAGCAAGAAGCGCTTCAAGATCACCGGAAGCGGAAAGATCAAGAAGCAGCAGGCCAACATGCGCCACAACCTCGAGCACAAGTCGAGCCGTCGCACCCGCCGCCTGAACCAGGACCAGATCATCTCGGGCAACGACGTCAAGACCGTCAAGAAGCTCCTCGGTCGCTGAACGACGCGAGAACTCGTAAGGAATACAGACAATGGCTAGAGTCAAGAGGGCAGTCAACGCCCACAAGAAGCGTCGCGTCATCCTCGAGCGGGCCTCGGGCTACCGGGGGCAGCGCTCGCGCCTGTACCGCAAGGCGAAGGAGCAGGTCACCCACTCGCTCGTCTACGCATACCGCGACCGTCGCAAGCGCAAGGGCGAGTTCCGTCGCCTGTGGATCCAGCGCATCAACGCCGCGAGCCGTGCGCAGGGCCTGACCTACAACCGCCTGATTCAGGGGCTGAACCTCGCGGGCGTCCAGGTCGACCGCCGGATGCTCGCCGAGCTCGCCGTGAACGAGCCGGCGACCTTCACCTCGCTCGTCGAGACGGCGAAGAAGGCGCTGCCCGCCGACGTGAACGCGCCGAAGGCTGCGTAAGCGCCAGAGCGCACACGCCACCGAGGAGGTGGGGCGTCCCGAGAGGGGCTCCCCACCTCCTCGTCGTGCGAGGGGCGTCGTGCAGGGGCGGCGCGGCGCTCCGGTCCTAGACTGGGTGGGTGCTCGAGAACCCCCGATCTCCTCGCGTGCGCGCGGTCGCGAAGCTCGCGAAGCGCAACGCGCGCCAGGAGACCGGGCTGTACCTGCTCGAGGGGCCGCAGGCCGTCGGCGAGGCGCTCGCCCACTCGGCCGATGCGATCATCGAGCTCTACGCGACGCCGGCGGGGCTCGAGCGCAGCCAGGACATCCGCTTCGCGCTCGCCGAGGCGGGCGTCGAGGCGACGTTCGTGACCGATCAGGTCCTCGACGCGATGGCGGACACCGTCACGCCGCAGGGGCTCGTCGCGGTCGGGCGTCAGCGACCGACCGCGCTGCGCGACGTGTTCTCCGGCGCGCCGCGGCTCATCGCGATCTGCCATGAGATCCGCGATCCGGGCAATCTCGGCACGATCATCCGCGCGGCCGACGCGGTGGGCGCCGACGCCGTCGTCCTGACGGGGCGCACGGTCGACCCCTACAATCCGAAGGTCGTGCGATCGACCACGGGATCGCTGTTCCACGTCGCCGTCGCGGTCGGGCAGGATCTCGCCGAGGTCGTCGATCGTGCGCGCGATGTCGGCATGGGCGTCCTGGCCGCCGACATCGGCGGATCCGATCTTCTCGCGGCGCGCGATCGCGGTCTCCTCGCCGGGCCCACGGCCTGGCTGTTCGGCAACGAGGCGCGCGGTCTCGACGACGAGGCGCGTGCGCTCGCCGACCAGGCGCTGAAGCTGCCGATCTACGGGAGGGCGGAGTCGCTGAACCTCGCGACGGCGGCGAGCGTCTGCCTCTACGAGAGCGCCTTCGCTCAGCGTTCCTGAGTCTGAACGCGCCGCGAAGTGCGCATGTTGCTCAGTGATTACGAATGGGTTACGCACTTCGCGCCGTCTGGCGCGGTTCGCCATCGCGCTTTAGTGTTACTGCATGGCAAAGCCCCTTGTCGTCGTGGACAGCGTGCAGAAGCACTACGGAGACTTCCACGCACTGAAGAACATCGACCTCACCGTCCACGAAGGCGAGGTCGTCGTCGTCATCGGGCCGTCCGGCTCCGGCAAGTCGACGCTGTGCCGCACGATCAACCGGCTCGAGACCATCACGAGCGGCTCGATCTCCATCGACGGCAAGCAGCTGCCGGAGGAGGGGAAGGCGCTCGCGAAGCTGCGCGCCGACGTCGGGATGGTGTTCCAGTCGTTCAACCTCTTCTCGCATCTGACGATCCTGCAGAACGTCACCCTCGGTCCGATCTCGGTGAAGGGCATGAAGAAGGCCGATGCCGACCGCGAGGCGCGCGAGCTCCTCGACCGCGTCGGGGTGGCTCAGCAGGCGGACAAGCTCCCGGCCCAGCTCTCCGGCGGCCAGCAGCAGCGCGTCGCGATCGCGCGCGCCCTCGCGATGCGCCCCAAGGTCATGCTCTTCGACGAGCCGACGAGCGCGCTCGATCCCGAGATGATCAACGAGGTGCTCGACGTCATGGTCACCCTCGCGAAGGAGGGCATGACGATGGTCGTCGTCACCCACGAGATGGGGTTCGCGCGCAAGGCGGCCGATCGCGTCGTGTTCATGGCGGACGGGGAGATCGTCGAAGAGGCGGAGCCGGAGGAGTTCTTCACGAATCCGAGGTCCGACCGCGCCAGGGACTTCCTCTCGAAGCTCCTCACCAACTGACCAGCCCCGATGACGTCGCGAACACAGCAGGCGGCGTCACCGACCCAACCAGGAGGAATCATGCGAAAGATCCGCACTCTCGCGGCAGTGGGCATCGCGGCGGGCGCGCTCGTGGCGCTCACGGCGTGCAACAGCGGCAGCCCGGACTCGGGCGGCGGTGAGGACGTCGACCAGCAGGACGTCGCCGAGGACGTCCAGCTCGAGGGCAGCCCGACCTACGACGCGATGGTCGAGCGGGGCGGCCCCGTGATCGGCGTCAAGGAGGACCAGCCGAACCTCGGGTACCTCGATGCGACGACCGAGGAGCGCAGCGGCTTCGATATCGAGATCGCCCGCTGGATCGCGGCGTCGCTCGGCTTCGAGGAGAGCGACATCGAGTACGAGCCGATCGCCTCGGCGAACCGCGAGCAGGCGCTCGTGAACGGCAACATCGACTACTACGTCGGCACCTACTCGATCACCGACGAGCGCAA
The DNA here is from genome assembly GCA_052092505.1 of Microbacterium sp. Lineage (GTDB taxonomy): Bacteria > Actinomycetota > Actinomycetes > Actinomycetales > Microbacteriaceae > Microbacterium. Next base: position 2,594 of record JBQDDT010000062.1, on the reverse strand, counting down.
GCAGGACATCGACTTCGCCGGCCCCTACTTCGTCACCGGCCAGGGCTTCCTCGTCGGCGCCGACAGCGACATGACCGAGGTCGAGGACGTCTCCGACTTCAACGGCATGACCGTCTGCTCGGCGACGGGCTCCACGCCGATCCAGAACATCAAGGAGAACTACCCGGAGATCGACACGGAGGAGTACGACCTGTACTCCGCCTGCGTGGACGACCTCCTCAACGGCAAGGTCGACGCGGTCACGACCGACGCGGCGATCCTCATCGGCTACGCGGCGCAGTACCCGGACGAACTGAAGGTGCTCGACGGCCTGTTCACCGAGGAGCGCTACGGCGTCGGCATCCCGAAGGGCGACACCGCCCTGCAGGAGCACATCAACACGCTGTTCACCGACGGCGGCGACACGTGGCAGGAGATCTTCGACGCCACGCTCGGCCAGTCGGGTATCGAGATCGATCAGCCGGACGTCGACCCGGTCGAGTGACCTCGGCGGGTGAGGGGTCCGCAGCGCGCGGGCCCCTCACCCGACATCCGCGAAAGCAGAAGGAGGGCGCGTGGACGCCATCACCGGCAATCTCGACCTGTGGCGGGAAGGCATCTCGTTCACCCTGCTGGTGTTCGCCTGCGGAGGGATCCTCGCCCTCGTGCTCGGGATCATCGTCGGGGCCATGCGCGTGTCTCCCGTGCCGATCGCCAGGGCCGTCGGCACGGTCTATGTCAACCTCGTGCGCAACACCCCGCTGACCCTGGTGTTCTTCTTCTTCGTCTTCGGCTACAGCGCCCTCGCGCTGCCGACGCTGTCGAACACCGTCCTCGGGATCCTGGCGATCGGCATGTACACGGCGACGTATGTGGCGGAGACGCTCCGCGCCGGCATCAACACGGTCCCCGTCGGCCAGGCCGAGGCCGCCCGCGCGATCGGACTGCCGTTCGGTCAGGTGATGACGAAGGTCGTCCTGCCCCAGGCGTTCCGCTCGGTCGTCCCGCCGATGATGAGCGTGTTCATCGCGCTGCTGAAGAACACCACGGTCGCCGCAGGGTTCTCCATCTCGGTGCTGCCGGCGCTGCAGTCGACGATCTCGAACTCCCACACGCGCACGGGATCGCCCATGGAGGTCCTGCTCTGGGTCGCGCTGATCTTCGTGGTCCTGGTGCTGCTGCTGACCTGGCTGCAGCGCGCACTCGAGAAGCGGTGGAGGATCGCACGATGAGCTCCGTACTGTACGACGTCCCCGGCCCCAGGGCGCGGCGCCGCAACGCGATCCTCGCGGTCGTGACGGTGATCGTCGTCATCGCGCTGATCGCGTTCGTGCTCTGGCGGTTCAGCCTGACGAACCAGTTCAGCGCGGCCAAGTGGAACGTCTTCACCTACACGGCGGTGTGGGGATCCATCGGCGAGATGGCGCTGAACACGCTGCGTGCCTTCGCGCTGGCGGCCGTGCTCAGCCTCGCGCTGGGCTTCGTGCTCGCGATCGGGCGCCTGTCGGAGCACGCGTGGGTGCGCGTCCCCGCCACAGTGATCACGGAGGCGTTCCGTGCCGTCCCCGTCCTCGTGTTCATGATGATCCTGTACTACGGGATGCCGACGCTCGGCATCTCGGTGGACCCGTACTGGGCGGTCGTCCTCGCGCTCATGGCGTACAACGGCTCCGTCCTCGCCGAGGCGCTGCGCGCCGGCATCGAATCGCTGCCGAGCGGCCAGAGGGAGGCCGGATACGCGATCGGCCTGCGCAAGACCGGCGTGATGGTCCGGATCCTGCTCCCGCAGGCGATCCGGGCGATGCTCCCGGTCATCATCGCGCAGCTCGTCGTCGCGATGAAGGACACTGCGCTCGGCTTCATCATCACGTACCACGAGCTGCTCTACTACGCGAAGCTCCTCAGCGCTCAGCAGGGGCGCCCGATCCTGCAGGCGGCGTTCATCATCGGCGGCATCTACATCGCCGCGTGCCTTCTGCTGTCGTGGCTCGCGCGCTGGGTCGAGCGGCGCACGCACCGCTCGCCGAAGGTCGTGCAGGCGGCGCACGATCCCGCGGCCGACGATGACGCGACGCTCACGGAGGTCATCGCGACGCAGCGCGGCAGGAGCGGGCTCGGCTGACGCGCGGGCAGCGGCCCCACGTCGCGTCGTCGTGCCCTCCGGCGACACGTAGAATCGGTTCTTGTGTCCGAACCGACAGAGATCACCCCTGAGGCGGTCGAGTCCGCCGTCGTCGACGCGCTCGCCGCGGCGAATGCGGCGGCCGACACCGCCGAGCTGAAGACCGCCCGCGCGGCGCACCAGGGCGAGACGAGCCCCCTCGCGCAGTTCAACGCGCAGATGCGGAGCGTGCCCGCCGAGCGCAAGGCCGAGTTCGGCAAGCTCGTCGGCGGCGCGCGCTCCCAGGTGAACCGGGCGTTCGCCGCCCGCGAGGAGGAGCTCGCACGCGTCGAGCTGGCCGCCCGCCTGGAGGCCGAGCGCGTCGACATCACGGCGGTCGCCTCGCGCGGCCGCACGGGTGCGCGCCACCCGATCAGCGTCCTCCAGGAGCAGGTCGGTGACATCTTCGTCGGCATGGGGTGGGAGATCGCCGAGGGGCCGGAGCTCGAGCACG
>JBQDDT010000061.1:0-15596 GCA_052092505.1 Microbacterium sp. | reverse complement strand
AGGGGACCTCGGTGTCGACCTTGTCGGTGGAGATCTCGAGGAGGGGCTCGTCGACCTCGACGGAGTCTCCGACGCTCTTGAGCCACCGGGTGATCGTTCCCTCGGTGACGCTCTCGCCGAGCTCGGGGAGCACGACATCGGACGCGTCGCCCGACGAGGACGCCTCGGCCGATGCGGACGGCTGGCTCTCGGCCTGCGACGCAGACTCCTCCTGTGCGGGGGCCTCCTGCTCCTGCGCATCGGCCGACTCGGCCGCCGGAGCGGCGGGGGCGTCGGACGAGCCGCTGCCGTCGCCGATCTTCGCGAGGACCGCGCCGACCTCGACGGTGTCGTCCTCGCCGAAGAGGAGCTCCTCCACCACGCCGCTGACCGGGGACGGGACCTCGGTGTCGACCTTGTCGGTGGAGACCTCGAGCAGGGCCTCATCCTCCTGCACCGTGTCGCCGACGCTCTTGAGCCAGCGGGTGATGGTGCCCTCGGTGACGCTCTCGCCGAGCGCGGGGAGGACTACAGAAGTGCTCATGTCGAAGTCTCCTTCGTGGATGTCGATGACGTGTCTAGCTTAGTTCCCCCGCACCCCGAGCACACACCGGGCGGATCGGGCGAGAAGGGGACGATGATCAGAGGGAGTGGAGGGGCCGTCCGGCCAGGGCCAGGAAGGCCTCGCCGAGCGCCTCGCCCTGTGTGGGATGGGCGTGGACGAGCGGGGCGATGTCGTCCGGATGGGCGTCCCAGGCGACGGCGAGCTGCCCCTCGGTGATGAGCTCGCCGACGCGGTCGCCGAGCAGATGGACGCCGACGATCGGTCCGTCGACGCGGCGGACGACCTTCACGAAGCCCCCGGTGCCGATGATGCTGCTGCGCGCGTTGCCCGCGAGGTCGTAGCGCATCGTCACGACGCCGTCGGCGCCGAACGCCTCCACCGCCTGCTCCTCGGTGACGCCGACGGAGGCGACCTCCGGCCGGGAGTACGTCACGCGCGGAATGTGGCGCTCGTCGATCGGGGTCACCTCGCGCCCGGCGATCGCCTCGGCGACGAGGATGCCCTGCTGGAATCCGCGGTGCGCCAGCTGGAACCCCGGCGTGATGTCGCCGACGGCCCAGACCCCCTGCACCGACGTGCGCATCCGCTCGTCGACGACGACGTGTCCGCGCTCGAGCCGCATGCCGGCCTCCTCGAGGCCGATGCCGTCCGTCGCCGGCGCGCGCCCGACCGCCACGAGGAGGAGGTCCCCTTCGAGCGTCTCGTCGCCCTCCAAGCGCACCGTGACGCCGTCCGCGGTCTCCTCGGCACCCGTCACGGTCGCCCCGAGGCGCGTGGCGATGCCGCGCTTGCGCAGCGCGCGCTCGAGTCCGCTGCTGAGGGCGGCGTCCTCGTTCGGGACGAGGCGGTCGAGCCCCTCGACGATCGTCACGTCCGCGCCGAGGGAGCGCCAGGCGCTGGCGAACTCGACGCCGATGACCCCGCCGCCGAGCACGATCGCACGCTGCGGCACGGCGTCCGACGCGAGCGCGCCGTCGCTCGTGACGATCCGCTCGCCGAGCTCGATCCCCTGGACGAGCCTGCTGCGTGATCCGGTGGCGAGCACGACGTCGTCGGCGCGGTAGAGATCGTCCCCGACGCGCACGGCGGGGCCGTCCTCGAGCGTCCCGCGACCGGACACGACCTCGATGCCCCGCGCCGAGACGAGGCCGGTGAGCCCCGTGTGCTTCGAGGCGACGATGTCCTCGCGGAACCGGCGCATCGCAGCGCCGTCGACACCCTGCAGGGTCGCCTCGACGCCGGACGTCGCCGCCTCCCTGACCGTGTCGGCGACCTCGGCGGAGTGGAGCAGCGCCTTCGTCGGGATGCAGCCGCGGTGCAGGCACGTCCCGCCGAGCCGATCCGCCTCGACGAGGGCGACCCTCTTGCCGAGCTGCGCGGCCCGCAGAGCGGCGGCGTATCCGCCGCTGCCTCCGCCGAGGACGACGACGTCGAATGAGTGCTCCGTCACCATGACCTTCTCTCTCGCACGCGGTGGTCCGGGCCGCGGCCTACGCGGCCCGTCCGCCCGCGGCGACGAATGCGATCAGCGCGCGGGTCGACGCCCCGGTCGGGCCCTTCCCCGTGAAACCGTACGCCCCGGAGGAGCTCATGGCGGAACCGGCGATGTCCAGGTGCAGCCACGGGATGCGGGGTGCGTCGCTCTCGGCGGCGCCGTTGCCGACGAAGCGGCGCAGGAACAGCCCGGCGTAGAGCGATCCGGCGGCGCGATTGCCGACGTTGGCGTTCTGCATGTCGGCGACGCGCGAGTCCAGCTCCTCCTCGATGTACTCCGGCAGGGGGAGCGCCCACGCGAGCTCGCCCGTCTTCTCCGCGGCGGCGAGGAAGGCCCTCACGGGCTCGTCGTCGCCCATGATGCCCGTGTAGCGGGTGCCGAGCGCGACCACCATGGCGCCGGTGAGCGTCGCGACGTCCACGATGACATCCGGGGTCTCACGGCTCGCGGCGACCAGGCCGTCCGCCAGCACGAGGCGTCCCTCCGCGTCGGTGTTCGTCACCTCCACCGTCGCGCCGTTCGCCATCGTGAGCACGTCGCCGGGGCGCGTCGCGGTGCCGGACGGCATGTTCTCGGCGATGCACAGCCACCCCGTCACGCGCACCGGCAGCTCGAGCCGCGCGGCGGCGCGGACGACGGCGAGCACCTCGGCGGCGCCGGTCATGTCCTCCTGCATCCCGACCATCGAGCTCGCCGGCTTGAGCGAGAGCCCGCCGGTGTCGAAGGTGATGCCCTTGCCGACGAGCGCCACGTGTCGCTCTGCACCCTGCGGGGCGTAGTCGAGGCGCACGAGGCGCGGCGGGTTGGTCGATCCGCGGCCGACGCCGAGGAGGCCGCCGAAGCCGCCCGTCTCGAGCGACTCCTCGTCCCAGACGGTCGTCGTGATCGGCAGGTCGGCCGTCTCGCGTTCCGCCGCCTGGGCGAGCTGTGCCGGGGACTGGTCTGCGGCCGGCGTCGAGACGAGGTCCTTGACGAGCGCGACCGCCTCGCCGACCGCGCGCGCCTCGACGAGGTCGGCGTCGTCGGCGCCCTGGGGAGCGTGCACGACGATGCGGGAGGCGCGTCGCTTCGCGTGCGCGGCCTCGCGATCGCTCTTGTAGGCGTCGAAGGAGTAGGCACCGAGCGCGGCGCCCTCCGCCGCGGCCTGCCAGGCGTCCGGCGCCCCCTCCGCCAGTGCGACGGCCACCGTGTCGAATCCGGTCAGCTGCCGCGCACCCGCTCCGACGGCGTCGCGGACCGCGTCCGCATCGGCGTCGGAGCCGAGGCCGACCACCGCGAGGGGGGTCCCGGTCACCTCGGGCGCGTGCACCCGGGCGTACGACCCACGGGATCCCGTGAACCCGACCGCCTCGAGCACGGGGGCGAGTGCGCCGAGGGACGCGCCGGAGTCGGAGAGCGACGGGACGGCGAGGAGGAGGGCGTCCGCCTCGTGGTCGGTGTAGGGCGCAGCGGTGACGGAGAGTTCGGGGATCGGCATGGCTCCATCCTAGGTTCGCCCTCCGGAGGCGGCCCGGCTGCGCCGGCCGACGCCGCCGGTGTTCACCCGTGGCGTATCGGCTCATCGCGGCGGCCATTCGCGCCGCCGTGCTCGTACCATGGAGGCATGCCCGCCTTCGGTCCGATGTACGAACGAGTGTCGAACGCTCCGGCGATCCCGGTGCGGCTGCCTCTCGTCGTCATGATGACGGGGTTCACGGACGCGGGCGGAACGGTGTCCGGCCTCGTCGACCTCGCGCGCGAGGATCTCGATCCGCAGCCGCTCGTGACGTTCTCGAACGACTCCCTGCTCGACTACCGTGCGCGCCGGCCGGTCATCACGTTCGATCAGGACCACCTCACGGAGTACCGCCCCCCGCGGCTCGAGCTCTCGCTCGCGCACGACGCGCTCGGCCAGCCGTTCCTGCTCCTGGCCGGCTACGAGCCGGACTTCGGATGGGACGCGTTCGCCGCCGCCGTCACGGGCTTCACGCACGACTTCGACGTCTCCTCCGTGACGTGGGTGCACGCGATCCCGATGCCCGTGCCGCACACGCGCGGCCTCGGTTCGACCGTGAGCGGCACGAGGGGCGACCTCATCGAGGAGCACTCCGTCTGGCGGCCGCACACGCAGGCGCCGGCGACGATCGGCCACCTCCTGGAGCTGCGCCTGTCCGAGGCGGGGCTCGCGGCGACGGGGTTCGTCATCTTCGTCCCGCACTACCTCGCGGACACCGACTTCCCCGGCGCGACCGCCGTGGGGCTCGAGAAGATCATGGCCGCGACCGGGCTCGTCTTCGATCTGGGCGACCTGCGCGAGGACAACCAGGAGTACCTCCGCAAGGTGGAGGACCAGATCGCGGGCAACGAGGAGCTGCAGCGCATGGTCGAAGGGCTCGAGGAACGCCACGACGCCTACATGGCGGGCGTCGAGACCGGAGACGCCGACGGGACGGGCATCGACGAGGCGGCGCTGCCGAGCGCCGATGAGCTGGCCGCGGAGCTGGAGCGCTTCCTCGCCTCGCGCCCGAGCGGGGACGACGACAAGCGCAGCTGATCACGGCGCGCGGAATAGGCGGAGTCCGCCGCGCGTTGTCTCCGGTGACGCAGACGGCGGCCGATTGTCGATCCGGTCGAGAGCTGTGAGACAATGGTGGACACGACCCGTTGTCAGGACCAGTGCGAGCGCGCAGGACTTGACAAGGGTCTTACTCCTGCCCGAGCACACCCGGGGGCGAGGCGCACAGCGCCGTCGGTGAAAGGCGAGACGTGACGACAGCGACGAAGACTTCCAAGAAGACCGCATCGAAGACGACCGCGGCCGAGGAGCCCGCCGAGGCCGAGAAGAAGACGACCGCGGCGAAGAAGACGACCGCGAAGAAGGCGCCGGCTAAGAAGCCCGCCGCGTCGGCGGCGGCGAAGAAGCCGGCCGCCGCGAAGGCGACGAAGGGCAGGGCCGCCGCGGGGAAGAAGGCCGCCGAGGACGAGGCGCCGACGACCGACACGGCCGCCGTCGAGGTCGTCGAGGACCAGACCGACGAGGAGACGCCCTCGACCAAGGAGAAGACCGAGCCGCTGCCCACCGGCGCGATCGTCATCTCGCAGGCCGACGAGGAGGAGGTGCCGGTCTACTCCACTCAGATCACCGGCGCCACGGCCGACCCCGTCAAGGACTACCTCAAGCAGATCGGCAAGGTCCCGCTCCTCAACGCCGCGGAGGAGGTCGACCTCGCCATGCGGATCGAGGCCGGACTGTTCGCCGAGGACAAGCTCGCGAAGATGCCCACGGCCGAGAAGTCCAGCCAGCTCGGCATGGACCTGCAGTGGGTCGCCCGCGACGGGCGCCGGGCGAAGAGCCACCTGCTGGGAGCGAACCTCCGTCTCGTCGTGTCGCTGGCCAAGCGCTACACGGGCCGCGGCATGCAGTTCCTCGACCTGATCCAGGAGGGCAACCTCGGCCTCATCCGCGCGGTCGAGAAGTTCGACTACACGAAGGGCTTCAAGTTCTCCACGTACGCCACGTGGTGGATCCGCCAGGCGATCACCCGCGCCATGGCCGATCAGGCCCGCACGATCCGCATCCCCGTCCACATGGTCGAGGTCATCAACAAGCTGGCGCGCGTGCAGCGCCAGATGTTGCAGGACCTCGGGCGCGAGCCCACGCCGGAGGAGCTCTCCAAGGAGCTCGACATGACGCCGGAGAAGGTCGTGGAGGTGCAGAAGTACGGCCGCGAGCCGATCTCCCTCTCCACGCCCCTCGGCGAGGACGGCGACAGCGAGTTCGGCGACCTCATCGAGGACACCGAGGCCGTCGTGCCGGCCGACGCCGTGGGCTTCACGATGCTCCAGCGTCAGCTCGAGAGCCTGCTGGACTCGCTCTCGGAGCGCGAGGCCGGCGTGATCCGGATGCGCTTCGGCCTCGGGGACGGCCAGCCCAAGACGCTCGACCAGATCGGCGACACGTTCGGCGTGACGCGCGAGCGTATCCGCCAGATCGAGTCGAAGACCATGGCGAAGCTGCGCCACCCGAGCCGGTCGCAGTCGCTGCGCGACTACCTCGAGTGATGGGCGACGGCGCGAACGAGGGCAAGTCCCTCGAGGTCGAGATCGAGGGCAAGAGGTACCGGCGGATCCCCCTGCGCACCCACGTGGTGATGCCGGAGGAGAGGCTCGACGACATCGTGCGCCGCTACGCGGTCGACGCGGTGGAGGAGGGCGACCTGCTGTTCGTCACCGAGAAGATCGTCGCGATCACGCAGGGACGCTCGTTCATGATGGACGAGATCTTCCCGCGGCCGCTCGCCCGGTTCCTCTCGAAGTACGTCACGCGCACCGCGTACGGCATCGGCCTCGGGATCCCCGAGACGATGGAGTTCGCGCTGCGCGAGGTCGGCACGGTGCGCATCCTGTTCGCCGCGGCCGTCTCCGCCGTGACGAAGCTGTTCGGCCGGCGGGGCGACTTCTACCGGATCGCCGGTGACAAGGCGCGCGCGATCGACGGGCCGACCCCGCACACGATCCCGCCGTACAACGACGCGGTCGTGCTCGGCCCTGAGCGGCCGGACGAGGTCGCGGCCGAGGTGAAGACTCTCGTCGGGTGCGAGGCCGCGGTGGTCGACATCAACGACATCGGCGGCAACATCCTCGGCTCGACGCTGGATCGGGCCGGTGAGCGCCGCCTGCTCGCGATCCTCACGGACAACCCGCTCGGGCAGGGCCGCGAGTCGACGCCGATGGGCATCATCCGCCCGGTGTGACGCTCCGCCGCCCGGCGCGATCGACCGGGGGCATCAGCGCTTCTTGTCGAGCACGCCGGGGCCGACCGCGTCACGGTAGCGGTGCAGGAGGCCGGTGCGCCTGCCCGACGCCGACGGCTTCATCTGGAACACGCTCGAGTTGTGGTTCGCCTCGATGAGAGCGGGGCCCTCCGGCGTGATGGCGATGTCCCAGCCGACGTAGGGGACCTCGGGGATGCGGCTCGTGGCCTCGGTGACCATCTCGATGGCCTCGGCGAAGAACGGCACGCGGAAGCCCGTGATGGTGACGCCGGTGACGGGGTGCTCGGGAAAGATGTTCGACTGCTTGTCGACGCCGGGGTAGAGGGCGACGCCGTCGTCATCGAGCATCGTGAACATGCCGCCGGAGGCGAAGTTGTCGATGACGGACCCGTTGCCGATCCGGAGCACGGAGGCGATCAGGTGCAGCGTCCCCTCGGGGTCGCGGTAGGTGATCATCCGCACCGTGTTCACGCTGTCCGGATAGAGCTCGGCGAGCTCGGCGTGCTGCTCGAGCACCTCCTCGAGGAGGGTCTGGTCGCGCTCGATCAGGTCGGCGCGCCACTGCGGCACGTCGCTCACCTCGGCGGCGTCGTAGATCGCGATGCCCGCGCCGCCCTCGCCGGCCGCCGGCTTGGCGATCACGCGCGGATGCGCGTCGAGGAACGCGCGCAGCTCGTCGACGGAGGCGGTCGCGGCGTCGATCCAGTCGCGATGGACGAGGTCGGAGAAATCGGTGAGGAAGCGCGCCTTGTCGCCGAGGATGGTCTTCGACTCCGGACCGTTGAGCGTGCTGTTGAGCCGGAACGCCTTCGGGTGCGTCATCCAGGTCGCCCGCTCGCGGGCGTTGAGCACGCGGATGTCCCAGACGACGTAGTCGCGGAAGGCCATCTCGTAGCGGACCGAGCACCACAGCATGTCCGCCACGATGACGGGGAGGGGGGCCCTCGACACCCGCTTCACCTGACGCGCGAGCTCGAACAGCTGTGCGATGTTCAGACGTCGTGCCCGGTCGATGAGGTACCGGAGGCGCAAACGCTTCTGATCCACCGCGACAGGCTAGCACGGGCGATCCGGTCCTCCCCGGGAACGGCCGGGCGAGCGGCTAGCATGGGAGATCCGCAGAATCCCGCATCGAAAGGTCTGCTCTTGTCTCGAGACGTCGCGCTCACCGCGCGCCTGAAGTACTTCCTCAAGCGAGCCGCGCGATTCCACCCTGGCCGCGTGTGGTCCTTCGCGACGCAGATCGCCAAGGAGCAGGGGGTCTGGGCGCCGAAGGTGTTCGTCGACATGCTCATCTGGGCCGCGTTCCACGACACCGCCTACATCGACTACTACGAGGCGGACTTCGCGCTGCTGACGCGCAAGGAGCGTCGCACGTTCATGACGTCGCTCCTGCAGCACCACCTCGCCGCCGCGCTCAACGACCGCACGGACGTGCTGCAGTTCGAGAACAAGCTCACCTTCAACGCGCGCTTCGCCGACTACCTCGGGCGGGAGTGGATCGACCTCGAGGAGACCGACGCGCAGGGGCTGCGGGACTTCGCCGAGCGTCACCCGGTGATCATCGCGAAGGCGCCCGTCGGACGGGAGGGCAAAGGCGTGTTCCGCCACGACACCGCCGAGGTCGCCGACTGGGAGGCGTTCCGCGCCGAGCTCCTGGAGAAGGGGCAGCGACTCATCGAGGCGCCGATCGTCCAGCACCCGTACCTGGCGGAGTACTGCGCCGGCACGGTGAACACGACGCGCGTGGCGACGTTCTTCGACGGCGAGACGGTGCACGTGCTGATGACGGCGCAGAAGTTCGGCCGCGGCGCCGTGAGCGACCAGTTCACGTGGGGCGGGTTCTTCACGATGATCGACGAGGACGGGAAGTCGTTCGGGCCGGGGCACACCGGCAAGCACAAGAGCCGCTACGAGACGCATCCGGACTCCGGAGCGTCGATCGTCGACTTCCAGGTGCCGATGTGGGATCGCGTGGTCGAGCTCGTCGACCGTGCCGCTCGCGAGGTGCCGACGGTGCCGTACGTCGGATGGGACGTCGCCGTGGGGCCGGACGGCCCTCTCCTCATCGAGGGCAACTGGACACCCGGGCTCTACGAGACGCGCGTGAGCGCTACGGGGATCCGTACGGGCACCCGCGAGCGGCATCGCCCGGTCTTCGAAGCCAGCCAGCGACGCTGAGGATCCCTCGGCCCGGCACCCGCGAGCGCCTCAGCCCACGGGGGTGATGAGCTCGGGCGAGTCGTTGCGCACGCTGCCGACGGCGGACGAGACGGGGAGGCGCTCGAGCGCGCCGGACAGCCGCGTCGCGTCGTCGACGAGGGCGTCGAGGACGTCGCGGGGATGATCGATCGCCGGATCGAGCCAGGCATCGGCGTGCGCGGCGTCGAGGAAGACGGGCATGCGGGGATGGAGGGGCGCCAGGGCGTCCGAGGCGTCCATCGTGAGGATCGTGAAGCTCAGCACCCAGCGACCGTCCTCGCCCGACGGCACGGACTCGTCCTTCCACCACTCGTACAGTCCGGCGAGGAGGAGGGGCGACTCGTCTGCGGGGCGGACGAAGTGAGGGATCCGGCGGTCGCCCGTCTTCTGCCACTCGTAGTACCCCGTCGCGGGGACGACGGCGCGCCGTGCGCGGAACGCCGAGCGGAACAGGGGCTTGGCCTCGACGCCCTCCGAGCGGGCGTTGAAGGCGCGGGAGCCGACCGAGAGATCCTTCGCCCATCCGGGGACGAGACCCCAGCGGGCCCGCTCGACGCGGCGGGAGGGAGGATCGGTCTTCGCCGAGTCGAGGACGATGGCGGCCGGATCCGTCGGGGCGATGTTGAACGAGGGGCCGGGGAGATCGTCGGCGACGTGATCGGCGCGCAGCTCGCTGACGAGCTCGCTTCCGACCCTCGCGACCACGAACCGTCCGCACATGCTGTCAGGGTACGCCGGACCTCCGACGCGCGCGGGGCGCCGGGTCGCGTGGGCATCACTGGAAGTCGCGGGAGCGGTGGCGGACGCCGACGCGGAGATCCTCGAACCCGTCGGCGAGGAGGTTGACGACTCCCTCTGGCGAGCGCTCGAGGATGCCTCGGGCGATGAGCGCCGGGCTGTCGCGCAGCATCGTGCGGAAGCGATTCCAGAGGCCGACGGAGCAGACGACGTTCATGAGGCCGAACTCGTCCTCCAGATTGAGGAAGGTCACCCCCGAGGCCGTCGCCGGCCGCTGCCGGTGCGTCACGAGCCCGGCGATCTCGATGCGCCGCCCGGTCTCGTGCATGCGCAGGGCGGGGGAGGCGAGCACACCCCGCTCGTCGAGCAGGCGGCGGAAGTGCGCGAGCGGATGGTCGTCGGTCGAGACGCCCGTCGCCCACAGATCGGCCGCGAGCCGTTCGTAGCTCGTCGGATCGGGGAACAGGGGCGGCTGCACGGCTCTGACCGTCCCCGGCAGGTACTCCGGTCGGTCCTGGGCCGCCGCCCCCGTCATCCAGAGCGCCTCGCGCGTGCTGTGCCCGAGGGAGGCGAACGCCCCGGCGGTCGCGAGCGCCTCGAGCTGCCTCTCGGTCGCCCCGGTGCGGCGGACGAGCTCGTGCAGCGACGCGAAGGGGCCGTTCTCCTCGCGCTCACGGACGATGCGGGTGGCGGTGCGCAGGCCGACGCCCGTGACGCCGGCGAGCCCGAGCCGGACGGCGACGTTCCCGTCGCGGCGGTGCGCTGCCTGCTCGTCCGGACCGTCCGGATCGAAGGGGGTCGCCTCGGAGAAGGCGTGGTCCTCGAGACAGGCGTCCCTCCCCGTCGGCGCGGAGCCGGGGGAGAGCGCCTCGAGCATCTCCTGGGCGCCGGAGCGGTTGATGTCGGGCCGGCGCACATCGACCCCGTGACGGCGGGCGTCGGAGGTGAGCGTGGCGGCCGAGTAGAAGCCCATCGGCTGGGAGCGGAGGAGCCCGGCCAGGAAGGCGGCGGGGTAGTGCAGCTTGATCCAGGAGCTGGCGTAGACGAGCAGCGCGAACGACAGGGAGTGGGACTCCGCGAAGCCGAAGTTCGCGAACGCCTGGATCTGCGCGTAGATCGCGTCGGACTCCTCCGGCGACAGGCCGTGCCGCTCCATCCCGGCGTAGAGCTTCTTCCTCAGGCTGTCGATCCGCTCGAGCCCGCGCTTGGAGCCCATGGCGCGGCGGAGCAGGTCGGCGTCCTCCGGCGTGCAGTCGCCGATGACCATCGCCATCTGCATCAGCTGCTCCTGGAAGACGGGGACCCCGAGCGTGCGCTCCAGCGCCGGCTTCAGCGCCGGATGGGGGTACGTCACGGTCTCGGCGCCCATCTTGCGGCGGACGAACGGATGCACGGCGCCGCCCTGGATCGGCCCAGGTCGGATGAGGGCGATCTGGATCGCCAGGTCGTAGAACCCACGGGGCTGCAGGCGCGGCAGCAGCCCCATCTGCGCGCGGGACTCGACCTGGAACACGCCGATCGAGTCGGCGCGGCACAGCATGTCGTAGACCGCGGACTCCTCGCGCGGGAGGCGGCGCAGATCGAAGCTCTCGCCCGTGGCGTCGCGGATGAGATCGAAGCAGTGCTGCAGAGCGGAGAGGATGCCGAGGCCGAGCAGATCGAACTTCACCAGCCCCATCCACGCGGCGTCGTCCTTGTCCCACTGGATGACGGTGCGCCCCTCCATCCGCGCGTGCTCGACGGGGACGACCTCGCCGACGGGTCGGTCGGTGAGGACCATGCCCCCGGAGTGGATGCCGAGGTGCCGCGGCGCCTTCAGCAGCTCGGACGCGTACTCGACGACCTGGGGAGGCAGCGTGCTTCCCTCCGGAGTGTCGAACAGGGCGCCCCAGCGCTCGACCTGCCGCGAGAAGGCGTCCTGCTGGCCCGCGGAGTAGCCGAGGGCGCGGGCGACGTCGCGGACGGCGTTCTTCGGGCGGTACTGGATGACGTTCGCGACCTGGGCGGCGCGTTCGCGGCCGTACTCGGCGTACACCCACTGGATGATCTCCTCGCGCCGATCGCTGTCGAAGTCGACGTCGATGTCGGGCTCCTCGTCGCGCATGGCCGAGAGGAAGCGCTCGAACGGCAGGTCGTACGCGATCGCGTCGACCGCCGTGATGCCGAGGAGGTAGCAGACGGCGCTCGCGGCGGCCGATCCCCGCCCCTGGCACAGGATGCCGCGCCGGCGAGCCTCGGCGACGATGCCGTGCACGATGAGGAAGTACCCGGGGAAGTCCTTCTGCTCGATCACGTTCAGCTCGTGCTCGATGCGCCGCCGCTGATCGTCCGTGAGGCCGGGGTAGTGCTGGGGGACGGCCTGCCACACCAGGGTGCGAAGATGCGACATCGGCGTGCCTCCGTCCGAGAACCGCAGGCCGGGGAGCCTCGGCCTGCCCAGCCGCAGCGGGAAGGCGAGCTCCGATGCGAGGTCGGCCGAGCGCTCCACGGCGCCGGGGAAGCGCGCGAACAGGCGCGCCATCTCGTCCCCGGATCGCAGGTGAGCCGACGCGTGCGCCGGGAGCCAGCCGTCGAGGTCGTCGAGGCTGCGGGTGGCGCGGATCGCCGCGATCGCGCGGGCGAGGCGGGCGCGGCCCGGCACGGCGTAGTGGACGTTGTTGGTGGCGACGAGGGGCAGGCGCGCCCGCGCGGCGAGGCCGGCGAGCACGTCGCAGCGGCGATCGTCGAGCGGGTCGCCGTGGCGGGTGAGCTCGACGAAGACGCTGTCGCTCCCGAAGCGCTCCACGAGGTCGTCGAGCGCCCGCTCGGCGGCGGGGGGAGCCTCCTCCCCGCGGGCGACGGCCCCGGCGATGCTCCGGCCGACGGCCCCCTTGCGGCACCCCGTGAGGACGACCCAGTGCCCCCGGCCGAGCCCGGCGAGCTCGTCGAGGTCGTAGAGGGGGCGTCCCTTCGTGCGCCCCCGCAGCTGCGCGCGCGTGATCGCCTCGGAGAGCCGGTGGTAGCCCTCCCTCCCTCGCGCGAGCACGAGCAGATGATCGCCCTCAGGATCGGCCTCGCCCGTCTGGGGCGCCGTGAGGCCGAGAGAGAGCTCGGCCCCGAACACGGTGCGCAGCCGGGTGTGCTCCGCGGCCTCGGCGAAGCGGGCGAGGCCGTAGAAGCCGTCGTGATCGGTGAGCGCGAGCGCCTCGAGTCCGAGGCGCTCCGCCTCCTCGACGAGCTCCTCCGGGGAAGAGGCGCCGTCGAGGAACGAATAGGAGGAGTGGGCGTGCAGCTCCGCGTAGCGCGTGGTGCTCTCGGCGCGCCGCTGATCGGGCGGAGGCTCGTAGGCGGGGCGCTTGGCTCCCCAGGCGGGGCTGTCGCCGCCGTCGGCGTCCGCGGGGCGGGTGCTGGGTCGGCGCCCGCTGAGCGTGCGCTCGAGCTCGCTCCACGGCACGGGAGGGTTCTTCCACCCCATCAGGCGTACCTCCCCTCGATCCACCAGCGGTCGCCGTCGCGCGTGGCGAGCCAGGCCGCTCCGGTGTCGTCGACGAGCTGGAAGCGGTAGGCGGCGCGGGAGCGATCCGCGTCCCAGTCGCGCTCGACGAGCGGCCACGGCCCCGCCCAGGAGCCGACGGGGCGCCCGTCGAGCGTCGCGGGCGGGGCGGAGAGCAGGCCGCGCTCGTCGACCGAGACGGCATCGCCTCGCGGGCCGAGGACGAGCGCTGCCCGTCGTTCTCGGAAGATCACGGCGGGGAGCGGGGCGGGCAGGGACCCCGGCCACGGCCGCTCTCTGCCCGCGGGCGCCGCGCCGTCGGCCCACGGGCGCAGCACCTCCCGTTCGCGCGCCTCGCGCCCCCCGCCGATCGAGGGGCTGAGGACGCCCCGGTGACCGAGCAGCGCCTGCACGCGCGTCATGGCGTGGTGCGCGCGCTCGTTCGGCCCATGGCCGATGAGTGCCGGCTGATGAGCGGCGCCGTCGTCGACGGCTTCCGGCTCGATCCTGACCAGGGCGACGGCGCCGGCCGGCCCCTCGCGGCCCGTGCCCTCCTCGAGCTGCCAGCGGATGCGGTCGACGACGGCGGCGGCGTCGAAGGAGAGCGGGTGCTGCCACACGCGCTCGCTGCGCCCGCCCGCGTCGTCCTCGATGACGATGCGGACGGCCGTGCAGACGAGCCCTTCCTGGCCGATCGCGTCGCAGAAGGCGTCGGTGGTCCGACGCGCGGCGAAGGCGACCTGCTCGGCGAGCTCCAGCGGGGGCTCGAGGGGGAGCTCGCGCGTGAGCTCCGGGGGAGGGACGCGCGGGGCCACCTCCCGCGCATCGCTCCCGCGGGCGAGGGAGTGGAGGAGCAGGCCGCGATCGCCGAGCCGCTCACCGACGAGACGCACGTCGAGGAGCGCCAGGTCGCCGAGCGTGCGCACGCCCAGTCTGGTCAGGAGCAGAGCGACCTCGTCGTCGCCCAGCGCCTGGACGGGCAGCGGCGCGAGGAAGTCCGCGGCGCCGTCAGGAGGGACGATGCGGCAGGCGAGGGGATCCGTCGTCTGGGCTGCTCTCGCGGCCTGCTCGGCGGCGAACACCCCGTCGGCCACGCCGATGCGCACGTCGGCGCACCCCGCGCCCGCCAGGCCGGAGAGGAGGGCCTCCGCCGCCTCTGCCTCGCCCCCGTAGAAGCGGGAGGGGCCTCGGGCGCGCAGGGCGGCCAGCCCCGGCCGCAGCGGCTGCACGCCGGGGGAGAGCTCCTCGAGGACGAGCAGCACCGTGTGGAACGCGCGCGCGTCCCGCCCCTCGTCGGCCGGCACGATCCGCACGCGCGTGCAGGCGGCCTGCGCGTCGCGGCGGCGCTGCCCCGTGCGCACGCCCTCCGCCCTGGCTGAGGCGGAGCAGGCGACCACGCGGTGCGCGTGCACGATCGCGATCGGCTCGTCAGGGGAGAGGGGCTCTCGGCCCTCCCGTGCCTGCGTGCGCAGGAAGGCCGTGACCGGCCAGTCGGGCAGCCAGAGCACGATCACGCGCTCGCTCATGCGCCCACCGCCCGAAGCGGAGGCCAGAGACCGCTCTCCTGCGGCGCGCGGACGGCGGCGGCGCCCTCCGCTGCCTCGAGGCGCCCCAGGGGTCCGGGCAGGAGCACGCGCACGGACGGAGAGTTCGGCGTCCTCCTGCCGGAGAGCGAGACGGTCACCTCGCGGCCCGAGATGAGCCCGTGCCCCTGGCCGATGCCGAGCCACTCCTCCGACCCGGTCGTCAGTGTCCCCTCGGCGCCCGGCCATGCGCCGAGCACCAGCAGCACGCTCCCTCGGTCGCGCAGCCGCGCCTCCAGCCGCGCGGCCTCGCCCGGCTGGACCCGCCGGGGCGGACGGAGGGCGACGAGAGGGAACACCTCGCAGGCGGCGGAGGCCGCCTGCAGCCACTTCTCCTCCGGGCGGGGGATGAGCACGAGCCGCGAGAGGTCGACCCCGTGCCCCTCTGCCGCTTCGACGGAGAGATCGGGCAGTCCGACGACGGCGCACCACGCCCCCTCCGCCGACGGCGGCGCGAGGAGGGCGAGGAGCAGGCTCGCGGACGGCGTGTCGATCGCGTAGGACGCTCCCGTGCGCAGCCCGCCGTCGGGGAACAGCTCCCCGAGTGGGCCGGCGACGGGCAGGGTCTCCGGCTCCGCCCTGCGCTGCTGCATCGCGGCGATCCGCTCGCGCAGCCGCATGATCTGCGCGAGATCGCCGTGCTGCCGATCCGCCGCCCTCTCCATGCCCTCCATCCTAGAAAGGATGTACGACATTTGAAACCGCCCCAGGGGAACAGAGTTCCGAATACCGCGTCGTCTACGCTGGACGGGATGAGCTCGGAATCCGTCAGGAGCGCGCCGGTCGCCCGCATCTCGCGCGACGCGCT
>JBQDDT010000060.1:0-15793 GCA_052092505.1 Microbacterium sp. | reverse complement strand
CAGCGAGCCGACGACGATCGTGTCGCCGGAGCCCGAGGCGCCTAACTGCTCGTCATCAGCGGAGAGCGGATCGCAGGATCCGCTGGCGGCGAGCGCGAGCACCAGCGCCCCGGTCGATGCGAGCACGAAGCCCCTGGTCATGTTCTTCATCAGCGCCGCCTTCGTCTCGTTCTGGTCGTGAGTCACTCTACGCATCACGCAGGACATTCTGGCCGGTGCGGGTTCCGCGGGGCCGCGCCAGCCGCTGCAGCGCGGCGAAGACGCCGTCGAGCACGAGGGCGAGCACGGCGACGGCGATCGCCCCGCCCAGCACCTGGTCGAAGCGGCGCAGCTGGATGCCCTGGATGATGTCGTAGCCGAGCCCGCCGAGGTTGACGTAGGCGGCGAGCGTCACCGTCGCGACGACCTGGAGCACGGCCGAGCGGAGCCCGCCGACGAGCAGCGGCAGGCCGAGCGGGATCTCGATGCGCCGCAGCACCTGCCACCCCGTCATGCCCATCGCGCGCCCCGCGTCGATCGTGCGCCGGTCGATCGCCTCGAAGCCGGTGTAGGCACCGGCGAGGATCGACGGGATCGCGAGGAGCACGAAGGCGATGAGCGCGGCCTCGGCGCTGCGGACGACCCCGAGCAGGAGCACGAGCAGCAGGATCAGCCCGAACGAGGGCAGGGCGCGCGCCGCGCCGGAGATCCCGACCGCGATCTCGCGCCCGCGCCCCGTGTGCCCGATCAGCCACCCCGCCGGCACCGCGACCACGGCCGCGATCGCGACGCCCAGCGCCGTGTAGAGCAGGTGGACGCCGAACGCCGCCGGCAGCGCGTTCGTCCCCTCGAGCCGCTCCGGCGAGAACAGCCACGCGATGGCGTCGAGCAGGAGGTTCATGCCGTGCCCCTCGCGTTCGCGCGCGTCGCCGCCTTCTCCAGCCGCGCCCACGGCATCAGCGCGCGGCCGGCGAGCATCAGCAGCGCGTCGACCGCGAGCGCCACGAGGGCGACGGCGACGACGCCGGCGAAGATCTCCTCGACGAGGCGGCGCTGGAACCCGTTCGTGAAGAGGTAGCCGAGGTTGGTGACCCCGATCAGGACGCCGACGGTCGCCAGGGAGATGGTGCTGACGGCCGCGACCCGCAGTCCGGCGAGGATCACCGGGCCGGCGAGCGGCAACTCGACCCGGAAGAAGCGCGCCACGGGCCCGTAGCCCGTGGCGACGGCGGAGCGCCGCACGTCGGCGTCGACCGAGTCGAAGCCGTCGGCCGCCGATCGCACGAGCAGGGCGACCGCGTAGATCGACAGGGCGAGCACGAGGTTGAGCTCGCTCAGCGCGCTGATGTCGAACAGCACGGGCAGGAGCGGAAGCAGCGCCAGCGACGGGAGGGTGTACAGCAGCCCCGTGACGGTGAGCACGAAGCCGCGGACCGCGCGGAAGCGGTGCGCGATCCACCCGAGCGGGATCGCGATGATCAGCCCGTACAGGATCGGCGGCCCGCTCTGGCGCAGGTGCTCCACGAGCAGCTCGCCGATGAGGTCGATGTTGGCGAGCGTCCAGCTCACGCGTCGCTCCGGAGGACGCCCTGCACGCGCCCTGAGCCGTCGATCACGGCCGTGCCGCTCGGCGTCTCGCGCAGCGTCATCTCGCGCCGGCCGCCGACGAGCCCGACGAACTCGCGGACGAACTCGTCTGCGGGGCTCTCGAGGATCTCGTCGCGCGTGCCCTGCTGGACGATGCGGCCCTCGCGGGCGAGGATCACGATCTCGTCGCCCACCGTGAACGCCTCGTCGATGTCGTGCGTGACGAAGAGGATCGTCTTGCCGAGCTCGGTCTGCAGGCGCAGCAGCTCGCGCTGGAGCTCCCCGCGGACGACGGGGTCGACCGCGCCGAAGGGCTCGTCCATGAGGAGGATGTTCGGATCGGATGCCAGCGCGCGGGCGACGCCGACGCGCTGCTGCTGGCCGCCGGAGAGCTGCGCGGGATAGCGCCCGGCGAGCTTCGCGTCGAGCCCGACCGTCTCCATGAGCTCGCGGGCCCGCTCGCGGGCGGCGGCCTTCGACTCCCCGTTGAGCACGGGGACGGTCGCGATGTTGTCGATCACCTTCACGTGCGGCAGGAGCCCCGAGCTCTGCATGACGTACCCGATGCTGCGCCGCAGCCGCACGGCGTCGCGGTCGCGGACGTCCTCGTCGTCGATGAGCACGGACCCGCTCGTGGGCTCGACCATGCGGTTCACCATCCGCAGCAGCGTGGTCTTGCCGGAGCCGGACGAGCCGACGAGCACGACCGTCTTATGCGACGGCACGGTGAGACTCACGTCGCCGACGGCGACCGTGCCGTCCTGGTACTCCTTGCGGACGGAGCGGAACTCGATCATCGGCCGGTCAGACGAGCGTGACGGCGGCCGAGAACGCGAGGTGCTCGCGAGCGTCGACCCCGATCCGCCGGAGCGCCTCGTCATCCATGTCGGGGTAGCACCACGCCGCGTCGGGCTCCGTCTCGCCGTCGGCCTCGATCGCGTAGTAGCGCGCGTTCCCGCGCCAGCTGCAGGTGTACCCGGTCGGCGACGGCACGAGCAGCTCCCGGTTCACCCGATCCGGCGGGAAGTACCACGCCCCGTCGACCTCGACGAGCTCGTCCTCCGGTGCCTCCGCGACCACCCGGTCGCGCCACAGTGCCTTCATCGCCCCTCCAGACGCATCGGTTTCGGGCGTGTGCTCGACACTACCGGGGGCCGCCGACATCGGCGAGAGCCTCACCCGACGATCCGCGCCCCCGGCACCGGCCCGTGCACCCTGATCGGATCGTGGCCAGCCGCCTCGAGCTGCGTCACGAGCTCGGCGGCGGCCTCGCGGCCCTCGCACAGCAGCGCGATCGTCGGTCCCGACCCGGAGACGATGCCGGCGAGCGCGCCGGAGGTCTCGCCCCGCTCCAGCACCTCGCCGAGGTCGGGCCGCAGCCGCAGCGTCGCCGCCTGCAGGTCGTTGCGCAGGCACGACGCGAGCATGTCCGGATCGCCCTGACGGAGCGCGTGCAGCACGTCGACGTCGACCTCCGGCATCTCGGGGGCGCTGCCGATGACGTCGCGGTGCTCCTCGCGGTGCAGATCGAGCGTGCGGTAGGCCTCCGGCGTCGAGACGCCGACGTCGTTCGGCACGAGCACCCAGTCGAAGCGGCTCTTCGCCAGCGCCGGGCTCAGCTCGTCGCCGCGCCCCGTGCCGATCGCCGTGCCGCCGAGCAGCGCGAACGGCACGTCGGCGCCCAGCCGGGCGCCGAGCCGCTGCAGGTCGGCGGCCGACAGCCCCATGTCCCACAGGGCGTCGCAGGCGACGAGCGCGGCCGCGGCGTCGGCCGACCCTCCCCCCATGCCCCCGGCGACGGGCACCTGCTTGAACACGTCGAGGCGGACCCCTCCGTGGTACCCGGTCTCCTCCGCGAGCAGGCGCGCGGCCCGCAGCGCGAGGTTCGACTCGTCCTGCGGCACGCCGAGCACCGACACCGAGCCGGCGACCGAGACCGAAAACTCGTCGTCGTGGCTCGCGACGACCTCCTCGAAGAGCGAGACGGCCTGGAACGCCGTCGCGATCTCGTGATAGCCGTCGTCCTGAAGGCGGCCGACCTCCAGGAAGACGTTGATCTTCCCTGGCGCGCGAACGCGCACCGAAGGGAACGGCTCGGCCAGGGTCATCCGCGTCCCGTCACTCGGTGGAGGCGGACTCGGCCCACGAGTCGTGCTCGAGGTGCGCGTCGATCGCGTCGATCCGCTCGATCTCCTCGGTCGTCAGCGCCGGCCCGTCGAGCGCGCCGATGTTCTCCTCGAGCTGTTCGACGCGCGATGCGCCGACGAGCGCGGAGGCGACGACCGGATCGCGCAGCACCCACTGGATCGCCAGCTGCGCGAGCGACTGGCCGCGCTCCGTCGCGATCGCGTCGAGCGCGCGCAGGTTCTCGAGCATCTTCTCCGAGATGCTGCCGGAGGGCATCGACCCGCGCGTGCGCTCCGCGCTGCCGTCGCCGAGGTACTTCGCCGTGAGCAGGCCCTGCGCGAGCGGGGTGAAGGCGATCGCGCCCATGCCCTCCTGCCGCAGCGTGTCCGTGAGGCCGTCCTCGACCCAGCGGTTCATGATCGAGTAGGCCGGCTGGTGGATGACGAGCGGCGTGCCGAGCGAGCGGGCGATCTCCTTCGCCTCGGCGGTGCGGCTGGCGGAGTACGACGAGATGCCGACGTACAGCGCCTTGCCCTGACGGACGAGGGTGTCGAGCGCGCCGATCGTCTCCTCGAGCGGCGTGACGGGGTCGGCACGGTGCGAGTAGAAGATGTCGACGTAGTCCAGGCCCATCCGCTCGAGGGACTGGTCGGCGCTCGCGAGGATGTACTTGCGCGAGCCGAACGTGCCGTAGGGTCCCGGCCACATGTCCCACCCGGCCTTCGACGAGATGATCAGCTCGTCGCGGTACGGCTTCAGGTCCTCGCCGTAGATGCGTCCGAAGTTCTTCTCCGCCGAGCCGTAGGGCGGACCGTAGTTGTTCGCCAGGTCGAAGTGCGTGATGCCGCGGTCGAACGCGTAGCGGATGAGCGCACGCTGGTTGTCGATCGGGTAGTTGTCGCCGAAGTTCCACCACAGGCCGAACGACAGCGGCGGCAGATACAGCCCCGTGTCCCCCACCTGGCGGTAGTCGTTGCGGGCGTAGCGGTCGGCCGCCGGCGTGAACGGACGGTGCAGATCGCCGATGTCGGCGACGGTCTCGAAACGGGCCTTGTCACTCATGACTTCACCCTACCGATCGCGCGGACGGGCGGGACCCCGCTCAGCGCGCCGCGAGGGCGATGCGGTGGAAGTCGTCGATCGAGAGCGCCTCGCCGCGGGCGGTCGGGTCGATGCCAGCGCGCTCGAGGACCGCGCTGGCGCCGGCGGCCGTTCCTCCCCAGAGCCCCGACAGCGCCTGGCGGAGCATCTTGCGTCGCTGCTGGAACGCCGCGTCGATGATCCGGAAGGTGGCGAGCCGTTCGTCCTCGTCGCCCCGGGGCGTCTCGTCGCGCGCGAAGGCCACGAGCACGCTGTCGACGTTCGGGACGGGCCAGAACACCTGGCGGGAGACGTGACCGGCGAGCCGCCAGCTGCCGTACCAGGCGGCCTTGGCACTCGGCACGCCGTACACGCGGCTGCCGGGGCCGGCGGCGATCCGCTCTCCCACCTCGGCCTGCACCATGACGACGCCGCGCGCGAGCGCGGGGAACCGCTCCATGAGGTGGAGCAGGACGGGCACGGAGACGTTGTACGGGAGGTTCGCGACGACGACCCGCGGATCGCCCGGCAGCTCGGCGACGCGCAGCGCGTCGGCCGTCACGACCTCGAGCGCACCCTCCGGCACCCCGTGGTCCGCCGCCGTCTCCGGCAGGTGCGCGGCGAGCCGCTCGTCGATCTCGACCGCCGTCACCCTGGCGCCCGTCTCGAGGATCGCGAGCGTGAGCGACCCCAGCCCGGGGCCGACCTCGACGACGCTCTCCCCGGCGCCGACGCCCGAGATCTGCACGATCCGGCGCACCGTGTTCGCGTCGACGACGAAGTTCTGGCCGAGGCGCTTCGTCGGCGTCACGTCGAGCCGCGCGGCGAGGGAGCGGATCTCGGAGGCGCCGAGGAGCGTGACGGTCATCCCCTCATCATCCCATCCGCGACGCGGATCCCCTCCCCGAAGCGCACCGGGAGGTTTCCCGCCGCGTCGCCTTCCGGTCACGCGCCCTGACCCGTCCGTTCACCCTCGGAGCGCAGGGTGAACGCATGGGGCGGATGTCGGCGGTCGCGTGGGTGGAGTCCCCGCTGCAGCTGCTCGGCGCGGCCGAGTGGGCTGCGGTGCACGGCCCGGTCGACCTCGCCGCCCGCGTGACGCCGCAGCTGCCGGAGACCGCGGAGGAGCTGATCCGCCGCGACGCGCGCTTCGCCGAGAAGCAGCCGTACCTCGGGATCCCGTGGCGCATGCTCGCCTCCCACGACCACTGGCTCGTGGGCGACGGCTTCTCCGGCCAGTTCCGTCTCGCCGCCGCCGTGCTCCGGCCGCGGCGCCTGACGTTCCTCGACGACGGCGCGAACACCCTCGCGTTCGCCGACGCGGTCGCCGGCCTGGCGCCCTACGCGCGCCCTGGCGTCGCCGAGCGCGGCCTGACGACGAAGGTCGCGCCTCTCGCCCTCGACCACGTGCGCCGGCGCGCGCTCGCGGGCGCCGGCGACCTGTTCACGGCGTTCCCGCTCGGCGGCGTCCGCGAGGCGGCGATCGCCGAGTTCGGCCTCGCCTCGGGCGGGCACGCGTTCGAGTGGCTGCGCGGCACCACCCCGAGCGCGCAGTTCGCCCCGCTCGGGCGGCACGAGCGGATCCTCCTCGGCTCGGCCCGCCCCGTCGACGGCCACCTGTCGCCGCGCGACTACCTCGCCTGGGTGATGGGCGAGGCGCGCCACGGCGAGGCCGCGTACCTGCCCCACCGGAGGGAGAGCGCCGAGATGCTCGCCGCCGTGGCGCGCATCCCCGGCGTCACGGTCGTCGAGACGGGCGTCCCCATCGAGCTGGCGCTGGCCGGCCTCGACCGCCCCGTCGAGGTCCGATCGCTGCGCTCCAGCGCGCTCGTCACCCTGCCCCTCGTGCTGCGCGGCACGGAGAGCGTCGTGAACGAGGCGCGCGTGCGCGCCGGGGAGCGCCGTTGACGGGCGCGGCGCCTGATCGCGCGGGCGAGACCGTCGCGATCATCCCCGCCCGCGGCGGCTCGAAGGGCGTGCCCGGCAAGAACCTCCTGCGCGTCGGCGGCGTCCCGCTCATCGCACGCGCCGTGACCTCCGCCTGGCAGGCCGGCGGCATCGATCGGGTGGTCGTGACGACCGACGACGACGACATCGCGGCGACCGCGCACGAGTGGGGAGCCGAGATCGTCCGCCGACCCGCATCGCTCGCCGGTGACGACGCGTCGTCGGAGAGCGCGCTGCTGCACGCCCTCGACGTGCTGGACGAGCGCGGGGAGCCGGCCGCGACGCTGGCGTTCCTGCAGGCGACCTCGCCGTTCATCGACACGGCGGCGCTCGCCGATGCGGTGCGACGCGTGCGCGACGGCGAAGCCGACAGCGCGTTCTCGGCCGTCGAGACCTACGGCTTCCTCTGGGGACGGGGTCAGAGCGGCGCCACGGGCATCAACCACGACCCGGCGCACCGCCCCCTTCGGCAGGAGCGCGAGCCGCACCACCTCGAGACGGGCGCCTTCTACGTGTGCGACGCGGAGGGCTTCCGCCGCGCCGGGCACCGCTTCTTCGGGCGGATCGCGACCGTCGAGGTGCCGGAGCGCACGGCCATCGAGATCGACTCGCCGGAGCAGCTGGCCCTCGCCCGCGTCCTCGCCCCGCTCGCCGCGCCGGCGGAGGCGGACCGGATCGACGTCGACGCGGTCGTGACGGACTTCGACGGCGTCCACACCGACGATCGCGTGTCGCTCGACGCGGACGGCGTGGAGCGCGTGCGCGTGCGCGTGAGCCGATCCGACGGCATGGGCGTGCGGATGCTGCGCGAGGCGGGGATCCCCCTCCTCGTCCTCTCGACCGAGACCGACCCCGTCGTGACCGCGCGGGCGCGCAAGCTGCGCGTCGACGTGCGCCAGGCCGAGCGCGACAAGGCCGGCGCGCTGCGCGCGTGGGCCGCCGACCGGGGCGTCCCCCTCGCGCGGATCGCGTACGTCGGCAACGACGTCAACGACCTGCCGGCCCTCGACATCGTCGGCTGGCCCGTCGCCGTGCCCGACGCCCATCCGCTCGTGGCCGCCTCCGCCCGCGTCGTGCTCGAGCGTCCCGGCGGCGCCGGGGCCGTGCGCGACCTCGCCGAGCGCGTGCTGCGCGCACGCGAGCCGGGCGACGCCCCGTCCGCTTCCCTCCCCGCGGCGCACCGGCCCGCGGCACGACAGAAGGAGATCTCATGACCGTCCGCATCGGATCGCGCGTGGTCGGCGGAGGAGCCCCCGCCTACGTCGTCGCGGAGATCGGCCTGAACCACAACGGCGACGTCGACATCGCCAGGCGGCTCATCGACGTCGCCGCCGACGCGGGCGCCGACGCCGTGAAGTTCCAGAAGCGCACCCCGGAGATCGCCACTCCGGAGCACATGCGCGAGGTGCCCCGCGAGACCCCGTGGGGCACGATGACGTACCTGGAGTACCGGCACCGCGTGGAGTTCGGGCGCGACGAGTACATCGAGATCGGCGACCACGCGACGCTGCGAGGGCTCGACTGGTTCGCCTCGCCGTGGGACGTGCCGAGCGTGGCGTTCCTCGAGGACCTGAACGTCTCGGCCCACAAGGTCGCCTCGGCGAGCCTGACCGACGGGGAGCTGCTGGCCGCGCTGCGCGAGACGGGCAAGCCCGTGATCCTGTCGACGGGCATGTCCACGATGCCGCAGATCGACAGGGCGATCGAGGTGCTCGGGACCGAGCGGCTCGTCCTCATGCACGCCACCTCCACCTACCCGATGGAGCCAGACGAGGCCAACCTGCGGATGATCCGCGTCCTCAGCGACCGGTTCCCCGGCGTCCCCGTCGGGTACTCGGGCCACGAGCGCGGGCTGCAGATCTCCCTCGCCGCGGTCGCGATGGGGGCCGTCGCCGTGGAGCGGCACATCACCCTCGATCGGACGATGTGGGGCTCCGACCACGCCGCCTCGCTCGAGCCGACGGGGCTGGAGCACCTCGTGCGCGACATCCGGATCATCGAGACGGCCCTCGGCGACGGCGTCAAGCGCGTCTTCCCCGGCGAGGAGGCGCCGATGGCGAAGCTCCGCCGCGTCCCCGCGTGAGCGGGGACGCACGCAGGGAACGTCCGGCCGACGATCTGCGGATCGTCGCGATCGCCGATACGGACTCCTACGTGAAGTGGGCCGCGGCGCTCATCGGTCCTCTCCCCGGCGCCGAGCTGATCGTGCTCGACACGCCCCTCGTCGTGAGCGACGCGCAGCTGGCGGGAGCCCTGCGCGGGAGCGGCCTCGAGGACGACCGATCCGGTCGCATGCGTCGGGCGGCATACGCCGACCTGCCCGCCCTGCTGCGCGGTGCGGATGCCGTGCTGCTGGCCGCCCGCGGCCCCCTCGTGCGCGTGCTGGAGCGCGCGGTCGCCTCGATCCGGCCCCGACCCGTCATCGTGACGGGACTGCCGGGGATCTCGATCCCGCCCACCTGGCTCGCCCTGCACCTGAGACGCCGGAGCGACCTCTTCCTCCTCCACTCGCACCGGGAGGTCCGCGCGTTCGGCGCGCTGGCGCGCGAGCGCGGCATCGCGCAGCGCTTCGCCCTCGCGACCCTCCCCTTCGCCCTGCACCGTGGCACGGAGCCGGCGAGCGGCACCGACCTCGTGTTCGCCGCGCAGGCGCTGGTGCCCCTGGAGCGCGACGAGCGGATGCGGATCGTCCGGCTGCTCGCGCGGGCGGCCGCGGCCGATCCGGCCCGCCGGGTCGTGCTGAAGCTGCGCGGATCCGCCGGGGAGGCCCAGACGCACCTCGACCTGCACCCCTACCCCGATCTGCTCGCCGCGGCTGGCCCGCTGCCGGCGAACCTCGTCGTCTCGACGGAGCCGATGTCGGCGGCCCTCGAGCGCGCGGAGGGCCTCGTGACGGTCAGCTCGACGGCGGCGATCGAGGCCGCAGCCCGCGGCGTTCCGGTCATCGCGATCGATGCGTTCGGCGTCTCGGACGACCTCATCAACACGGTGTTCGTCGGCAGCGGGCTCTTCGGATCCGAGGACGACGTCGTCGCGCGGCGGCTGCGCCGGCCCGCCCCGTCGTGGCTGCGCGAGAACTACTTCCATGATCCGGCCGACGACGACTGGCTCCCGCGGCTGCGCGACCTCGTCGCACGGCGACGCGAGGGCGCCCTGCCCGTCCGCGACCCCGGCCGCCGCCTCGGCGGGAGGGCGCGCGACGCCTGGGAGCGGCGGATCGCCCTCGGCTCGCGCGACCCGAGCCGGTCCGGTGTCGCGGTCTACGCCGTCGGACTGCCGGTCCGGGCCGTCCTGCGCCATGTCAGGGCCCTCCGCGCGCGGGTCAGCACGGCCCGCGTCGATGCGACGCGCTCGGTCTCCGCCCGCTGACGCCGAACGACCCGCTCCGGTGCGAGAAAGTGCTCCAAAAAGGCCGCCTCAGAGCATTTTGTCGCACCGGAACGGGTCGTCTCCATCAGAGGCGGCCGGCCCAGGTGACCGTGAGCACCGCGGCGCCCGCGGCGTCGCTGGCCGCCAGGTCGACGTCGCCCCGGAGCCGCCAGTCGCGATCGCCGGCCGGATCGTCGAGCGTCTGCTCCACGTGCCACACGCCGGGGTCGGCGTCGTCGATCCGGCACAGCGCCGGGGAGCGCGCCGGCCCTCCGGCGAGCAGCTCGTCGTGCTCGGCGTAGTACGCATCGAGCACGGCGGGCCAGTCGATCCCCTGGTCGAGCGCCTGGAGCTCGTCGTCGCGCTCCAGCGCCGCCAGCTGCACGCGACGGAACATCTCGTTGCGCACGAGCACCGTGAACGCGCGACGGTTCGCCACGAGCGACGGCGGCGCGGGCGGCAGCGCCTCTGGGCCCTCCGGCGCGTCCACCCCCGCGGCGAGCGCCTCCCACTCGTCGACGAGGCTCGAGTCGGTCTGCCGCACGAGCTCGCCGAGCCACGCGATGATGTCCTCGAGCTCGTCCGTGCGCGCCTCGACCGGCACCGTCTGCCGGATGGCGCGGTATGCGTCGCTGAGATAGCGCAGCACGAGGCCCTCACTGCGGCCGAGCTGGTACCACTGCACGAACTCCGCGAAGCTCATCGCTCGCTCGTACATGTCGCGCACGACCGACTTCGGCCGCAGCGCGAAGTCGCGCACCCACGGCTGGCTCGACGCGAACACCGCGTAGGCCTGCGCGAGCAGCTCCTCGAGCGGCTTCGGGTGGGTGATCTCCTCGAGGGCCTCCATCCGCTCCTCGTACTCGAGGCCGTCCCGCTTCATCTCGGCGACGGCCTCGCCACGCGCCCGGTACTGCTGCTGCGAGAGGATCTGCCGCGGATCGTCGAGCGTCGACTCGATCACGCTGACGACGTCGAGCGCGTAGTGGCCCGTACCGGCGCCCCCGGCCGCGTCCTCCGGATCGAGCAGGTCGATCGCCGCGAGCGCGAACGGCGACAGCGGCTGGTTCAGCGCGAAGTCCTGCGGCAGGTCGACGACGAGCCGGATCGCGCCGCCGACGACCTCGACGACGCCCGCCTCCCGCAGCGTGCGGAACAGGGCGAGCGCCCTCCGCGCGAGCGCGTACTGCTCCGCGCGGGGCTGGTGGTTGTCGAAAGCCAGCGCGCGGACGTCGCCGAAGACGTCTCCCCCGCGCCCGATGACGTTGATCAGCATCGCCGACGTGATCTGCATCCGCGGCCGCAGCGGCTCCGGCTCGGCCGCGACGATCCGCTCGAACGTCTCCTCGCTCCACGAGACGAACCCGTCCGGCGCCTTCTTGCGCGTGATCTTCCTGCGCTTCTTCTGGTCGTCTCCGGCCTTGCGCAGCGCCTGCGCGTTCTCGATGTCGTGCTCCGGCGCGAGGGCGACGACGTTGCCGTGCGTGTCGAACCCGGCACGGCCGGCGCGCCCGGCGATCTGATGGAACTCGCGGGCGCCGAGCCGCCGCATCCGCACGCCGTCGTACTTCGACAGCGCGGTGAGCAGCACGGTGCGGATCGGCACGTTGATCCCGACGCCGAGCGTGTCGGTGCCGCAGATGACCCGCAGCAGACCGCGCTGGGCGAGGTTCTCCACGAGGCGCCGGTACCGCGGCAGGAGCCCGGCGTGATGGACGCCGATCCCGGCGCGCACGAGACGGGAGAGCGTCCGCCCGAACGCCGTCGTGAAGCGGAACTCGCCGATCGCCTCGGCGATCTCGTCGCGCTGCTCGCGGCTGGTGATCTTCACGCTCGTGAGCGCCTGGGCCCGCTCCATCGCCGCGGCCTGCGAGAAGTGCACGATGTACACGGGCACCTCGCTCGTGTCGATCAGCTCCTGCACGACCTCGTGCGCGGGTCGCGTCTCGTACGCGAAGTGCAGGGGCACGGGCCGCTCCGCTCCCGCGACGAGGGCAGTCTCGCGCCCCGTGCGCCTGGCGAGATCCCGCTCGATCTCCGTCGTGTCCCCGAGCGTCGCCGACATCAGGAGGAACTGGGCGCGATCCAGCGTCAGAAGCGGCACCTGCCATGCCCAGCCCCGCTCGCGGTCGCCGTAGTAGTGGAACTCGTCCATGACGACGGTGTCGACGTCGGCGTCCCTGCCCCGGCGGAGGGCGATGTTCGCGAGGATCTCCGCCGTGCAGCAGACGATCGGCGCATCGGGGTTGACCGAGGAGTCACCCGTGACCATGCCGACGCTCTCGGCGCCGAACAGCTCGACGAGCGCGAAGAACTTCTCGCTCACGAGGGCCTTGATGGGCGCCGTGTAGTAGCTGCGGCCGGTACGGGAGAGGCTCGCGGCGTGGGCGGCGACCGCGACGAGCGACTTGCCGGTGCCGGTCGGCGTGGCGAGGATCACGTTCGCGCCGGACACGAGCGCCATGGCCGCCTCGTCCTGTGCCGGGTACAGCGGCGTGCCGCGCTCGCCCGCCCACGCGACGAACGCGTCGTAGAGGCCGTCGGGGTCGTCGCCTGCCGCGCGCACGCGGTCGAGCAGGGAGGAGGGCATCCCGATCAGTCTCTCACCCGACCCGTCACCCCCGGAGCGACAGCCGGGCGAACGCCCCTCCCGCCGCGCGCAGCGCGTCCGCCGTCCCCCGCTCGACGACGCGCCCGCGATCCAGGACCAGGACGGGGGCGTCGCCCGGGACCCGATCGGTGCGGTGGGTGATCTCGACGACGGTCGGGGCGTCCCGGCGCCCGGCGAGGCGCTTCGCGACCCGCCGGGCCGTGGCGTCGTCGAGCTGACTGAGCGCCTCGTCGAGGATCAGGACGCCCGGACGGGCGACGAGGGC
Source organism: Microbacterium sp. (assembly GCA_052092505.1). Taxonomy (GTDB): domain Bacteria; phylum Actinomycetota; class Actinomycetes; order Actinomycetales; family Microbacteriaceae; genus Microbacterium. The sequence continues at coordinate 2,828 of JBQDDT010000060.1, read as the reverse complement.
CCGCGCGATGGCGAGCCGCTGCCGCTCGCCGCCCGAGAGCGTGCTCCCCCGCTCCCCCACGATCGTGTCGAGGCCATCCGCCAGCGCCCCGCCGGCGAGCGCGACGTCGGCGAGCGCCGCCCGCAGCTCGGCGTCGGACGCGTCGGGGCGCGCGACCCGCAGGTTCGACGCGACCGTGCCGGGGAACAGGGTGGGGCGCTGATCGACGAGCGCGACAGACGAGCGCAGCGCGTCCAGCGACAGCTCGCGTGCGGGCACGCCGCCGACGCGCACCTCGCCCCGATCCGGATCCCATGCGCGGACGAGCAGGGAGGCGAGCGTCGACTTCCCGCTCCCCGATGCCCCGGCGACGACGTGCCACCGACCGGCAGCGAACCGCGCCGACACGTGCGCGACGGCAGGCTCGGCCTGTCCGCGGTGGGCGAGCACGATGTCGTCGAGCTCGATGGCGACGGCCGGACCCGCCGGCGGCGTCCGTCGGCCCGTGTCCGCGACGGCCGGGGGCGCCTCGACGATGCCGCGCACGCGCTCGCAGGCGGAGAAGGCGTCGTCGAGGCCGGCCGCGAAGCCGTCGGTGCTCACGCCGGCCAGCCAGAGCCCGGCGAGGAGCCCCACGGCCGCCGCGACCTGCTCCGGCTCCCCGCCGACCAGCAGCACGGCGGCGACGCACGCGCCCCACAGCGCCCGCTCGGCGATCGCGCGCAGCGCCGCGCGCCGACCGACGCGCGCCTGGGCGACGCCGAGGCGGGCCTCCTCCCGCTCGAGCAGCGCCTCGCGCAGCGGCGCGGCCTCGAAGGCGAGGATCTCCCGGATCCCCTGGACGTCGTCGGCCACGTGCGCGGCGATCCGGCCGCGCACGTGGGACACCTCCCGTGACGCGGCCCTGCTCGATCGGGCGGCGACGAGAGGCAGCGCGGTGGCGACCGCGAGGAAGGCGGCGATGATCGCGGCGAGCGCGAAGTCGACCGTGAGCGCGAACCCCGTCAGCGCGATCGCAGGGGTCGCGACGGCGGCGACGACGGGCGGGATCGTGTGCGCGAAGAACACCTCGATCCGGTCGATGTCGCGTGTGGCCCGCTCGGTGAGCTCGGCGGACGCGCGGGATCCGGTGATCGCCGGCGCCTGCGGGATCAGCCGCGCGAAGAGCAGCTCCCGCAGGCGCTCGAGGGCCGCGAAGGCGACGCGGTGGCCCGCGTGGTGCTCGAGGTAGCGCAGCCCCGCCTTCACGATGCTCATCGCGACGATCGCCAGGACGAGGACGCCGACGTCGACGCGCTCACCGCCGGCGGCGCGGACGACGCTCGTCGCGGCGATCACGACGATGCCGGGGGCCAGAAGCTGCCCGGCGATGCGCGCGAGCGCGGCGAGGGCGAGCAGGGGCAGAAGCGCGCGGGTGCGGGCGGCGAGCCACCGGGCGAGAGTCAGGCGACTCGGCGCACCGCGCCCGCCCGCCGCGGCGCTCACGCGCGGACCCCCGCTTCGGTGAGCTCGATCGTGCGGTCGGCGGCGAGGATCGCGCCGGGACGATGCGCGATCATGAGCACCGTGCGCCCGCGTGCGAGCCGGGCGAGCGCGGCGAGGACGACGGCCTCGCTCGCGAGATCGATCTGCGACGTCGGCTCGTCGAGCACGAGGATCGGCGCGTCCCGCAGGAACGCGCGGGCGATCGCGAGCCGCTGCGCCTGCCCGCCGGACAGGAGCGCGCCGTGCTCGCCGACGGGCGTGTCGAGGCCCCGCGGCATCCGCGCGATCTCGGCGGCGAGCCCCGCCTGGTCGAGCGCCTCCCACAGCTCGGCCTCGTCGGCGCCCGGCGCCGCGATCCTGAGGTTGTCGCCGACCGTGCCGTGGAAGAGGAACGTGCGCTGCTCGACGACCGCCAGCCGGCGCCGGATCTGCGCTCCGGGTGCCCCTTCGGTCACGGGGCCCCCGACGCCGACCCTGCCCTCCTCGGGGAGCAGGTGCGCCTGCAGGAGCGCCGAGACGGTGGACTTGCCGACGCCGCTGCGTCCGACGAGGGCCACGTGCTCGCCGGGCTCCACCCGCAGGCTCACGCCGCGCAGGACGGGGGCGCCCCGCCCCCATCCGGCCGTCACCCGCTCCAGCGCGATCGACGCGGCGCCCTCGGGCTCGTCCGCCGTCGCGTCCTCGCGCACCGGGGTGCGGCGGCCGAGCTGCGCGCCGAGCGCCCGCTCGGCCGCCCTGCCCCCGATCGCGACGGAGAAGAACTGCCCCACGAGGTCGACGGGACGGATCGCGACGAGCGCGAGGAGCACGGCGGAGATCCCGTCGCCGGCCGTCATCAGGCCGTCGCCCGTGCGCGAGACGGCGACCACGGCCGCCACGAGCACCACCGCGAGCGACACCGTCGCGTCCATGACGAGGATGAGGAGCTGATTGACCGCGAGCACCCGCATGACGCTGCGGCGGTGCCGCTCTCCCCTGGCCGCGAACCCCCGCGCCTCCCGTTCTGCGGCCCGCGCGAGCACGAGCGTGCCGAGCCCCTGCACCGCGGTGAGGAACGCGGCCGTCAGGCGCGCCCGCTCCCTGCGGTGCGCGGCCCCGGCGGGGCGCACCGCCCGCTGGGCGACGAGGATCACGATCGGCGCGACCGCGAGCGTCGCCGCCAGCACGAGCGCGACGAGCGGGTCCACCGCGGCGGCGCAGACGACGATCGAGACGGCGGGCGCTGACAGCGCGCCGATCGTCGGCCCCAGGAACCCCGCGCGGTACCTGGCCGCCCGCTCGGCGCCGCCGGTGGCGAGCCCCAGCAGGTCGGCGGTGCGCGACTGCGCCTCGACGACACCGCCGCGGATCGCCGAGGCGACTAC
>JBQDDT010000059.1:0-15989 GCA_052092505.1 Microbacterium sp. | reverse complement strand
AGAATTGTAGACAAAATGTTGATCATTTGGCGAGGGGGTGATTCACTGTTTCTGCGTGTGGAGCGGAAACCGCGCGCAGAACGGGAGCATCTCAATGGCTGAGCAGACCCCGGCGCTTCTCGTCGTGAGCGCCCATGCGGGAGACTTCGTGTGGCGCGCGGGCGGTGCGATCGCGGCCGCGACGATGCGTGGCGAGAAGGCCACCGTCGTGTGCGTCTCGTACGGGGAGCGCGGAGAATCCGCCAGCCAGTGGCTCGCCGGCAAGTCGCTCGACGAGATCAAGGCCGTCCGCCGCGAGGAAGCGGAGGCCGCGGCCGCCGCGCTCGGCGCGGACATCGAGTTCCTCGACATGGGTGACTACCCGCTCGTGGAGTCGCAGGAGGCCGTCGCCAAGCTCGTGGACGTGTACCGCAGGGTGCAGCCCACGGTCGTGCTCACGCACCCGCTCGCCGACCCGTACAACGGCGACCACCCGGCCGCGGCGCGGATGGCGCTCGAGGCCAGGGTGCTGGCGCAGGCGATCGGCGTGGCCAACTCCGACGGCTCCTTCCCGACCAAGGACGAGATCATCGGGGCGCCTCCGGTGTTCTTCTTCGAGCCGCACCAGCCGGAGCAGTGCGACTTCAAGCCGAACGTGCTCCTCGACATCACGGATGCCTTCCCGAAGAAGCGGCAGGCGATGGAGTGCCTGCCGGCGCAGAAGCACATGTGGACCTACTACACCGACCTCGCGGTGCGCCGTGGCGTGCAGGTCAAGCGCAACGCCGGCCCGAACCTCGGTCTCCCGCACGAGACGATGGGCGAGGCGTACGTGCGGTACTACCCGCAGGTGACCGGGGAGCTGAAGTGACCTCGCCCCTCGGCGTGGTCGTCACCGACATCGCGCGGGCCGACGGCCGGGTGATCGACCGGCTCGCCGAGCACGGCGTCGCCACGGTGCACGAGGCGCAGGGGCGCACGGGGCTCGTGGGGCCCGGCATCACGCCGATCCAGCAGGGCGCCCGCGTCGGCGGATCCGCGGTGACCGTCCTCAGCTGGCCTGGCGACAACCTCATGATCCACGCGGCCGTCGAGCAGTGCGAGCCTGGCGACGTCCTCGTCGTGGCGAGCGTGAGCGGCTCGACGGACGGCGCCTTCGGCGATCTGTTCGCCACGGCGCTGAAGGCGCGCGGTGTGCGCGGCCTCGTCACCGAGACGGGCGTGCGCGACACCGCCGACCTGCGCGAGATGGGCTTCCCCGTGTGGTCGAACGGCGTGCACTCCCAGGGCACCGTCAAGGCGACCGCAGGGTCGGTCAACGTGCCCGTGACGGTGCGCGGCCAGCTGATCCGGCCGGGCGACGTCGTCCTCGCCGACGACGACGGCATCGTGTGCGTGCCGCGCGAGAGCGCGCAGGACGCGCTCGAGAAGGCGGACGCGCGCGTGGCCAAGGAGGAGGCGGACCGCGAGGCCTACGGCTCCGGTCGCGAGCTCAGCCTCGACCGGAAGGGCCTGCGCGCGCAGCTGGAGGCGCTCGGCGTCGCGTACGCAACGCAGTCGGAGTTCGAGGCGCACGATGCGTGAGCGCGGTGGTCGCGGTGCGTAGCCGGCGGACGGCCGCGGATCTCCTGCGTTGCGAACGCGGGGGAATCGGGGCGGGGCGGGGCGCGGCGCGATGAGCGGCATCCCGTGCATCCAGATGCGGGGAGGCACGTCGAAGGGGGCCTACTTTCTCGCCTCCGACCTGCCGTCCGACCCCGCCGCGCGCGACGACCTGCTACTGCGCATCATGGGCACGCCGGACGCGCGCCAGATCGACGGCATCGGCGGGGCGCACCCGCTGACCTCGAAGGTCGCGGTCGTCGGCCCTTCGGCCTCCGATGACGCGGACGTCGACTACCTGTTCCTGCAGACGGGCGTCGACGAGGCCTTCGTCTCCGACACGCAGAACTGCGGCAACATCATCGCCGGCGTCGGCCCGTTCGCCGTCGAGCGCGGCCTCGTGTCCGCGGCCGACGGCGAGACGCGGGTGCGGATCCGGATGCTCAACACGGGAAGCTCCGCCACGGCCGCCTTCCGCACTCGAGTCGGCGCGACGGGCGCCCTCGAGGTCGACTACGACGGCGATCAGGAGATCGACGGCGTGCCGGGAACGGCAGGAGCGATCGCGCTCGACTTCGAAGGGACGGCCGGCTCGACCGCCGGATCCCTCTTCCCGACGGGCGCCGTGCGCGACGAGGTCGACGGCGTGGCCGTGACCTGCGTCGACAACGGCATGCCGTCGGTCCTGCTGCGCGCCGACGCGCTCGGCATCGACCTCGACGCCGATCCCGCCGCGCTCGAGGGGGACGAGGGCCTCACCGAGCGCCTCGAGCGGCTCAGGCTCGCCGCGGCCGAGCGCATGGGGCTGGGCGACGTCGCAGGCGCGACGATCCCGAAGATGGTCGCGATCGCCGCGCCGCGCTCCGGCGGAGCCATGGCGACCCGCACGTTCCTGCCGCAGGGCGGGAAGGGGTTCCGCGTGCACACCTCGGTGGGCGTCCTCGGGGCGCTCACCGCCGCCGCTGGCGCTGTCACCGCCGGGTCGGTCGGGGACGGCGTGATCCGCGCCCCGGGTGGGGGCGAGCCGTTCGTCCTCGAGCACCCGACGGGCCGCTTCGACGTCGACGTGGAGGTCGTCGAGCGCGACGGCGGCCACGAGGTGACCCGATCCGTCGCGATCCGCACGGCGCGCAAGCTCTTCGAGGGCACCGTCTACCCGCGGCCGCGCCTGTAGCCATCCGCCGCGGACCGCGGCACCACGAACCACTCCTGTCAGAGAGGACACCGATGACCGATTACACATCGTTCGACGTCGCGCACCTTGCGAACGTCGAGCTGTTCACGCCGAAGTTCGAGGAGAGCCTGTTCTTCTTCCGCGACCTGCTCGCCATGCGGGTGGTCGCCGAGGAGGGCGACTCCGTGTACCTGCGCACGTGGGACGAGTACGAGCTGTACACGATCAAGCTCACGGCCAAGAAGGACGCCGCGGGCGTCGGCCGGACGTCGGTGCGCGCCGCGAGCCAGGAGGCGCTGGAGCGCCGCGTCGCGGCGATCGAGGAGACGGGCCTCGGGATCGGCTGGGTCGACGGGGAGGTCGGCACGGGGAAGACGTTCCTGTTCAACGACCCCGACGGCCACGAGCTGGGCATCTACTACGAGACCGAGCGCTACCAGGCGGGCCCCGATGACGCCCCCGCGCTGAAGAACCAGGCGTCGAGGTTCCCCGGCACGGGGGTCAACGCGCGCCGGCTCGACCACATCAACTACCTCGGCAAGGACGTCGAGGCCAACGGCGAGTTCCTGCGCCAGGCCCTCGGCATGCGGGAGTCGGAGCGGATCCGCCTCGACAACGGGAAGTTCGCCGCGTGGTGGTTCCACTTCGGGCTGAAGTCGTACGACATCGTCTACAGCGACGACTGGACCAAGACGGGCAACCGCCTGCACCACATCGCGTTCGCTCCGGACACGCGCGAGGACATCCTCAAGGCCGCCGACATCTTCCTGGAGAACGGCATCCACATCGAGTCCGGACCGCACAAGCACGCGATCAACCAGACGTTCTTCCTCTACGTGTGGGAGCCGGGCGGGAACCGGATCGAGTTCGCCAACGCCGGGGCGCGCCTTCTCCTCGACCCGGACCAGCCGGTCGTGGAGTGGAGCGAGGAGGAGCGCAAGAAGGGCCAGGCGTGGGGGATGAAGACGATCGAGTCATTCCACACGCACGGCACGCCGCTGGTCTGACGGGCGCGTCGACGACGGGCGGTCGGGGATCGATCCCGGCCGCCCGTCGTCGCGTCCGGCGGCTGCGGCCGTGCGAGGATGGTCAGCGATGTCCGACGAACGATCACACGCCAGGCGGCTCGGCGGCGACCTCTGGGAGGGCGCCAGGGACCGGCGTCAGTCGATGCGGCTCGTGGGGTTCGAGGCGCTCCTCGCGGGCGTCGCGAGCGGCCTGATCGCCGGGATCCACTACGAGCTCGGGACCGCCACCGGCATCGGCGTCGGGATCGTCGGGGCCATCCTCGTCGTCGTGCTGCTGAACATCCCGATCGTCGGGGTGGTCTTCGGCGTCGCGCTCTCGGCCTTCTGGGGGCTCATCGCGTTCGCGATCGGGAACCTCTGGAGCCTCTTCCTCGCGATCGTGCTGGGGATCGTGATCTTCCTCGCCAGCCTCGGCGCGCACCTGGCCTCGCGGGGCTAGCGGGGCGCCGCGCCGGGCGCGCTCAGGCGCCGTCGACGATCGCGAGCAGCAGCCGGTGGAGCTCGGCGCGATCCCCCGGATCGGCGTCGCCCGTGACGATCGGCTCGATCGCGTCGACGCGCGGACGCAGCTCGGCCAGGGTCCGCTCGCCCAGCGCCGTCAGCGCGAGCGACTTCTGGCGGCGATCCGTCGTCGACGCCGTCCGGACGAGGAGCTCCCGGCGCGCCATCCGGGCGACGAGGTCGGCGATCGTCGAGCGGTCGAGACCGAGCGCGCTCCCGAGATGCGCCTGGCTCGCGCCCGGCGTGCGCGAGAGCACGTGCAGCACCGCGTACTGCACGCTCGAGACCGTCGTCGAGACGTGGGCGGTCCAGGCCGCCTGATGGACCTGCTGGGCACGGCGGAGGAGGTGCCCCGTGTGGGCGAGGAGCTCCGGGTCGGGCGCGGTCGTCATGCGCTCATCCTGCCGGGCGCAGCAGCGCGCGCTCGAACAGACGCGCGATCTCGTCCGTCGCGTCGAGGGGGAGCACCTGCGCGATGTACTGATCCGGCCGCACGATGACGGCGGCGCCGCGCTCGCGGTCGATCCCGCGTCGATCGTAGATGTCGTCGTCAGCCGGGACGAACGCCTTGTGGTGGTCGACGAGCCCGAGGCGACCGGCGACGGGGGCGAGCAGCGGCGGGACGTTCGACGCGTCCGTGGCGTGGAGCCCGCGCTGGAGCACGCCGCGGACGTCCACGACGGCGTCGACGTCGGCGCCGGGCGCGTAGCGGTTCAGCGGGGAGGCGGGGTCCTCCTCGAGCCAGGCGCACAGCGCCCGCAGCAGCCGTTCGTCGCGGTCGGCGAAGAGGTACGCGCGCCAGCGGCCGTCGGCCGTGTGGCAGTGGCCGAGCTGCATCGGGCGCCCGTCGCCGACGCGCACGACCGGGGCCGAGTGGAAGCGCGTGCCGACCTCGAGGCCGGTGGCGAGGTGCTGGTGCGCGTCGTCGCCCGTCAGAGAGGAGATCCCCGGCGTGTAGCGCGCGGCGACGCCCGCCGTGTAGCGGCCCTGACGGGCGAAGTAGGACGCGAGCTCCTCGGGCGAGACGCCGCCGCGCTCCGGGTGCGCCTCGTCGGCCGCCGGCGCGGCGAGCATCCGGGACCATTCGCGGTCGAAGTCGATCAGCTCCTGCGCGATCGGGCGCCGCTCGGCGTCGTACGTCTCCAGCAGGGCGGGATCGGCGCGGCCCTCGAGGACCGCCGCGAGCTTCCAGCCGAGGTTGAAGGCGTCCTGCATCGAGACGTTCATGCCCTGCCCCGCCTTGGCGGAGTGCGTGTGGCAGGCGTCGCCGGCGATGAACACCCTCGGCCCGTCCACGTCGTCGCGCCCGACCGCGTCGTCGAAGCCGTCGGCGATCCGCTGGGCGACCTCGTACACGCTGAACCACACCGTCTCGGCCGAGTCGATCGTGTACGGATGCAGGATCCGGCGCGCGACGTCGAGGACGTCGTCGACGCTCATCGCGCGGATCGCCTCCCTCGTCTCGTCCGTCACGGCGCCGAGGTCGACGTAGAGGCGGACCATGTGGCCGCCCTCGCGGGGGATCGAGATGAGCGATCCGTGGCCGTCCGACTGGATCGCGTTCTTGAAGCGGAAGTCGGGGAAGTCGGTCAGCGGCATGATGTCCATGACGCCCCAGGCGTGATCGGCCCGCTCGCCGCTGAGCGCCCGGCCGATCGCCTTCCGGACGGCGCTGCGGGCGCCGTCGCCGCCGATGACGTAGCGGGCGCGGATCGTCCGCTCCTCGCCGTCCGCGCCGCGCACCGTCGCCGCGACGGGGTGCTCCGCGGCGTCGTCGCGGGTGAGGGAGACGAGCTCCCACCCGTGGTCGACGTCGAGGCGGGTGGGGGAGGCGAGCATGGCACCGCGCAGGTGCTCATGGATCCGCGCCTGGTTGAGGATGATGTGGGGCATCTCGCTGAGGTCGTCGGCGACGTCCTGCACGCGCTCGGAGCGGCGGATCCGGGCGCGATCCTCGGGGTCGGGGCGCCAGAAGAGGGTCTCGGTGACCCAGGCGCCCTCGTCGATCATCTGCCGCGCGATGCCGAAGGCCTGGAACATCTCCAGCGTGCGGCAGGCGACGCCGTCGGCCTGCCCGAGCCGCATCGGCTCGGGGCGCCGCTCGATCACCGCCGTCGTGATCGACGGGAACTGCGCGAGCTGGGCCGCGGCGACGAGGCCGGCGGGCCCTGACCCGACGATCAGGACGTCGGCGCGATCCGGCAGGCCCTCGCGCGGGGCGTGTGCGGCCGGTCGGACGGCTGGGTCGCCGGGGTGGAAGCCGTCGCGATAGTACTCCATGCCGCACTCCTTCGTTGGGGTACGTACAGAGTATGTGCGTACCCCAACGAATGCAACAGGGGGCCGTCGTCACTCGACGATGTCGACGTCCTTCGTCTCGGTCCCGAGCAGGAGCGCCACGAGCGTGAGCACGCCGGACGCCGCGAGGTAGACGCCGACGAGCCAGGGGTTTCCGCCCCCGAGCTGCCAGAGCCAGACCGCGATGAACGGGGCGACCGCCGCCCCGAGGATCGACGAGACGTTGTAGGAGACCGCCGATCCCGTGTAGCGGACGTTCGTCGGGAACAACTCGGGCAGCAGCGCGCCCATCGGGCCGAAGGTCATCCCCATCAGCACGAAACCGATGATGAGGAAGGACTGCGTGAGCGCCCCCGTGAAGCCGGCGTCCGGCTGGGGGAGGAGGAAGACGGGGAAGAGCAGGCCGAGCGCGATGATCCCCAGGGTCACCCAGATCAGCAGACGCCGGCGGCCGAGCGAGTCGGCGAGCGGCCCGGACACGAGGGTGAAGACGCCGAAGAAGACGACGCCGAAGATCTGCATGATCACGAAGTTCACGTAGCTGAAGCCGAGGCCGGGCACGTCGGCGTCGGCCGGCGTCTGGCCGTACGTCAGAGTGAAGGTCGTCATCAGGTAGAACAGCACGTATGTCGCGAGCATGAAGAACGTGCCGAGGAGCAGCTGCCTCCAGTGCTTGGCGAAGACGAAGCCGATCGGCGCCTTCCGGATCCGCCCCTTCTGCTCGGCGTTCTGGAACGCCTCGGACTCGACGAGCTTGAGGCGGACCCACAGGCCGATCGCGACCATGACCGCCGAGAACAGGAACGGCACGCGCCAGCCCCACGACAGGAAGGCCTCGCTGGCCGCGCCCGCATCGCCGGGGAGGGCGAAGTTGATCCCGAGGAACAGCGCGTTCGCGATGATGAAGCCGATGGGAGCACCGAGCTGCGGGAAGGTGCCGTAGAGGGCGCGCTTGCCGGCCGGGGCGTTCTCGGTCGCGACCAGCGCGGCGCCCGACCACTCGCCGCCCAGCGCGAAGCCCTGCGCGAGCCGGCAGATGAGGAGCAGGAGCGCCGCGAGCCAGCCGATCTGGGCGTGCGTCGGGAGCAGGCCGATCGCGAACGTCGCGATCCCCATCGTGAGAAGCGACGCGACGAGCGTGCCCTTGCGGCCGATCCGGTCGCCGAAGTGCCCGAAGACCAGGGCCCCGATGGGGCGGGCCACCATCGCGGCGCCGAACGTGGCGAACGACGCCAGCAGGCCGGTCGTCGGGTTGTCGCTGGGGAAGAACAGGACGGGGAACACGAGGACCGCGGCCGTCGCGTAGGCGTAGAAGTCGTAGAACTCGACCGTCGTGCCGATGAGGCTCGCGGTGATCACACGCGCGCGCGAATTGAGTGGTCGGGGAGCGGGAGCTGTCTGGGTCGTCATGGGAACTGCCTCGTCAGGGATGCGGGGGACGCAGGTCGGGAGGGCGTGCGTCGTCCGTCCGGCCGGGCCGAGGGGATCCACGACCCGATGCCGTCACGGCGTGCGGCTTCGTGGCCGGGCACAGACGAAGATCCTATACCCGGGAATGCGCATCCGCGGCGCGGGGTGGCGGGATTCCGAGGGTCGGGCAGTCCGTCAGGCGGCACGCGGCAGGATCAGACCCCGCTCGGACGTCGTGCACTCTCGGCGGTAGACGTCCAGGAGCTCGACGGTGACGCCGAGCGCCTCCGCCAGAGTCTCGGGGTCCTGACTGACGCGGGCCGCGGCGACGTACCCCCGATGGTCGATGAGGAGCCGCGCGGCGAAGAGGTCGGCCTGACGCTCCATACGTGCGCTCTCGCGCGCCGACCTCGGCCGGCAGAGCCCATGGCCGAAGCGGACATGGCCGAGTTCGTGGGCGAGCACGCTGCGCTGCTCGATCGGGGTGAGCCGGAGATCGAGATAGATGCGTGCCTCACCTGGCACGTAGCATCCGAGCAGCTCTCCTGGCAGTCGGGACGTGACGACGGAGATGCCGTCGGCGTCGGCGCGCCGGAGGAGCTCGCGCACGGTTCCTCCGTTCGGGTCGTCGGCGAACGTCATTCGGCGTGATCCGCGTCGGCCTTGCGTCTCCCCCTCTTCGCGGCGATCGCCGTGGTGTCAGCATACGGAGGGGCGACGACATCGAGGTCCGCCATCTCCGGGTTCGCATCGTCGTCATACGTGCGCTCGCAGGCCGCCTCGATGATCACGGCCGGCGCGACGCCGATGATCTCGCACGCTTCGAACAGCACCGTCAGCGGCAGGTCGACCCGTCCGTTCAGCCACCGGTTGAAAGCGGCGGGTGAGCGGTGCGCCGTCTCGGCGACGCTCTTCGCGGTGTGGCCTCGTGCGGTGATCTTGCCCTTCAGCTCGAGGCCGACATATCGCGTGAACAGCACGGCTCTCTGTCGGGTGTCCATGTCGACACTCTAGAGGTCACGGCGAGCATCACCAATATCCATCCAGGCCAATCGGACCGTTGACATTGTCTGATCGAGCAATTAGCTTATCGGTATGAGCACGAGGGATCGGGTCGCACAGACCGCCAACGCGGTGCTCGAGGTCGTTCGCGCATCGGGGCTCAGCAAGAAGGAGATCGCCGAGCGCGCCGAGATCCCGTACGGCACCCTGACCCGCAAGCTCTCGGGGCGCTCGGAGTTCACCCTCGCGGAGCTCTTCCGCATCGCCGAGGTGACGGGGGTGACACCCGCGCGATTCGTCAGCTTCCCCTCATAGGGCCGGCAGGGTCGCCGGGTCCCGATGAGGTGCTCTCGCGGAATCGTTCTCGCATCGGAGCGAGGACGTCGCCCGACCGTCCGCGACACCCCACGAGAACGCCTCCGCACGGGAGCGGGGCATCTGATCAAGGAGGATCGAGATGAGTGGTAGACGCAGCGGAACCCGCGGGGGAGTGCTCCGCTCCATCGGCAGGCAGTTCACGACGAAGACCCTGGTGCTGATCCCGATCGCCGTCGGGATCAACATCGTCGGCGGCAGCATCGCCGCGGGGCTCAAGCTCCCGCTCTTCCTCGACATGATCGGGACGATCCTCGCCGCGGCACTCGGCGGCCCGTGGGTGGGAGCCGCCGTTGGCCTCCTGACGAACGTCTTCCTCGCGCTCGTCGCCAACCCGATCTACTTCCCCTACGCGATCGTAAGCGTGACGGTCGGGCTCACAACAGGCTTTCTGATCCATCGCGGATTCTTCCGCAGGATCCGCGGAGTCATCGTCGTCTGGCTCGTCGTGACGTTCGTCTCCGTCGTGCTCGCGTCGCTGGTGACGATCTTCGTCTTCGGCGGTGCGAGCGGCGTGACGGGTGCGTCCGTGATCACCGCGACGCTGATCGCCGCCTCTCAGAAGATCGTCGAGTCGGTCTTCGCGTCGGCATTCATCGAGAACCTCGTCGATCGAGGCATCTCCTTCTTCATCGCCTACGTCCTCATGAAGCGGATCCCCCGACGATTCCTCAGTCAGTACTCGCAGGAATCGTTGGACGACGCCGATGACGACGAGCTCTGAGGGCACGAGGACATCGCCATGGCACGTTCCGCGACCACGAGCAGCAAGACGTCCAACTATCTGGGAATCGCTTCCCCTCTGACCCGCCTGCATCCCAACACCAAGGTCGCCGGCGTCTTCCTCCTCGGGATCGGCAGCGCACTGGCGCCTCTGCCGTTTCTCCCCTACGCCGTGCTGCTGGTGATGTTCGCCGCCGCGATCGTCGGCGGGTTCTTCCGCAGGTACATCGCGCTGATCCTCGCCTTCGCGATTCCGATCACCATCATGCTCACGTTCATCCACGGGCTCTACAGCCCGAAGAACAGGACGGTGATCGCCGACCTGGGCTTCGCTCAGCTGGGCAGCGAGGGACTGGTGTACGCCTTCGACCTCATCGGCGTGCTCCTCGTCTTCCTGTCCGCGTTCTACATCATGACGGCGACCACGTATCCGGGGAAGATCGCGACGGGCATGCAGCAGATCGGCATCAGCCCGAAGATCAGCTACCTCGTGCTCGCCTCCCTCAACGTCGCTCCCCAGATCCAGCGCCGCATCTCCGTGATCCGCGAGGCTCAGGAATCGCGCGGAGTGGAGACGACCGGAACGGCGCTCGTGCGCGTCCGGGCATTCCTCCCGCTCCTCGGCCCCGTCATCATGGGGTCCCTCGTCGACGTGCAGGAGCGCGGGATGGCATTGTCCACGCGCGCCTTCGGAGCACAGGGCGTGACCGCGACGACGTTCGTGCAGGCACCATGGCACCGTCGTGACTCGGCCTGGCTTGTCGTGTTCTCCGCCTTCTTCCTCGTGATGGCCGTGTGGTTCGCCGTCGCCCTCATCCGCGGAGGTCTGTGAATCATGGCCGAGATCATCCGCGTCGACGGCTTCACGTTCCGCTATCGCGAGACCACCGTCAACGCGCTCACCGGAGTGACGCTCGACATCGCCCCCGGGGAGTTCATCGGCGTGATCGGGGCGAACGGCAGCGGCAAGTCGACCCTGTGCAATGCTCTCGTCGGCCTCGTGCCGCTCTACTCGACCGGTCGCTTCAAGGGGCAGGTCGTGCTGGACGGCGTACCCACGACGGACCTGACGGTGGCCGACATCGCGCGCACGGTCGGCCTCGTCTTCCAGAACCCGTTCAACCAGCTCTCCTACGCGACCTCGACCGTCGAGGAAGAGCTCGCCTACGGGCTGGGGAACCTCGGAGTCCCGTACGCGCAGATGGGCGAGCGGATCGCCCGCGTGAGTGAGCTGCTGCGCCTGGGGCCCCTGCTGCAGCGCCACCCCCTGGAGCTGTCGGGTGGGCAGGTCCAGCGCGTCGCGATCGGATCGTGCCTCGTGATGGAGCCGGAGGTCATCGTGCTCGACGAGTGCACGAGCCAGCTCGATCCGCTGGGCAGCGAGGAGATCTTCGACATCGCCCTCGCGCTGAATCGGACCGGCATCACGATCGTGATGGTCGACCACGAGATGGAGCGCATCGCGCGGGCCGCGAGTCGCGTGATCGCGCTTCACGACGGATCGGTTCTCGCCGATGGCGCCCCGCAGGAGGTCTTCGGGCGGGGCGACCTCGACGAACACGGCATCGATCAGCCGGACTTCACGCGACTCTCTCGTGACCTGGCCGCCGCCGGCTGCCCCGTCGATGCCCTGACGCACACCGAGGATGACGCCGTCGAGATGGTGAGGAGAGTGCTGACGCCATGAGAGTCGAAGCGCGAGAGCTGGCACACGCGTACCCCAACGGCAATCGAGCGCTCCAGGGCATCGACATCGTGCTGGAGGGCGACGTCCCGGTCGCGATCGTCGGACAGAACGGGTCGGGGAAGACGACATTCGCCAAGCACCTGAACGGGATCCTGCGACCGACATCGGGAGACCTCCTGATCGACGGCGCGAGCATCGCCACCCGGACGACCGCCTCGTGGGCGCGTGTCGTCGGCTACGTGTTCCAGAATCCCGACGACCAGCTCTTCCTGTCGTCGGTGCGCGACGAGCTGCGCTTCGGACCGCAGCGAATGGGGCTGCCCGAGGGCGAACGCGACCGGATCGTCGACGAGATGGCGCACCTCTGCGGACTCACCGACGTGCTCGACGAGCACCCGTACGACCTGTCCCCGACGGACAAGAAGTTCTGCGCCATCGGCGCCGTGCTCTCGCTGGGGCCGCGGCTGGTCGTGCTCGACGAGCCGACGGGCGGGCAGGACATCCACGGCAGGGCCCGTCTCCGCGAGCTTCTGCGCGCACTTCGCGTGCGGGGCGTGCTCTGCGCCGCCATCTCGCACGACATGAAGTTCGTCGCCGAGGTGTTCGCGAGGGTCATCGTCTTCGCCGAAGGGCGCGTGATCATGGACGGCGATCCGCACGAGGTGTTTCTCGCGACCGAGACCCTCGCGCGCACCTACGTCTCTCCGCCGCCCGCCCAGCGTGTGGCCGCATCCTCAGGGCTGGGAGCCGCACTGACGGTCCCCGACCTCATCGACACGATCCTGCGCCGCGAAGCGGTGCGTGCAGAGAAAGGCAGTTGAACGGATATGAGCGAACGGATCGTGCAGATCTACGGCATCAGGAGTCTCGCCGATGCTCGGATGGTCGTCGAGCGAGGGGCACACCACATCGGGATCTCCTTCGGGCACATCAGACGGACGCCAGGGCAGCTCACCTGCGAGGACGCCGCTGAGATCTTCGCCGATGCGCCGGGCGACGCCGTGCGCGTCGGGCTCACCGTATGCGAGGACGCGGACGAGCTGTACCGGGATCTCGACGCGGTCGGCGACGTCCTCCCGGAGGTGCTGCACCTGTCCGGCGAGATCGATGGCTTCACCCCGGACGAGGTCGCCGCGATCAGGGAGCGCTACCCCGGGCTGGGCATCATGCAGGCTCTGCCCGTTCTTCCTCATGCGCCGTTGGAGGAGCAGCCGGTCCTCGAGCAGGTCCGGGCGTACGAGGGGGTGTCGGACTACTTCCTGATCGACACGAAGAAGCCAGGCACCACCGACATCGGGGCCACCGGGATGGTCCATGACTGGGAGATCGACCGGGCGATCGTGGAGAGCACAGACGTGAGATGCATCATCGCCGGCGGACTCGACCACACGAACGTGGCGGAGGCGCTGCGGGCTGTGCGCCCGTACGGTGCGGACTCGTTCAGCCTGACGAACTTCGATGGCGGGGAGCGCGAACCCGGCAGGCTCAAGGACCCGGCGAAGGTGACGGCCTTCGTCGACGCGGTGAGGCGTGCCGATGGCTGACCCCCTCGTCGCCGTCGTCGGGGACGCGAACGTCGACATGCTCGTCCGCATCCCCGACGCGCACAGCGGCGCGCAGGAGTTCGAGCCCACGGTCAGGGGCGGGGGCACGGGCGGCAACACTGCGGCCGCGCTCGCCCGTCTGGGGGTCCGCACCGAGTTCGCCGGATCGGTCGGCGAGGACGCGTACGGGCGTCACGTCGTCACAGACCTCGAGGCTCACGGTGTCGGGTGCCGAGAGGTGACGGCGTTCCCTGAACGCAACACGGTGTGCGTGTTCGCCTTCATCGACGCGTCTGGGGAACGCCATCTCTGGGCATGGCCGCGCGACGAGCCGTCCTTCACGGTGCTGTCCGGTGCGCTCCGCGCGTCGCCGATCCTGCGATCGGCGGAGTGGGTGCACGCGAGCGGCATGATCCTGACGGCCGGGTCCTCCGCCTTCCCCGTGCTCGTCGACATCCTCCAGGATGCGCGTCAGCGCGGAGCGACGACCTCGTTCGACCTGAACATCCGCGCCGAACGGACGCCGTCGTCCTGGTTCGTCCACCAGCTGAACCGCGTGCTGGAGCACTGCGACGTCGTCCTCGGATCGGGTCCGGACGAGTTCGCCGGTCTCGGCCGGCGGCCATGGCTCGACAACGCGCGCGCTCTGGTGCGTGAGAATCGCACGGTCGTCGCCCGCGACGGTGCGAATGGAGCGATTCTGCTCACCCGCGATCGCGAGACGCACTACCCAGCGCTCGACGTCCCCGTGATCGACACCGTGGGCGCCGGCGACGCCTTCAACGCCGGCTTCATCGCCGCCTCGCTGCGCTCGGGCGACCTCGATGAGGCGATGCGATGGGCCAGAGCGGTCGCCGCGCTCTCGGTCGCGACCGAGGGGGCGCGCAACACGCCGGACATCGCCGCGGTCCACGACATCCTCGCTCGAGCCGACGACCGTGTCGGCTCCCGCTGAACGAAGAGAAGGGCCCCTCATGCACCCCCATCCCGTCATCATTGACTGCGACCCCGGTCACGACGACGCCATCGCGCTCATGCTCGCGGTACGGCATCTCGATCTCGTCGCCGTCACCACGGTCGGAGGCAACGCCCCCCTCGAGGAGGTCACCCGGAACGCACTGAACATCCTCGAGGTGCTCGAACGCGATGATGTCCCCGTCCATGCGGGCCACGATCGTCCGATCCTGGGCGAGCTCACGACCGCCCCGCAGTTCCATGGTGCATCCGGTCTCGACGGGCCGGAGCTGGGAATGCCGGCGGCGTCCGCCGAGGACGAGCACGCGGTCGATGCGATCGTGCGGATCGTCCGCGGCGCGGAGCCGCGCGGGGCGACTCTGCTGGCGACCGGCCCCCTGACGAACGTCGCGGCGGCGCTCCGCCGAGACCCCGAGATCGTCCGCCATCTGGCCGACATCGTCATCATGGGCGGATCCGCGACCGTCGGGAACTGGACGCCCGCAGCTGAGTTCAACATCGTCGTCGACCCTGAGGCGGCGGCTGTCGTCTTCCGCTCCGGAGTCCCGGTGCGGATGGCCGGCATCAACCTCACGCGGCAGTGCACCTACGGGGCGGGGCGGCGGGACGACCTCGCCGCCATCGGGACGCGCGCGGCGAAGCTCACGACGGAGCTGATCGACCACTTCATGGGCACGACCCACCGCGCGATCGGTCTGCGAGAGGCCACGCTGCACGACGCCTGCGCGGCCGCGTGGCTGATCCGTCCGGACCTCGTCACCGCCGTGCCGGCTCACGTCGACGTCGAGCTCGCGGGGACTCTGACGCGGGGGATGACGGTCTGCGACCTGCGTCATCTGCGAAGCTCCGACCCCTTCCGAGACATCGCGGAGGACGCCTCTCTGCCGGCTCGAGGGAAGGCCGCGAACGCGGAAGTGGGGCTGAGACTCGACGCTGATGGATTTCACGACCTCCTGCTCTCGACCCTGCGCGATCTGCCGTGAGCGAGCCCGCCCCCGCGGTGACGGCGGGTCGGTCCCCGCGGGTCTATACGGCGTCGGGCTTCGTGGCCATCGCGATCTGGGGTCTCAGCCCCGCCGTGCTGCGACTCGTGGGGGAGTCGCTGGGGCTGTTCACCACCGGCGCGGTCGTGAACCTGTCCGCTGGCGTTCTCGGGCTGATCGTCATGCGGGTCATCACGGGGCACTGGCCCGCATGGCGAGACCTCCGGTCGGCGCGATTCATCCAGGGGGGAGTCCTCTTCGTCCTGTACACGGTCACGCAGTTCGCCGCGACGATCCTCGCTCACACCAGGGAAGAGGTCGTCGTCGTCACCGGGATCAAGTTCCTGTGGCCGCTGGTGACCCTCCTCATCTCCATCGCCGTGCTGAAGCACCGGTGGGGGCGCATGCTCGTGCTCGGCGTCGCCCTGAGCGCGGCGGGGACCTACTCGATGGTGCTCGGCGACGTCGCCGTGGGGGACATCCTGAGCGTCCTCGACTCCTGGAGCGCGATGCTGCCGCTGCTGCTCGCGTTGGCATCGTGCACGGCCTGGGGATGCTACTCGGTCCTCCTCGCGGTTCACGAGGGGAGGAAGAGCGGAGGGGCCGATCTCGTCGGGCCGTGGATGCTCCTCAGCGGAATCGTCATGGGGGTGGGGGCGCTTCTGCTCGGGGAGAGCTCCGTATGGCGCGTCTCCCTCGTCTGGGAGC
>JBQDDT010000058.1:7548-16198 GCA_052092505.1 Microbacterium sp. | reverse complement strand
ACGCGGCCTGGGCTGTGGCGGGGTGGACGTGGATGATCGTGTTGTCGTTGCCGTGGGCGACGAGGAAGTGGAACGCGAGCAGGGGAACCTGCAGATCCAGCGCCTGCTGCTCGAACAGGATCCGGCTCAGCCACGCCCCGGCGCCGATCGCGGCGACCGCGCTCGCGAGATTGACCAGGAGCAGCAGCACCGGCGCGACGACGGAGCGCAGGAGGACGAGCAGCACGAGGAAGCTGACCGCGAGCACGAGCGGTGCGATCGTCAGGAGGTCCTGCTGATTCCCCGCGCGGGCATCGAGGTCCGTCGCGACCGCGCCGCCGACGAGCGCGTCCGCGCCGTCGACCCGATGGACGGCCTCGCGCAGCTCGGTGATCTGCCCGAGGCTCTGATCGGTGCTCGGCGCGTACTCGCTCGTCACCATGATCTTCGTGAGGGACTCGTCTTCCGCCGTCCCGGCCGGATGCGCCCTGACCACGCCGTCGACGTCCTGCGCTGCCGCGACGACCGCGTCCGCTTCGGCGCTGTCCGCGACGATGAGGATCGGCTGCGCCTCGCCGGGCGGGAAGTGCGAGGAGAGTGCCTCGAGGCCGATCGCCGACTCCGACTGCACGCGGAACTTCTCGAGCTGATCGAGCCCGACCGATGTGCCGAACAGGCCCGTCGCCATCACGGCGAGCAGCGCGGCCCCCGCGAGCAGACTCAGGAGCGGACGCCGCACCACGCCGGACGCGACGCGTCGCCAGGACCGGCCGGGACGCTCAGTCGCGCCAGGGCGCGGGACGAACGGCCAGAACACCCTCCTGCCGCACACGGCGAGCAGCGGCGGCAGCAGGAACAGAACGGCGGCCAGGGCGATGAGCAGGCCGATCGCGGAGGCCACGCCGAGTCCGTGCGTGCCGGGGATGACTGCGAGGACGAGCGTCAGCAGGGCGAGGACCACCGTCACGTTCGAGGCGAGGATCGCCGGCATCGTCCGTCGCCATGCGGTGCTCAGCGCCCGGCGGTGATCGTCGACGGTGCGCAGCTCCTCGCGGTAGCGGGAGATGAGCAGCAGCGCGTAGTTCGTTCCAGCGCCGAACACGAGCACGCTGATGATCCCCGCGTCGAACTGCAGGTCCCAGAGCGAGCCAGCCGCGGCCGTCACACGCCCGGCGAGGCCGTCGGCGAGGCCGACGGCGGCGAGCGGCAGCAGCCAGAGCACGGGGGAGCGGTACGTGAGGATGAGCAGGATCGCCACGATGAGGATCGTCACGAGCAGCAGCGTGACGTCGGCGCCCTCAAACGACGCTGCGACATCGGCGCCGAAGGCAGGGCCGCCGGTCACCTGCAGCTCGACCCCGTCGACGGGGTGGTCCGCGAGGTCCGCGCGCATCGCCTTCACGGTCTCCGCGGTCTGCGTGTTCGTCTCTCCGACCGCGATCGGCGCGATGAGCAGTGCGGCCTCCTCGTCGTCGCTCACGATCGGACCGGAGGGGTCAGCGTCCGCGTGGTCCGCGAGCACCGGCAGGAGACCCTCCAGCTCGGCGAGATCGCTCGATGACAGTGCCGCCTCGTCGTCGCGGGTCGCGACGACGAGGACCGACTGCCGGTCGGCGTCGGGGAACTCCGCGAGCAGCTCGCTCGCGCGCGTCGACTCGGCGCCGGGCGGCGCCTGATCGTTCCGATCCGGGGCCTCCGCGGAGCCGAAGGCGCCGAACAGCGCGGTCATGATCAGAAGCACCAGGCCGAGCGAGAGCCACGCGCCGCGGCGCGAGGTCAGTCGGTCGGAGAAGCGCCGATGTGCGCGAGGATCTGCCATGTCTCCACCTCACCAGCGGTGCGATCGCGCGACATCGCGAGCAGGACTGAACTCGACGTCAACCGAATGGATGATGCGTCGGGGCCGGCGTCGTTCACCTCCGGTTCGCCGCATGGGCATCTCCCGGGTCACGGGCCGTCCGGCCGGGTTCACGGCGCGCGCGTTGACTGGCTCCCCGTGACTCTGGAGATGCGCGACGCGAACACGAGTGGCCCTTCGACCCACGGCGGGCGACGCCGCAAGGCCGGTGTGGCGATCGCCGCCGTCCTGCTCATGGCGGGCGGGGCGCTCGGCACCCCGCTCACCGCGTCCGCCGCGGGGCAGGGCGCCGACTGGATGCCAGAGCAGCTGGACTCCTGGAAGACGATCACGACCCACGAGCGTTCGGACGACGTCACGGTCACCCGGGGAGTCGAGCACCGGCAGGAGGTGATCGACGCCGTCGACGGGAGGGTCCCGATCAACGTCGTCACCGCCGACACGGGCGACGACAACGTGCGCCTCGGCGCGCAGGTCGCGAACGACAGCGTCCTCTCCCCGGAGAACGAGACGCTCACCTCCATGGCCGAGCGCACGGGCGCGGTGGCGGGGATCAACGGCGGCTACTTCCAGATCAACGCCTCTGGCCAGGCCAACGACGGCGAGATCGTCGACGGGGAGATCTGGAAGAGCCCGACCGCGGACCACGAGGGCACCGTCGCGGTGCGCACGGATGGATCGGTCGTGTACGGGCCGCAGGACTTCACCGGATCGCTCAGCGTCGAGCGCACATCCGCGACGCGGGAGGTGACGTCGGTGAACACCCTGGATGACGCCACCGACGCCGGGATCACGGCGCTGACCCCGCGCCTGTCGGACGTCGACGCCTCCTGGTTCGGCGGCGAGCACGTGGTGGCGCTCGGGCACTCCGACGACGACGGCGAGACCATCACGATCGACGAGGTGGGTCCGCTCGAGTCGCTGGAGGGAGCGCACTACGGGGTCGTCGGCGGCGACGAAGGCAGCGAGAGCGGCACCTGGATCGCGGAGAACCTCGAGGAGGGGGACACCGTGTCGGTGGAGACCGAGGTCTCGCCGGACGACGACATCGCCCAGCTCATCCAGGGTCCGGGCCGGATCCTCGCCGACGGCGAGGTCTTCGACGACCCCGTGAACCAGATGCCGAAGGATCTCCACCCCGAGACCGCCGTCGGCTCGACCGCGGACGGCGAGCTGGTGATGGTCACGCTCGACGGGCAGAAGACCGCGGATGTGGCGATCGGCGTCGGCTGGAAGCAGGTCGCGACCTACCTGCGCTCGCTCGGCGTCGAGGACGCCGTGCTCCTCGACGGCGGTGGCTCGACCGAGATGGTCGTCCGTCAGCCGGGCGAGACCGAGGCGAGCGTGGCGAACACGCCGTCGGACGGCGGCGAGCGTCCGGTGGCGAACGGCCTGTTCGTCTACTCGGAATCGGAGGAGGCCGGACCGGCGAGCGAGGTCGCGCTCAACGGCGGAGAGGAGATCTCCACCGCCGCCGGGGCGACGACGGACGCCGATGCCTTCGCGACGGACGACGCCGGCAATCCTGCGGCCGAGCCCGTCGAGGTGACCGCCGAGCCCGCCGGGCTCGGGACGTGGGAGGACGGGACGTTCACGGCCGGCGCACCGGGAAGCGGACGGCTCGTCGCGCGATCCGGCGACGTGACCTCGACGGTTCCGCTCACCGTGGCGGAGTCGTTCGAGTCCTTCGGGATCTCGCCCGATCAGGTCGGCGTCGCGAACGGCGCCACCCAGACATTCGCCGTCACCGGGCGCAGCGGCGACGCACCGCCCGTGACGCTGGATCCGGCGTCGATCGACTGGAAGCTCGATCCGGCCGGCCTCGGCGAGATCGACGAGGCCACGGGGGAGTTCACGGCCGCCGAGTCCGAGGGTGGCCAGGCGAAGCTCACGGCGACGGTCGGCGGGAGCTCGGCGACCGCCGAGATCGCCGTCGGCGAGGTCGTCGAACCTCTCATCGACGCCGACACCTCGGAGGACTGGACCGTCAAGGCCGAGGCCGGAGCGAAGATCACCCCGAGCGACCACGCCGAGGAGACGGACGACGTCCCGCCCGGATCGTCGCAGAGCGCCGCGCTCAAGGTCGATTACGCGATGCCGAAGAACACCGATCAGCACCGGATCCGATTCGCCCCGAACTCGGGCGATGGCGTCCTCGCCGACAAGAACGAGGCTGGTCAGGTCCCGGAGAACCTGCGCTTCCGGTTCAAGGTCGACAGCGACTCGAAGCGGCAGTCGTGGATCGTGCTCAACGTGGCCGACGCCGAGGGGCACACGCTCGGCCTGTGGACGGAGCTCACGGAGGACGACTACGGCTCGTGGACCGAGCTGAGCAAGAGCATCCATCGCGGGGTGTTCACCAGCTATCCGCTGACGATCCAGGACATCAGCTACGTCACCTCCGACGGCACGACGGCCGCCGAGGGGTCGTTCACGCTGGGCGGGATGAGCCTGACGTATCCCGCGACGACCGACGGCGCCGAGGAGGAGTACACGCCGATCGACCCGGACAACCCCGAGTGGCTGCAGCACGAGCAGAGCGCGGCGGACTTCCAGCCGGGTGGGCACACGTATGTGATCGGCGACGACGGGCACCTCGTGGCGAGCAACCCGGAATCGACGAGCGCCCTCAACATCGACACGATGGTGAAGCGCAGCACGGGCGAGACGTCCGTGGCGGCATCTGGCCAGACCGTGGAGCCGCTGCCGGAGCAGGCGCGGCCCGACACCGCACTGAGCCTGGGGGACATCTCGGACACCGGCGAGGTCGATGACCTGGCGTTCGCGAAGGAGAAGTGGGAGACATTCGGGCTCCCCCTGTACGACGTCGTCGGCAACCACGAGATCAGCCAGGGCGCGGTCCCGCAGGACACGAACTTCCACGACGTGTTCCAGCAGGACACGCACTTCACGTTCGAGAACGACCAGACGACCTTCATCAGCCTGGACAACTCGACGGGGTCCGTGCTCACGGCCGATGCCAACCAGGTGCCGAAGGAGCAGCAGTACCCCTGGTTCGCCGAGCAGCTGGATGCGGCTTCGACGCCCGTCGTCATCGTCGGGATCCACATGCCCGCATACGACCCGTCGCCGAGCAACTCGAGCCAGTTCTCGGATCGCTGGGAGGCGCAGCAGTTCCTGCAGCTCATCCAGAACTACCGCCTGTCCCATCCGGACACGCACGTGCTCGTGATGTACGGCCACATGCGGGCGTTCGCCAACCAGCTGATCGACCCGAGCGGGCAGCCGGCCGACGCGACGACCGGGATCCCCCAGTTCGTCATCGGCGACATCGGGATGCCGCCCTACATGGCGGCGGACGAGGGAGGCTTCTACCACTTCGGCCTCTTCCACGTGAACGACGACGGCACGGTGCAGTACACGGTCGAGCCCGTGCTGCAGTCGGTGACGATCGATCAGGCCCCGGATGAGGGGAAGGCGGCCGCGAGCTCGTCCGGCACGGCGAAGGCCGACTCGGCCGGGACGTCGCTGGCCGTCGGGCAGACGCGCCAGTACACGGCCACCGCGGTGAACGCGGCGGGTGAGGACACCGCGAACCCGCCGACGATGCCCGTGGCCGACCCGATGTCGCACACGTGGTCGAGCACCGACGAGGACGTGGCGAGCGTCGATCCCGTCTCCGGCGAGGTCACGGCGCTGCGCGAGGGGACCACCACCGTCTCGGTGACGACCGGCGGCATCACGGACAGCACGCAGGTGACGGTGACCGCGGACGACGGCTCCGACCCCGGCGACGGCGGCGACGACGGTGACGGCGGCTCCGACCCTGGTGACGGGGGCGGCGATGACGGCGGCAGCGGAGACGACGGTTCCGGCGGCGGAGATGACGGATCCGGGGGTGACGGCTCGGGCGATGGTGGGTCCGGTGACGAGGGAACCGCCGGCTCAGGCGACGGGTCGGGGGACGATGGGCTCGCGATCACCGGCTTCGAGGCCACGATGCTCTGGACGCTTGTGGCAGCGGCGGTCGCGGCGCTGGTCCTCGGCGCGGCTCTCGTGCGACGGCGCGTGCTCCTCGCTCGCGGCCCTGGCGAGGACGGTGACCGCGGCTGACGCCGCGGGCGATCCGCTCGTGGCCGGAGCGCGCTCACGCCGCGATGCGCTCGGAGAGCTCCACGAGCCGGTGGGAGAAGGCCCAGTCGTTGTCGTCCCAGGCGAAGACCTTCACCTGGTCGCCGACCACCTGCGTGAGCGGCGCGTCGAAGACGGCGAAGTGCGTGTCTCCGACGATATCGGCGGACACGAGCGGCGCCTCCGAGTGCGCCAGGGAGGGGAAAGGCCAGGGGACCCAGCAGCCGCGGCGATGCCGCTCCCATCGGTCGAGCATGGTCTCGAAAGCCTCAGCCACGATGGCGAGCAGCTCCGGATCGGCCACGACCTGCGGAACCTGGGTCGTCCGCCCGTGCCGCCTCAGCCGCGGCGATCGCGCCGGCGACGCAGCACGGAGCGCGGCAGGAGCCGTGCGCGGACGCGCTCCGAGCGCGGCGCGCCCGCGTCGAGCCCTGCGATCGCCTCGCGCAGCGCGCGGGCGAGATCGCGGCCGTCCGGCGGGGGAGCGTGCGCCGAGAAGCGCTCAGCTGTCATCGCCTCGGCGAGTGACCGCGCCGCGTCCACCGCACCGGCGCGGAGCGCGCCCGTCTCCTCGAGGTGGTCGACGATCGCCTCGGCCGTCCGCGCGCGGGGGAGCTGCCCCTCCGTCGCCCCGCGCAGCGATCCGCGGTCGACCGCGGCGTCGTGGAACTCGAGCCACGCGCTCTGCGCCGGACGCTCGCCCTTGGCGGTGCGTCGACGGCGGACCAGCGTCGTCCCACGACGGACGGCGGCCGGCACCAGCGCGATCACGATCACGCCGCCGATCCCTGCGAGAAGCCAGCCGACGGGCGAGGCGCCCGCGCCGTCGCCCCCGCCGTCGGCGGTCGCCTCGGAGCTCTCCTCCGGATCCGGCGTCTCCGCCGGCATGTCCGGCCGCGGATCGGATGCCTCGTCCGACTCCGTGTCGGACCCGTCGTCGGTCGACTCGTCGTCCGGCGGGGCGTCAGGGCCCTCCTGCGACTCGGAGCGCGCTCCGGCGCCGCCCGGCGTCGGCTCGAACGCCACCCATCCCACGTCGTCGACGTAGATCTCCGGCCACGCATGCAGCTCGCGTCCCCTGACCGCCGTCGCGCCCTCGCCGTCGGTCCGGCTCGCGTAGCCGACCGCGACGCGAGCCGGCGCCCCGAGCTCTCGCGCCATCACGGCGAACGTGGACGCGTAGTGCACGCAGAACCCCGAGCGGTCCTCCAGCAGGGACACCATGATCGCGTAGGGGTCGTCCTCGTCGGCGCCGGGATCGTAGGGGGCTGACTCGTCGTAGGCGAAGTCGCCGCTGCGGAACCAGCGCTGCAGCGCCTGCCCGACGGCGATCCGCCCTGTGGCGTCGCCCGCGACCGTCCTGGCGGCGTCGGAGATCTCGTCCGGCATCGGATCGGGAAGGTCGAGGTAGGGCTGGAGCTCCTCCGTCGCGCCCTGCGCCCCGGGGAACAGGCCGACGGCGCTCGACGGGATCTCGCTGGTGCGCAGGGTCCCGTCCCGCAGGCCGCAGTCCGCGCAGAACACGGCGGTGTACCGGTCGCCGCGGTGCGTGGTCGTCTGCTGCGCGTTCGCGGTGTCGGCCTGCGCTGTCCAGGTCCAGTCGGTCGGCTCGAAGGACGACTCGTCCGGTTCGCTCGCGACCGACAGGGCGCCCTGCGGAAGCGGGAGCCACCCGCTCACGAGGCCGTCGACCATGACCTCGACCGCCGCCGTCCGTCCCGGGTCGCGGTCGCCGAGCGGAGCGGGGGCGAGGGGAGAGGGGTCGCGGGCGTCGGCCGTGGTGAGCCCGTCGGCGTCCGGATCGCTCTGCGGGAGCCAGCGCCCTCCCGTGAAGTCCGAGAGGGTGGCGAGCGAGAAGCGATAGGAGCCCGCCGCGTTCGTCGTGTAGGTGAAGGCCCGGGCGTTGCTGCGCTCGCGCAGGTCGTCGGCGAGGGCGATCGTGACGTCGGGGACCGACTCGGAGACGGGGGAGAGCAGCACGGCGTCGTTCCACACGCGGTCGCGCACGGGCGGGGCCAGTGCGACGAGCCCCGCCGCGATCGCCACGGCCGCCGCTGCCGCCACGACACCGGTCGGCGACGGGGCGGGGGATCCGACCCAGGCGCTCAGCGCGATCAGGGCACCCGTCGCGAGGACGGCCGTGCCGCTCACCGAGACACCCGTGATCGCCGCCGGCACGAGCAGCACCAGGGACGCGAAGACGGCGGAGGCGACGGGCGAGCGCAGGGCGACGAGGAGGAGCGCGCTCAGGGCGGATGCGACGAGCACGGTCACGAGAAGCGCGTCGCCGAGCACGCCGCCGGGGTCGAGCGGTGTCGCGCCGGCGATGAGACGCGCCCTCACCGCGTCGATGGCGCCCCCCGGATCGGTGCGCCAGAGGGTGCCGCGTCCCGTGGGGGCGATCCAGGCGACGCACGCGATCGCGCCCGTCGCGAGGCCTGCGACGACGGGCATCACCCGCGCGGAGCGCCACAGGGCGCGCAGGGCCGATGCGGTCAGGATCACGGTGGCGGCGACCGACAGCGCGCGCAGGGTCCAGCCCCCCACGGTGAACACGCTTCCGAGCCCCGAGAGGACGAGCCACCACACGCCGGTCACGGCGACGCCGGACGCGAGGATCCGCCACCGCGCCGGCGGACGCTCGGCGGGAGCCTGGTCGGCGGGGGAGGCGCCGCGCACGAGGCGCAGCGCGGGGCCCGGCTCAACGCGCGGGGCGTCAGA
>JBQDDT010000058.1:6702-7538 GCA_052092505.1 Microbacterium sp. | reverse complement strand
GGGGCCCGTCCGGCATCGTCCCGGCGCTCCGCGTCGTCCGCCCCCCGGGGCACGGTGACGCAGCGCCACGACGGCGGAAGGTCGGGGTCGTCGTCCCCGGAGACCCGGATGACGACGCCGCCCTCACCGTGCCGTCGGAGCTCGTCGTGCAGCTCGCGCGAGACGGCTCCCGTGACGACGACCTGCGCTCCGAACGCGGACGCCGCCGCCGGAGAGTCGCTCGGCTGCGTGAGAGCGAGAAGGCGCAGGGCGTCTCCCTCGCGGGTGCACGCGACCGGCTCGTCGTCGCCCAGCGCGATCCGCGCCGTGTACCCGTCGCGGAGCCACCGGTGCGCAACGGTCGCCGCGGCCGACACAGCGGTCTCGAAATCCCGGTCGGAGGGATACTCGCCCCCCGTCAGCAGGGCGAGGGAGCGATCGGGCGCGTCGACCTGCTCGTGCAGGTTCACCAGGAGCTCTCCCTGCCGTGCGCTCTGCTTCCAGTGGATCCGACGGATCGGGTCGCCCATCCGGTAGTCGCGCACCGCACCGCCGGGGAAGCCGGGGTCGGCGCTCGCGGATCGGCTCACGGGGAGGACCCCGTCCCCGTCGGGCCCCGCCCCGTGGAGGAGATCCTCCGGCAGAGAGCGCAGCAGGCGCGGCAGGACGAGGATCTCCGGCACATCGCGCACAGCGACGCGGCGCACGACGAGCCCGAACGGGTCGTGCACGAGGAGCCAGGCGACACCGGCGGTGCGGGGGCCACGCGTCAGCGCATCCCACGCGATCTCGACGATCGTCTCCCGTGCCCCCGGCACGATCGCCGGCGTGCGCAGCGTCTCCGCTCCGGCGCTCCA
>JBQDDT010000058.1:0-6692 GCA_052092505.1 Microbacterium sp. | reverse complement strand
CGTGCCGTCACGGTGATCGTCTCGCCGGCCGCCGGCGTGGGATCGGTCACCGACTGGCGGACGTCGAATCGCGCCACGAGAGGCGCGGCCGTCGCGACGCTGGCGCCGACGACGACCAGCGCGATCAGCAGCGCGGCCGCGTACCACACGTCGCTGAGGCCGATCGCGAACCAGCTGGCCCAGAGCGCCGCCGCCGAGAGGACGAATCCCCACCCCCGGCGGGTCGGCACGATCGGCATGGTCATCCGACGGGCGTGCGAGCGACGATCTCCGCCACGATCCGGGTGGCGGCCGCGTGCGCGTCGCCGACGGATCCGAACCGTCCGCGTGCGGCCAGCCGGTGCGGGAGGACGGTTCCCGCCACGGCGGCCACGTCGTCTGGCGAGACGAAGTCGCGGCCGCGCACCGCGGCGCGGGCGCGCGCCATCCGGGCGAGGTGCAGCGTCGCGCGCGGGCTCGCTCCGAGCGTGACGCCGTCGTGCGTCCTGGTCCCGCCGACGATCGCGACGAGGTAGGCGGCGATCTCCTCGGCGAGGTGCACGCGCCCGACCATCCGCTGGGCGCGCACGATGTCGTCGACCGAGGCGACGGCCGTGACCTCCTGCTCCGGATCGGAGGAGCCGCGCGCGGCGAGCATCTCGATCTCGGCCTCCGCGTCGGGATAGCCGAGCGAGAGCCGGCTCATGAACCGGTCGCGCTGGGCCTCGGGGAGGGGGAACGTCCCCTCCATGTCCTGCGGGTTCTGGGTCGCCACGACCGTGAACAGCTCCGGAAGGCGGTGCGTGCGGCCGTCGATCGTCACGGAGCGCTCACCCATGGCCTCCAGCAGTGCCGACTGGGTCTTGGGCGTCGCCCTGTTGACCTCGTCGCCGATGAGGATGTTCGTGAAGACGGGCCCTGGGTGGAAGCGGAACTCGTGCCGGTCCTGGTCGTAGATGGACAGGCCGGTCACGTCGGAGGGCAGCATGTCGGACGTGAACTGGATGCGGTGCGTCCTCGCATCGATCGACCGGGCGAGCGCGGTCGCGATCGTCGTCTTCCCGACGCCCGGCACGTCCTCGATCAGGAGATGCCCTCCGGCGAGCACCGTCGTGACGACGGATTCGATCGCCCCGGCCTTTCCGCTGAGCACACCGCCCAGCGACCGCGCGACCGCGAGCGCGAGGCTGCGGACGTCCTCGGAGGGATCCGGGGCGTCGCCCACGCCGGCCGCTTCCTGCAGGTGACTCCCCGACATACTTCACACCTTATGGAATCAGGGCGTCGTCCCGCTATCCTCGCGGCGCGAGGCAAGGGGTCCGCCCGCGCCCCCGAGGGGGCCGGACCGGTATTCTCGGAGCGTGGCCGTGCGCGCATTCCGTCTCATCGTCCCGAGCGTCTGGCTCGGCCTCCTGATCGCTCTCGCATTCGTCGAGACGCCGCTGAAGTTCCTCGCGCCGGGGATGACGCTGGAGGTCGCGCTCGGTGTCGGCCGCCTGGTCCTGACCGCCGCCGACATCGCGGGGGTCGTGCTGCTGGCCGTGATCACGGTGCTCGCGCTGCCGCGCCCTCGCGTCCCTCGCGCCGGACTGATCGTGCTGGGCGCGCTGTGGGTGGTGCTCCTCGCACAGGTCGCGATCGTCCGGCCCCTCCTGAACGCGCGCACAGACGTGATCCTGTCGGGAGGCGACCCGGGGGAGTCCTCGCTGCACGTGGTGTACATCGCCGCGGACCTGCTGCTGGTCGCCGGACTCGTCGCCTTCCTCGTGACGGCGGCGCGGCAGAGGTGCTCCCTCGATCGGCGCTGACGCGCTCGGCGCTTACGCCTCGTTACGGTTGCAGGATCCGTAACGAGGCGTAGTCTGGCCGCATGCTTCCGAACCCCTACACGCCCGGCGGACGCCCGCGCGTCTTCGTCGGCCGGGAGGAGGAGCGCACGGCGCTGCGCGACCGCCTGGCGCGCGTGATCGCGTTCGGCGAGATGGCGGGTCCGCTCGCGGTCGTGACGGGGCCGAGGGGCCTCGGGAAGACCTCGCTCCTGCGCGACGTCGCCGACCAGGCGGCGGAGGACGGATTCGTCGTCGCGTGGAGCGCCGGCGTGAAGCGGCAGCCGGTGCTGCGCGACACGCTCGACCAGGTCACGGGGGCGCTCGAGCGGGCGGACATCCTCTCCGCCCCGCGGACGCGGCGGCGGATCGACGAGCTCGGCGTGGAGCTCAATCTCGGGGTGGCCAAGGTGTCGGCGACGTTCGGTCTCGATCACGAGCCGTCCAGGCCGGCGGCGGGTCTGCGGCCGGTCGAGGAGTTCCTGCACACCGCGTCGACGGCCGTGCGCGATCGCGGCGGCGCCGGGCTGCTCGTCGTGATCGACGAGCTCCACGCGCCGCTGGACCCGCGCACGGGGCGCGATCAGGCTCCCGACGCCGATGCGCTGCGCGACATCGGGCTCCTCCTCAACGCCGTGCAGAACATGGAGGCCGATCGCGAGCGGTTCCCTCTCGCGATCGTCGGGGCCGGCCTGCCGCAGACGAAGAGCCTCCTGACGCGCGCGGCGACGTTCGGGGAGCGCACGCACGAGATCATCCTGGCGGAGCTCGACGAGGCCACGTCGCAGGCCGTGCTGGTCGAGCCGGCGCGACTGCTCGGCGTCGCGTGGGACGACGACGCGATCCGGGCGGCCCTCGATCGCGCCGACGGCTACCCTCAGGCGCTCCAGCTCGTCGGCTCCGCGGCGTGGGACGTCGCGCGTCCCGAGCGCGACGGACGGATCACGCGGCGCGACGTCGATCACAGCGCGGCCGCCGTCGACGCGCAGATGACGTCGATGTTCCAGGCTCGATGGGACGTGGCGACGGGCTCGGAGCGGTCCTTCCTGCGAGCGATGGCCGACCTGCCGGGGGACGTCGTCGCGCGGCGGGACGTCGCCGGACGGCTGGGCGTGGCCTCCGACGATCTCGGGGTGGCGCGCAGCGCGCTCATCAGCAAGGGCATCATCGAGCCGGCGGGGCACGGACGCCTCCGCTTCACGATCCCCGGCTTCAGCGCGTACGTGCGCGCTCGCGGCGACGAGTAGCGGGCATCGCGGCACCGCCCGGTACGCTCGGCGCATGGCGACAGCGCGGACGACCTCGGTGCAGCGCGCGTCGGCGATCCTGCAGGAGTCCGGCGCCTCGCTGATCCTGCGCGAGGCGTTCTTCGGCGTGCGGCGGTTCCAGGAGCTGCAGACGAACCTCGGCATCTCGCGATCCGTGCTCGCGCGGCGGCTCGAGTCGCTCGTCGCGCACGGGATCCTCGAGCGCCGTCGCTACCAGCTCAGGCCGGAGAGGTTCGAGTACCGGCTCACCGATGCGGGGCGGGATCTGTATCCCGTGTTCCTCGCGATGAAGTCCTGGGGTGATCGGTGGCTCGGCGGCGACGACGAGCGCATCGTGCTGACGCATCGCGCCTGCGGGCACGAGACGGATCCGCGGATGACGTGCTCGCACTGCGGTGAGGAAGTCGTCGCCCGCGAGATGTCCTATCGCGCCGATCCAGACGACGCGAACTTCCGTTCAACCGAATCCGGTCCGGAAGACGGCGGCGGCGCGTCTACAGTCAGTTCTTGAGAAGAACTCACTTAACGAGGAGGACGTCATGACCGAGAACTCTCTCCAGTCGATCGTGGACCGCTCGCCGAGCATCGTCGAGCACCTGTACGGCCTCTCGCCGAAGAACGCGCTCAACATCTTCGGCGTGATGATGCCGGGCGACGCCGTGCGGCAGGAGTACACGACCTGGCGGGACGAGCAGCTGTCGTGGCGAAACGGCGTGGCCCTGCACGACCAGAGCTACCACATGAACAACCTGCGTCTCACGGGGCCGGACGCGGTGGCGCTCGTCAGCTCGCTCGCGATCAACTCGTTCGCGAACTTCGAGGTCGGACGG
Organism: Microbacterium sp.; assembly: GCA_052092505.1. GTDB lineage: Bacteria > Actinomycetota > Actinomycetes > Actinomycetales > Microbacteriaceae > Microbacterium. The sequence goes on along the minus strand of JBQDDT010000058.1, from coordinate 2,789 downwards.
GCGAAGCAGTTCGTCGCCTGCTCGCCCGAGGGCCACGTCATCGGGGACGCGATCCTCTACTGCCTCGCCGACGAGGACCTCATGCTCGTGGGCAACCCCGCCACGACCGACTGGGTGCAGTACAACGCCGAGGTGAGTGCGCTCGACGTCAGCGCGCGGCTCGACCCCGTGTGGGCGCTGAACAAGGAGCGCCGGCGCGACGTCTACCGCTATCAGGTGGAGGGGCCGAACGTCTATGCGCTCCTCGAGGAGCTGCACGGAGACGAGCTCCCCGAGATCAGGTTCTTCCGCGCGGGTGAGATCTCGATCGCGGACCGCCCCGTCCAGGCGATGCGGCACAGCATGGGCGGCGTCCCCGGCCTCGAGCTGTCGGGTCCATGGGACGACCGCGACGTCGTGAAGAGGGCCCTCGTCTCCGCCGGCAGGAAGCACGGGCTGCGCCGGATCGGGTCGCTCGCCTACTTCAGCACGGTCATCGAGTCGGGGTGGTGGGCGGTGCCGTTCTCCGCGGTGTACTCGAGCCCCGAGCTGCGCGGCTACCGGGAGTGGCTCTCCGACCGGAGCGCCTCGGCCCGCATGTCGCTCGGCGGCAGCTTCTTCTCGGAGAACGTCGAGGACTACTACGCCACCCCGTGGGACCTCGGATACGGGCACATCGTGAAGTTCGACCACGACTTCGTCGGGCGCGAGGCGCTCGAGCGGATCGCGGACGAGCCGCACCGCCGGAAGGTCACGCTGATCTGGAACCCGGAGGACTTCGCGTCGGTGTACTCGCGACTCGTGCACGACGGGCCGACGGCGAAGCACATCGACCTCCCCGTCGCGGCGACGGGCCGCCTGCACTACGACACGGTGCTCGGTCCGGACGGCGAGCACGTCGGGTTCGGGACGTATCCCGGCTACAGCTACGGCGAGCGGCTGATGATGTCGCTCGGCAGCATCGACGAGGCCTTCGCCGAGCCGGGCACAGAGCTCACGCTCGTCTGGGGCGAGGACGGCGGCGGCGCGCGGAGCCCCGGCGTCATCGAGCGTCACGAGCAGGTCGAGATCCGCGTGACGGTCGCCCCGGTGCCCGTCAGCTCCGCGGCACAGGCCTACCGCGCGAAGCTCCAGGGCAGCTGAGGCGCGCCATGCTGAAGAGCACGCTCACGAGGCGCGTCGAGTGGGGGGACTGCGACCCGGCCGGCATCGTCTTCAACCCGCAGTTCTTCCGGTGGTTCGATCACGGCACGACGATGCTGTACGAGGCGACGGGATGGCCGAAGCAGGTCATGCTCGAGCGGTTCGGGGGAGCGGGGTGCCCGCTCGTCGAGACGACGGCCTCGTTCCGCCGGCCGTGCAGCTACGGCGACGACGTGCGGATCACGAGCGAGTTCGCGGAGCTCGGGACGAAGAGCTTCACGATCCGGCACACGCTCGCCAAGGGCGACGAGGTGTGTGTGGAGGGCGTCGAGACGCGCGTGTGGACCGTGCGCGATCCCGAGCGCGGTCTGCGGGGGGCGCCGATCCCCGACGAGCTGGCCGCCCGCTTCCGCGGCGAAGCGTAGCGGCGATCACTCCCGGGGGCGCAGGCGCGCGTTCGGGAGCCTCGGTGCCGGAAGCGGGTCGGGCTGGCCAGACGGAAAGTCGCCGAACAGAGGCCGCTCGCCGTCGTCGCCCTGGCGCTCCTCGTCGAAGCCCAGCTCGGCCTGGTAGCGGCGGCGGAACGCGGCGATCTCGTCGTGCGAGCGGCCGACGAAGTTCCACCACATGACGATCCGTTCCCCGAGGGGGACGCCGCCGATGAGGACGCCTCTGGCGCCCTCGGGGCCCGCCTCCAGGCGAATCGTGTCGGCGCCGGGCGGAATGTAGGCCAGCTCGCGGTGCGCGGCGCGCGTGCCGTCGACCACGATGTCTCCCGTCTCCGCGAGGAGGCCGTGCTCGAAGTCCGGCCGCACGGCCAGCGTGACGACGGCGTTCGGTGAGAGCACCAGCTCCGCTCCGAGGAGGTCGGGCGTGTGCGTGGCGACCGGGGACGCCGCGCCGGCGAGCTCCCCGAGGAACACGCGCGCCGTCAGGCCCGCCGTGGAGGTCACGGGAGGCGGAGCGTAGTGGGCGAAGCGATTCTCCATGAACCGCGTCGCCTCCGGCAGCGCGTACCAGAGCTGGATCCCGTGGAGCAGGGTGGTGTCGGCGGTCGAGAGCTCCTGATGGGTGATGCCGCGGCCCGCGATCATGAGGTTCAGCTCGCCGGGGACCACGGCCGCGGCGTTCCCTCCGGAGTCCAGGTGGTCGATCCGCCCGCTGAAGAGCCACGAGACCGTCGCCAGCCCCGTGTGCGGGTGCCGAGGCACGGACATCCCTCCCGTGCGCGAGACATCGTCCGGCCCGTAGTGATCGAGGAAGCACCAGGAGCCGATGAGCGACCGTCGGCGCTGGGGGAGCGTGCGCATCACCCTCATGGCGCGCGGGCCGCCGAGCGGCACCTCGCGGGCCTCGAGGATCTCGACGTCGCCGCGCGGGGCACCGGGATCGAGGACCTCGACGCGGGGATCCGGCTCCTCGTTGCTCATCGCGAACCTCCTCGTCTCGACGGCTCGTGACCCATCATGCGCGGTGGGCGGGGCGGGCGCGAACCCGGCCTCGGGGTGGCCGCCTGCCGGACGCGCCCGGGTGCGTGTCGGGTTTGGCGATGCGCACGCGATTGCGTATAGTCTTGTAAGTCGCCGGGGCGGTCAAACGCCTCGGGAAGACACGCGGATGTAGCGCAGTTGGTAGCGCATCACCTTGCCAAGGTGAGGGTCGCGAGT
>JBQDDT010000057.1:0-16408 GCA_052092505.1 Microbacterium sp. | reverse complement strand
GGAGCGCATCGGCCGCGGCGACCGCCAACCGGCTCGCCGCCCGCACGTGCACGGCGGGGACGGGCATGTCCTCGGCCGGATCGACGCCGAGGTTCACGACGACGACAGCCGGATCGCGACGGGCGACGAGGGCGATCGCCTCGCGCTGGTCCGGATCGGCGAGGCGATCCACGAGCACCACGGATCGGGCAGGCAGCTCCCGTTCCGCGAGCGATGCCGCCTCGACGACCGCTCCCCCGCGCGCAAGCATCTCGGCGTAGCGCGATCCCGTCGAGCTGACGGCCCATGTCGCGGCGGCGCGCGCGTCGACCACGGTTCTGGCGCCGGGACGCGCGGCGCAGACCCCGTCGAGCCTGGCCGCGCGGCGGGCGAGCCGCCAGGCTTCATCCTCGTCGAGCGGCGGCGACGCCCCGACCCCGTGGGCCGCGCGTTCAACGGGGAAGGCCCGCAGTGCCCCGACGCGCTCTGCCGCCTCCTCGAGCCGGACCCCGGGGAGCCGCCCCGCGCGCACGGCATCGACGATCGCGCCGCGCGCGGCGAGGAAGTCGGATTCGGCATCCCCCGATGATCCGGGGTTGGCCGGATTCCCGACGCACAGCAGATCGCACCCCGCGGCGAGCGCCCGAACGGGCGCGCCGGCCCCGAACCGCGCGCGCATCGCGGCCATGTCGAGAGCGTCGCTCGCGATGACGCCGTCGAACCCGAGCTCACGCAGCTCCGCGAGGGCGCGGGGGTTCGCCGTCGCGGGATCGTCCCCCCAGGCCGGGACGACCAGGTGCGCCGTCATGATCGCCCGCGCTCCGGACTCGACCGCGGCCGCGAACGGGAGGAGGTGGGCATCACGCTGCTCCCGCTCGCTCGCCCCGCTCGTCGGGAGACCGTGATGGGAGTCGACGGCGGTGTCGCCATGCCCGGGGAAGTGCTTCGGGACGGCGACGGCGCCCGCAGCGTGCAGGCCCCGCACGGCCGCGGCGACGTGGCGCGCCACGACGGCGGGATCCGATCCGAAGGAGCGGGTGCCGATGACGGGGTTGCGCGGGTTCGTGTTCACGTCGGCCACCGGGGCGATGACGACGTTCGCTCCCGTCTCGGCCGCGCGTCGCGCGAGCCTGCCCGCCACCGCGGCGGTCGCGGCCTCGTCATCGAGCGCGCCGAGCTGGGCGGCGCCGAGCTCGTCCGACCCCGCGTCGGAGTCGACGCGGGTGACCGTCCCGCCCTCCTCGTCGATCCCCACGAGGAACCCGTCGGATGCGTCGACGGCCTCCCCGCCGAGGTTCTGCGCGAACAGCACGACCCCGGCGAGCCCCGCCTCGCGCTCGCGGGCGACCCACGACGGCGTCCCCCGACCGAGGAACCCCGGCCACAGCACGCCGTTCGCCAGGCGCTCGAGGCTCCGCTCGCTCACCCCTTCACCGACCCGGAGACGAGCCCGCTCGAGAGCTTCCCCTGCACGATGATGAAGAAGATCATCACGGGCAGCGTGATGATGGTCGACGCCGCCATGATGGCGCCCCACTCGTTCGCGTGCTCCCCGAAGAACTGGCGCAGACCGATCGCGACGGTGTACTGCCCCGTCTCGCCGCCGAGCAGGGTGAGCGCGAAGACGAACTCATTCCATGCCGTGATGAAGGAGAAGATGCTCGTCGCGACGAGCCCCGGCATGACCAGCGGCAGCAGGACAGAGCGGAACATGCGCCCCCAGGACGCTCCGTCGATGTACGCCGCCTCCTCGATCTCGACGGGGACGGCCGCGACGAAGCCGCGGAGCATCCAGATCCCGAACGGCAGCGACAGCGCCACGTAGACGACGATGAGCCCGAGCAGCGAGTTCAGCATCCCGAGATCGCGCACCTGCACGAACAGCGGGATGACGAGGGCCTCGAGTGGGACCATCTGCACGATGAGGATCATGAGGAGGATGGCCGTGCGCAGCCGGAAGCGGAACCGCGCGACCGCGACGCTCGCGAGCAGACCGATCAGCGCGCTGGCGACGACGACGATCAGCGCCACGATCGCGGAGTTGCGCAGGAACACATCGAAGCCGCCGTCGCTGAGCACGTAGGCGAAGTGCTCGAGCGTGAACCCCTCGATTCCGATCGACGTGCGCGCCGTCGGGTTCTCGGTGAAGGCGCTCGAGACCATCCACCACGCGGGGAACAGGGTGAAGACGAGCAGCAGCACGACGAGGACGGCCTTGACGGCCGACGACGTGCGGCGGCGCGCGTGACGGGTGCTCACAGCTCCTCCTCCTTCATCAGGGACCTCACGTAGACGACCGTGATGACGACCAGGAGCAGGGTCAGCACGACGGCGATCGCCGATCCGAATCCGTACCGGTTCTGCCCGAACGACTCCACGTACGACCAGACGCCGAGGTTGAGGACCTCGCGGTTCGCCCCGGATCCGCCCGGCATCAGGTAGATCTGCGCGAACGCCTTGAAGTCCCAGATCGTCGACAGGATGATGACGACGGTGAACACCTGGCGCAGGTTGGGCACGGTGATCCGCCAGAACCGGCGCCACGCGCCGGCGCCGTCGATCTCGGCCGCCTCGTGCATCTCCCTGGGGATGCCGAGGAGCGCGGCGAGCACCGTGATCGCGACGAACGGGAAGCCGTGGTGGACGACGTTGATGACGGCGACCGCATAGAACAGGAACCGGTTCGTGAACCAGTTGACCGGCTCGTCCATCAGCCCGGCCGACATGAGGAGCTGGTTGACGATGCCGCGGTCGGCGTCGAAGATCCACACCCAGACGTAGGTCCCCGTGACGGCGGGCATCGCCCACGCGATCATGACGGCGCTTCCCACGACCGTGCGCCACAGGCGCCCGAGCGAGGCCATCAGGACGGCGACGGCCGTCCCGAGGGCGACGGTCAGCCCCACCGTCACCGCGGCGAAGCCGACGGTGTTGGGCAGGACGACGCGCCACAGCTGTTCGCTCGTGAAGAGCTCGGCGTAGTTCGCCCCGGCGTTCCAATTGAAGTCACCCGAGACGATCTCGGGCAGCCCGTATTCCTGCAGCGAGAACAGCACCACGCGCACCAGCGGCCACAGCATGAGGACCGCCAGCACCGCGAGAGCCGGCGCGAGCAGGATCCACGGGCGCAGCCGGCGGCCGCCGGAGGCCCCGAGGGTCCCGCGTCTCGGCCCGGGGCGCTGGGCCCCCGGCCGGGACGCGAGCGTGGAGATGTTCGCCGTCACGAGGTGCTGCTCACTCCTCGTTGAGCAGGTCGGTCATCTCGGACGCCGCCGACTCGAGCGCGTCGGCCGCCGACGCGTCGCCGGAGAGGATCGACTGGATCGCGGTGTTCGTCGTCTGCTTCGCCTGCACGGCGCCGAAGGTCGGGGTGACGGGCGTCGTCGCTCCGCCGTCCACGAACTGCTCGGCGAACGGCGCGACGAGCGGGTCGTCGCTCTCGACGGCCGAGTCGAGCAGCGACGCCTGGCCGGAGAAGTACCCCGACTGCTCGGCCCACTGCTCGGCGAACTCTCCTGTCGTCATCATCTCGATGAACGTCCAGGCGAGGTCCTGGTCGTCCGCGGTGTTGAACATCGACAGGTGCGACCCACCGAGGACGCTCGGCGCGATCCCGCCGTCCTTGCCCGGGATCGGCGTCGCCGCGAACTTGCCATCGAGGTCGGCGTTCTGCTCGACGATCGTCGCGGGGGTCCACGACCCCATCACGGCCATCGCCGTCTCTCCCGCCGTGAAGCTGTCGAGCAGGTCGACCTCGTCCCACGTCGTCGCGCCGGCGGAGGAGAACCCGTGCTCCGTCTGCAGGCCGGTGTAGAACTCGATCCCCTCGACCGACTCCGGGCTGTCCAGCTCGGAGGTCCACGTGCCGCCGTCCTGTGTGGCGACCTCGCCGCCGGCACCCCAGACCCACGGGTACGTGGCGAGCTCCGCGCCGCCGGGGACGGCGAAGGCGTTCATGTCGGGGTGCGCCTTCTCGATCGCCTCGCCGGCGTCGACGATCTCCTGCCACGTCGTTGGCGCCTCGAGACCGAGCTCCTCGAAGATGTCGGAGCGGTACACGAGCGAGCGGACGCCGGCGTACCACGGCATGCCGTAGAGCTCGTCCTCGTAGGTGCCGGCCTCCACGAGCCCCTCCACGAGGTCGTCGTCGAGGCCGGCCTCGGAGACGTGCTCGTCGAGCGGGGCGAGCGCGCCGGCGTCGGCGAACTCGGCCGTCCAGGTGGTGCCGGTCTCGGCGACGTCCGGCGTCGTCCCCCCGGCGATGGACGTGACGAAGCGGTCGTGCGCGTCGCCCCACTCCACGAAGTCGACGTTGAGCTCGGCGCCGGTCTCCTCCTCGAAGGCGGTGGCGACCTCGTCGAAGAACGCCTTCGCGTCGGGGTTGGTGCCCTGCATGATCCAGACGTCGAGCGAGCCGCCCGATCCGTCGCCGTCGCCCCCGCTCGAACAGGCGGTGAGCCCGAGGACGGCGACCGCTCCGACGGCCGTCGCCGTGATGATTCGTGACCGCATTGCAACTCCATTGTTCAGCGCGACAGGTGTCGCGGATCGCTGCTGTCGAAACTGATTATTCAATTAGTTTGGCATCTTTGCAATACTCGGATGTGCGGACCGCAGCGGTGCCCTCCAGCGCCCCGCTCGTCCGCCACCCTGCCCACCGAATCGCGAAGAGGCCAGATGGACCAGCCCAGCTCCCCGCTCCCGACCGAGGCGCGCCTCGACGCGTCGCGCGATCTCGACGCGCGCTCGACGCGCGAGGTCCTCGAGATCCTCCACGCTCAGGACCGCGTCGCCGTCGACGCCGTCGCGCCGACCCTCCCGGCGCTCGCGGAGCTCGTCGACGCCGCCGCGGCGCGATTCCGGCGCGGCGGACGGATCCACTACTTCGGGGCGGGGACGAGCGGGCGCCTCGGCGTGCTCGACGCCGCGGAGCTGCTGCCCACCTTCGACCTCGAGCCGGGGCGGATCGTCGCGCACATCGCCGGCGGCGACGCCGGGATCGTGCGCGCCGTCGAGAACGCGGAGGACTCGAGCTCCTCCGGCGCAGCGGACGCCGGCGACCTGGGTGCGCACGACGTCGCGATCGGACTCACCGCGAGCGGGACGACCCCGTACGTGCGCTCCGCGCTCGAAGCGGCCGCCGAGCGCGGAGCGGTCACCGCCATCGTGACGAGCAATCCGGCGAGCCCCCTCGCGGAGCTGGCCGACATCGCGATCGTCACCGACACGGGTCCGGAGGTCGTGACCGGATCGACGCGCCTGAAGGCGGGGACGGCCGAGAAGCTCGTGCTGAACGGCTTCTCGACCGCCCTCATGATCGCGGTCGGGCGGACGTGGTCGAACCTCATGGTCTCGGTCGTCGCGACCAACCGGAAGCTGCGGGAGAGATCGGTGCGCATCCTCCGCGAGGCCACGGGCGCGAGCGAGGAGGAGGCCGAGTCCGCGCTGCGCGAGGCCGACGGCGAGGTGAAGACCGCGATCGTGATGTCGTTCGCCGGCGTCGGCGCCGCGGACGCGCGCGCCAGGCTCGCCGCCTCCGACGGGTCCGTGCGGGAGGCGATGAGCGCATGATCCTCGTGGGCATCGACGTCGGAGGGTCGGGGACGAGGATCGCGCTCGACGGCGCCATCACCACGCGGCTGGAGGTTCCGGAGCTGGCCGCGTCCGTCGTCGCGATCGATCCGCCGGCCGCCGTCGCCGTGATGGGCGAACGGGTCCGCGCCGTCGCGGGCGCCGAGCCCGTCGCCGCCGTCGGCGTCGGGGCCGCGGGACTCACGACCCACACCGAGGATCCCCGGTCGCTCGAGCGCGCGGTGCGCGACGCCTTCGCCTCCGACAGGGTGATCGTCGCCTCCGACATCGTCGCCGCCCACCTCGGCGCGCTCGGCGGCGCGCCCGGCGCCGTGCTCGCCGCCGGGACGGGCGCGATCGCCCTCGGGACCGATCTCGCCGGCACCTGGCACCGGGTCGACGGCTGGGGCCACCTGCTCGGCGACCTCGGATCGGGCGCGTGGATCGGGATGGAGGCCCTGCGCGCCGCGGCCGAACAGCTCGATGGGAGGAGGGACGACGCGGCGGGGCTCGCCGCTCTCGCGACCGACGCCCTGGGGCCGCTCGTCACGTGGCCGAGGGCGATCTACCCCGCCGTGGACCGCGCGCGCATCCTCGGCTCGCTCGTGCCGGGGATCGTCCGCGCCGCCGAGGACGACCCTCAGGCCGCGCGGATCCTCCGCGACGCCGCCCGCCACCTCGCCGGGACGCTGCTCGCCGCCCTGGCGCACGACGTCCCGGAGCGGGTCACCCTGACCGGCGGCCTGGCGCGCGAGCCCCTCGTCGCCGACCCGCTGCTCGCCCGCGTGCGCGAGGCGCGTCCCGGCGTCGACGTCGTGCCGGCACTCGGCTCCCCCGTCGACGGGGCGCTGGCGCTCGCGGCCCGGCTCCGCGACGACCCTGACCCGCTGCCCGGTCACGAGGCGGTCGTCTGACGGCGTCGAGCGCCGGAGGACGGCCGCAGCGGGAACGGTTCGGCACGGACCACGTGCAGAATGAGGTCGACGAGGAAGACAGGAGGGCGGACATGCCCCACGGACGCGCCACAGCGCCGCCGGAGCGGAAGCTGCTCCCCGCCGACGCGCGCACGCACAACCGCACCCTCGTGATCCACACCGTGCTGCGCTCGAGCGACGTGAGCCGCGCGGACGTCGCCCGGCTCACCGGCCTGTCGCGGATCACGGTCTCCGAGCTCGTCGCCGGGCTCGTCTCCGACGGCATCGTCGTCGAGACCGGCTCGCGCGAGACGGCCGGCCGGCCCGGCAAGCCGGCGAAGCTCCTGGCGATCAACCCGAACGTCTTCACGACGATCGCGGTCGACCTGAGTCTGCCTGGCGAGTTCCACGGCTCGCTCCTCGCCCTCGACGGCTCCGAGCTGCGCCGCGTCGTCTCCGACGGCAGGGCGCAGGGGGACGAGGCGATCACCGCCGTCCTCGAACTCGTCGCCGAGCTCGTCGGAGCGACGACCCTGCCGATCGGCGGCATCGGCATCGGCACACCGGGGATCGTCGACGACGCCGGAGTCGTGCTCGAGTCGACGAACCTCGGATGGCGCGGCGTCCGGCTCGCGGAGATCGTCAGAGAGCGATTCACCGCACCCACCGTGGTCGAGAACGATGCGAACGCCGCACTCGCGTCCGAGCTCGACCCCGCGCACTCCGGCGACCTGTTCCTCGTCCGCGTCGGCACCGGCATCGGCGGCGCCGCCCACGTCGGGGGGCGGCTCGTGCGCGGGGCGAACTTCGCCGCAGGGGAGTTCGCGCACGTGCGCTCCACCGCAGCGGAGGGCGAGCCGGGAACGGTCGAGGGCGAGCTGCAGGCCCTGCTCCTCGAGGCGGGGCGCCTGCGCGCGCGGCAGGCGGAGGCCGGCGGCCCGTCCGACGCGCTGGCCCACGCCCAGCGCCGTCTGGGCGCCCTCATCGGGAGGACGCTCACCCCGGCGGTCGCGATGCTCGACGTGCCGAAGGTCGTCATCGACGGGCCGAGGGACCTCGACACTGGGCTGATCGCCGAGGCCGCCCAGGCGGAGATCCGGGCCGGGCGCAGCCTCGTCTCCGGCCGCCGCTGCACGGTCGCCCCCGGCGCGAACGGCGCCGAGGCGGTGCTGCTCGGCATGGCGGGGATCGTCCGCGAGCTCGCCGTCGCCGCGCTCTGATCGCGGGAGCCCGCCTGCGGAGGCTCCCCACGAACTTCCTGGGAGCAGTTCTCCCCATGGCGGGCTGAGCTCGCCTCGTCGTTAGAATCGACCGACTCCGACGAGAAAGGCCGGCCCGTCGATGACCGCCACCCCACCCACCAGACGCCCCGCTCTCGGGTACTTCATCTTCGCGAGCCGCTGGCTGCAGGCCCCGCTGTACGTCGGCCTGATCATCGCGCAGCTCGTCTACGTCGTCGTCTTCATGGTGGACCTGTGGCACCTCATCGAGACGGTCATCCACGACATCACGCAGCTCAACGAGTCGGCCATCATGCTCGCCGTGCTGGGGCTCATCGATGTCGTCATGATCGCGAACCTGCTCATCATGGTCATCATGGGCGGCTACGAGATCTTCGTCTCCCGCCTGCGGGTGAACGACCATCCCGACCAGCCGGACTGGCTCAACCACGTCAACGCCAACGTCCTCAAGGTGAAGCTGGCGATCTCGATCATCAGCATCTCGTCGATCCATCTCCTCCGGACCTTCATCGAGGTCGGCGACATCGGCGCGAGCACCGACGAGTCCGTCACGGGCGAGACGTACACGAGCGAGGGCGTGTTCTGGCAGGTCATCATCCACCTCGCCTTCATCGTCTCCGCCCTCGCGCTGGCCTGGATCGACCGGATGTCGGAGAAGCACCCGGCCGTCGAGCCGTCGGAGTTCCCCGAGCGCCACCGCGAGGTGCCGGAGCCCGCCGAGCACTGATCGGCGGTCCGCGCTCTCAGCCCCCTATCGCACGATCGTTCCCGCATTGTGATGACTCTCCGTCGTCAGGACGACCCCCGGAAATTATGATGGGGCGAGGACTGCGACCTAGGTGGACTACGCCCAGTCCGATGGGGAGAGACGCTCATGAGTGATGGATCGATGCCGCACGACACGGCCGCAGAGACCGAGGTCGTCGACGAGACGACGCAGCCGCGCCGCCGGCGCCGCACGGGCCTGTGGCTCGGCATCGGCATCCCCGGCGCGCTGGTCGTCGGCGGCGCCGTGGTCTCGTCGCTCGTGCTGATCGCCCCCGGCGTCGCGGTCGCCGGAACCCCCATCGGCTTCCACACGGCGGGCGCAGCGGCCGACGCGATCTCGCAGCGCCTGGCGCAGGCGGAGGTCCACATCGGCGACGTCACGGTCACGGGCGAGGAGCTCGGCGCCGACATCGACGCGATGGAGGCGGCGACCCAGGCATACGAGGAGTACCCGCTCTGGAAGGTCTCCGGCTGGAACGCCGGCGACGCGGGCGCCCCCGACGTCGCGATCGACGTCCAGAAGGCCACGGAGACGCTCGCCGAGCGCGCCCCCGACCTCTTCGTCGAGCCCACCGACGCTCAGGTGACCTACGCCGACGGCTCGTTCCAGGCCGTCGCCGACAAGGCGGGCTCCGGCCCCGACTTCGACCAGATCGCGGCCGATCTCGGCGAAGCGCTCGCGGCCGACGACGACGAGATCGCCGTCGACGCGACCAAGGTCGAGGTGCCGGCGACGACGCCGGTCGACGCCGCCAAGAAGCAGGCGGAGTGGCTGAACAACGAACTGGCGAAGGCCGGTGGCTTCTACGTCGGCGACGAGCTCGCCGTGCCCGTCGGCGCGAAGCAGCTCGGGGCGTGGCTGTCGGTCGAGCCCGACGGCGATGGCGCGTTCACGGTGACGGCGGACGCCGCCAAGATCCAGAAGACGGTCGACGCGCTGCCGGGCAAGATCGACCGCGAGGCCCAGGACGCGACGCAGATCGTGAACTCCTCCGGCGACGTCCTCGAGGGCGGCGAGGGCCAGGACGGCTGGAAGCTCACGAGCACCGACGGCATCGCCGAGAAGCTCGCTGGGGAACTCGAGAACCTCGCTACGAAGGCTAAGAAGGGAACAGCCGAGTCGAAGAAGGCGGAGCTCAAGGTCGAGCTCCAGGCCGAGACCGTCGAGCACACCGTGACGAAGCTCGAGCGCACGCTCGAGGTCGACCTCGGCGCACTGCAGGCGTACGCGAAGGAGAACGGCAAGGTCGTGCGGACCTTCGCCGTCTCGCCGGGCAAGGCGGGTTCGGAGACGGACCAGGGCAACTACGCCGTGTACACGAAGCTCGACATGCAGAACATGGGCAACCCCGACACGACGAAGGCGCCGTACTACTACACCCCCGACGTGCCGTACGTCATGTACTTCAACGGCTCAGAGGGCTTCCACGGCACGTACTGGCACAACGAGTTCGGCAAGCAGCCGATGAGTCACGGCTGCGTGAACCTGAGCGTGGGCGACGCGGCCTGGCTCTTCGACTGGACCCCGATCGGCACGGAGGTCTGGGTTCACGCCTGACCCGGAACCCCTCACTCGCGAGATGCACCGAATCTCGCGAGATGCATCGATTCATGCCCGCCAAGGCCGCGTTCCGATGCATCTCGCGGGTCGACGCCGTCACGACGGATGGCCTAATCTAAGGTCATGACGGAACTGCGCCTGGTCGAACTGTCCGCCGACACGATCGTCGCGGTCAACACGCTCTCGCTCAAGCCGGGCCAGGAGCAGTTCCTCGCCCCCGTCTCGTACGGCATCGCCGCCACCGTGCTCGACCCGTCGGCGACCTGGCAGCGCGTCGTGCTCGACGGGGAGGAGGTCGTCGGGTTCATCTCCGCGAGCTTCGGCGGCGACGCCCCGATCGATCACCTCGACTCCGTGCTGTGGCGGATCAACGTCGACGCGAACGATCAGCGTCGCGGCGTCGGCCGATTCGCCGTCCGCGCCCTCCTCGACGAGGCACGCAGCAGGGGGATCGACCACGTCAACGTCATCTACGAGGCGGGCGAGGGAGGGCCGGAAGCCTTCTTCCTCCGTGTCGGCTTCACGCCGGTGGCCGAGACCGAGTACGGTGAAGTCGTCGCGGAGATCCGCGTCTGACGCACCCGATCAGCACACACCCGACTTCAGGACGGCGCTTCGACGCGTCCTGACGCAGACCGGCGGCGGGGTCTCGTATTCCCCTCCCCCAACGAGACTCCGTCGCCGCCCCTTCGCGCCGCGCCGAGTCACCGCGATGTCCGAAACCCGCTAGCTCCCTCGCCGCTCCGATGCGAGAGTGGGAGACATGACGGGGATGACGTTCGACGAGAGGTATCGCGCGGTGGCGTCGCGCGACGCCCGGTTCGACGGCCAGTTCGTGACGGCGGTCCGCACCACGAGGATCTACTGCCGCCCGAGCTGCCCCGCACGCACCCCGAAGCCGGTCAACGTCGACTTCTACCCGACCAGCGCCGCGGCGCACGAGGCCGGCTACCGCGCCTGCCGGCGCTGCCTCCCCGAGGCGACGCCCGGATCCCCCGCCTGGGATCTCCGCGGCGACGCGGCCGCGCGGGCGATGCGCCTGATCGCCGACGGGACGGTCGAGCGCGAGGGCGTCGCCGGCCTCTCCGCCCGCCTGGGCTACTCGACCCGCCATCTCACGCGCCTCCTGCGCGCGGAGCTCGGTGCCGGCCCCCTCGCCCTCGCGCGCGCTCACCGCTCGCAGACGGCGCGCACCCTCCTCGTCGGCACCGACCTGCGGATCGCCGACGTCGCCTTCTCCGCCGGGTTCTCGAGCGTGCGCCAGTTCAACGACACGATGCGCGAGGTGTTCGGCCTCGCCCCCGGCGAGCTGCGCGCCCGTCGCGCGCGGCTTCGCGAGGCGGCCCCCGCCGATCCGGCGGCGACGATCCGGCTCGCCCTCCCCGTGCGGGAGCCGTTCGACGCCGACGGGCTCCTCTCCTGGATGCGGGCGCGCACGGTGCCCGGCGTCGAGGAATCGGAGGACGGAGCGTACGCGCGCACGATCCGCCTCCCCCGCGGCGCGGCCTGGTTCCTGGTGCGGCCCGGAGATGACGCCGGAGGCGTGCGGCTGACCGCGCACCTCGAGGACATCGCCGACCTCGGCGCCCTCGTCGCGCGCGTGCGCCGACTCCTCGATCTCGACGCCGATCCCGCCGCCGTCGACACCGCGCTCGGCGCGCACGCGGAGCTGCGCCCTCTCGTGGCCCGCGTGCCCGGCATCCGCGTGCCCGGCTGCGCCGACCCGCACGAGATGCTCGTCCGCGCCATGATCGGGCAGCAGGTGAGCGTGCGGTCGGCGACGACCCACCTCACCCGCCTCGCCGACGCGCTGGGCGAGCGCATCGAGATCGGCGGGGCCGCGCGCGTCCTCTTCCCGACGGCCGATGCCATCGCCTCCGACGGCGAGCGGGTGCTGCGGGGGCCGCGCGCTCGCGTCCGCGCGATCGTCGGCGCCGCGTCGGCCATCGCCTCCGGCGAGCTCTCCCTGTCCACGGCCGACGACGCCGGCGAGCAGCGCGCCGCCCTGCTCGCGCGCCCTGGGATCGGCCCGTGGACGGCCGACTACGTGGGGATGCGCATCCTCGGCGCCCCTGACGTCCTCCTCCCCGGCGACTCGGCGCTCCGCGCCGGTGCCGCGGCGATCGGCCTCGATCCGACCCCCAGCGCCCTCACGGCGTGGGCCGAGCGCGCCGCCCCGTGGCGCTCCTACCTCTCCGCGCACCTCTGGCGCGCGTCCGCCCCCGACAGGATCGAGACGACATGACCCCTGCCCGCACCCAGACGATCGACACCCCCGATGGGCCGTTCACGATCGTGGCCGACGGGAACGGCGCCGTGCTCGCCTCCGGCTGGACCGCCGACGTCGACGACGCGATCGCGCGGATCCACCCGTCCCTGCGCCCGGAGCGTGCGGACCGCGGCGCGATCCAGGCCGCTGAGGCCGTCGGCGCCTACTACGCCGGGGAGATCGACGCGATCGACACCGTCGCGGTGCGCCAGCAGGGGACGACGCTCCAGCAGCGCGGGTGGGAGGCGCTGCGCGGCATCCGTCCAGGAGAGCCGCTCACCTACACGCAGTTCGCCGCCGCCCTCGGCTCCCCCGGGGCCGTCCGCGCCGCCGCGTCGATCTGCGCCCGCAACGCACCGGCGCTGTTCGTCCCCTGCCACCGGGTGCTGCGCGCGGACGGGTCGCTCGGCGGGTTCGCCTGGGGCCTCGACGTCAAGCGCGCGCTCCTCGACAGGGAGTCCGCCGCGCGCTGACGACCCGCCGGACGCAGATCCGCCCGGCCCCTGGGAGGGAGCCGGGCGGATCGGTGGAGCGGTGGATCAGTGGAAGAAGTGCCGCTCCCCCGTGAAGTACATCGCGACGCCGCGCTCGTTCGCCAGCGCGATCGTCTCCTCGTCGCGGACGGAACCGCCCGGCTGGATGATCACCTTGACGCCGGCGTTCATCAGCACCTCCGGCCCGTCCGAGAACGGGAAGAACGCGTCGGACGCGGCGATCGTGCCCGTGACGCGGCTGCCGGCGCGCTCGACCGCGAGGCGGCACGAGTCGACGCGGTTGACCTGGCCCATGCCGATGCCGACGGTCGCGAGCTTGTCGGCGAGCACGATCGCGTTCGACTTGACCGCGCGGCATGCCTTCCAGGCGAATACGAGCTCGGTCGTCGAGATGCCCTCCGGCCGCTCGCCGGCGACGAGCTGCCAGCTCTCGGCGATCGAGTCGATGTCGTCACCGAAGCGGTCGGCATCCTGCAGCAGGAGTCCGCCGGAGACGAGGCGCACGTCGACGCGCTCCTGCTCCCAGTCGGCCGGGAGGCGCAGGACCCGCAGGTTCTTCTTCTCGGTGAAGACCTCGAGCGCGGCCGGCTCGAAGTCGGGGGCGACGATCACCTCGGTGAAGATGTCGCGCAGGTTCTCCGCCATCTTGAGCGTGACCGGACGGTTGGCCGCGATGACGCCGCCGAAGGCGGAGAGCGGGTCGCACTCGTGCGCACGCAGGTGCGCGGAGGCGATCGGGTCGAGGGCCTTCGACTCGCCGACCGCGATGCCGCACGGGTTGGCGTGCTTCATGATCGCGACAGCCGGCATCCGCATGTCGTACGCGGCGCGCAGCGCGGCATCGGCGTCGACGTAGTTGTTGTACGACATCTCCTTGCCCTGCAGCTGCGTGGCCTGGGCGATGCCGTGGCCCCCGACGCGCGTGTAGATCGCGGCGCGCTGGTGCGAGTTCTCGCCGTAGCGCAGGTCGCTGATCTTCTCCGCCTGGATCGTCAGGTGCGCCGGCAGCTCCGCCTCGCCAGGGAGCGTCTCCTCGGCGAACCACTGCGCGACGGCCGAGTCGTAGGCCGCCGTGTGCGCGAAGGCGCGGGCGGCCAGCTCACGACGGTCCTTGAGCGTCGTCCCGCCCGTGCCGAGCGACTCGATGATCGCCGGGTAGGCCTCGGGGCTCACGACGATCGCGACGTTCGCGTGGTTCTTCGCCGCGGCGCGGACCATCGCGGGGCCGCCGATGTCGATCTGCTCGACGACCTCGTTCGCCTCGGCGCCCGAGGCGACCGTCTCGACGAACGGATAGAGGTTCACGACGACGAGCTCGAACGGCTCGATGCCGAGCTCGCCCAGCTGCGACTCGTGGTGCTCGAGGCGCAGGTCGGCGAGGAGCCCGCCGTGCACGCTCGGGTGGAGGGTCTTCACGCGCCCGTCGAGCATCTCGGGCGACCCCGTCACGGAGGCGACGTCGGTCACGTCGAAGCCGGCGTCGCGGATCCTCTGCGCCGTCGACCCGGTCGACACGATCTCGACCCCCGCGCCGGCGAGCGCGGTCGCCAGCTCCTCGAGGCCGGACTTGTCGCTCACGGAGACGAGTGCGCGCCGGATCGGCACCACATCGCGGTCTCGGTACAGCGAAGCGTCGTGACGGGGGCCAGCCATGGATTCTCCTTCGGTCAGGCGGGATCGGTCAGGTCGAGCTCGCCGGCGGCGACGCGGCGGACCACGTCGATCAGCAGACGGCGCTCGACGGGCTTGATGCGCTCGTGCAGGGTCTGCTCCGTGTCGCCCTGGTGCACGCTCACGCGCTCCTGGGCGAGGATCGGCCCGGTGTCGACGCCGTCGTCGACGACGATCACGCTCGCTCCGGTCTCCTCCGCGCCGGCGGCGATCGCGTCGCGCACGCCGTGGGCTCCGGGGAACTCCGGGAGGAAGGCCGGATGGGTGTTGACGATCCGCGGGCCGAACTCCGCCACGACCGCGGAGGGGAGCAGGCGCATGAGGCCGCTGAGCACGAGCAGGTCGGGCTCCCAGGCCCGCAGCTGCGTCGCGAGCTCCTCGCCCCACTCCTCGCGGGAGGAGAAGGACGTGAAGGGCACGGCGAAGGAGGGGATGCCGAAATCGGCCGCGTGCTGCAGCCCCTCGGCGTCGCGGTCGGCGCCGACGGCGGCGACGCGCGCGGGGAATCCGGGTTCGGCCGCGGCCTCCAGCAGCGCCCGAAGGTTGGAACCGCTGCCCGAGATCAGAACGACGACCGAGAACACGGAGTCAGTCTATGCCGTGCGCCGTGCGCCGCCGATCCGCGCCCTGATCATTCCGACCGGCGGATCGTCTGGGTGTTCGAGACCTGGGCCCGCGGCCGGATGATCAGGGTGTCGACGTTCACGTGGTGAGGGCGCGTGAGGGTCCACGCGACGGCGTCGGCGATGTCGTCGGCGACGAGCGGCTCGTATCCGGCGTAGACGGCGGCCGCCTTCTCCGCGTCGCCGTCGAAGCGCACGAGCGAGAACTCCGTCTCGACCGCCCCCGGCGCGATCTCGATGACGCGGATCGGATCGCCGCCGAGCTCGAGCCTGAGCGTCTTCACCATCTGCCGCTCGGCGTGCTTGGCCGCCGTGTATCCGGCACCGCCCGGGTACTCCGCGTGCGCCGCCGTCGACGTGATCGTCACGAGATCGCCCCGCCCCGACTCCCGCAGCGCGGGCAGGAGCGCCTGCGTGAGCCGCAGCGTGCCGATCACGTTGAGCTCGTACATCTGGCGCCAGAGCTCGACGTCTCCCGTCTCGACCGCCTCCAGGCCGAAGGCGTTGCCGGCGTTGTTGACGAGGGCGTGGAGGGGGCCACCGGACGTCACGTGGTCGCGCAGCGCCTCGATCGCGTCCGCGTCGGTCTGATCCGCGACGAACGTGTCGCACCCCGTCTCGGCTGCCAGAGCCTCGAGCCGGTCGGCCCGCCGGGCGGAGGCGACGACGTCCCAGCCCTCCGCGCGGAGGCGGCGGACGGTGGCGGCGCCGATCCCGCTGGATGCTCCGGTGACCAGTGCGCGCAGGGGGGCGGTGTTCGTGTGGTCCGTCACGACGGGTCCTTTCGTCCGAGGTCGCGCAGCGCGTGGTCGGGCGCCGCGGCTGGGGTCCTCGTCTCATCCTGCCCGACGACGCGGGGAGCGACGACCAGGGCGACGCACGCCGTCATCGTCACGAGGCTCAGTCGTCGAGCTCGACCCAGCGGCCGCGGCGCGCGCGGGGGCCGAGCAGGAGGATCGCGGCGCCCAGGAGCACCTCCAGGCCGACGGCGAGCGCGACGGGCCCGGCCGCCGGCCCCGCCTCGACGAGGCGGCCCGGCCCCATCGATCCGGAGGCCATGAGCGCGAGCAGCGCCGCCGAAGCCGCCGAGAGCACGGCGACGCCACCCGCCAGCGCAAGACGGGGCAGGTACGGCTCCCGGTCGTCGTCGAGGATCCCCTCGGCGCGCCACTCGCGGACGAGGAGGATGCGCAGCGACAGCCCGGCGAGCGCGCCGACCGCGACCGGGCCGAGCGCGACGAGGAGGAGGAAGGGCGAGCCCTGCTCGGGGATCAGCCCGAGCAGGGGGATGCTCGGGACGACCCCGAGGTCGACGAC
>JBQDDT010000056.1:0-16447 GCA_052092505.1 Microbacterium sp. | reverse complement strand
TGCGCGGACGGTCGAGCTGGTCGTGGCCGGGACGCTCGCGCAGCTCCCGGACGACGTCGAGCTCATCGGCGCCGGCATCGGCAGCGCAGGGCCGGTCGACATCCCGTCCGGCGCGATCCACCCCGTGAACATGCGCGCGGCCCACGGGTTCCGGATCGTCGACGCGACGCGCGACGCGCTCGCCCACGCGAGCTCGATCCCCGGGGAGCTCCCCGTGTCGCTGCGGCTCGACGGGCCATGCCTGGCCCTCGCGGAGTCGCAGTGGGGAGCCGCGCGGGGGACGAGGTCGTCGATGAGCGTCGTCGTCTCGACCGGCCTCGGGGGAGGGATCGTCCTCGACGGGAGGATCGCGACCGGGGGATCGGGCAACGCGGGTCACATCGGGCAGACGCACGTTCCGACGCACGGGCTCCCCGGGGGAGAGGCCGAGCCGCTGTCGGTCGAGGAGCTCGCATCGGGGCCGCACATCGTGCGCTGGGCGCAGTCGCGCGGATGGCGCGGGGAGACGGGGGAGGACCTCGCCCGCGCGGCAGCGGAGGGCGAGAGGATCGCCCGCACGGCGATCGAGCGCTCGGCGACCCTCGTCGGCCGGGCGTTCGCCGACGCGGCGACCCTGCTCGACCTGGAGGTCATCGTGGTGGGCGGCGGCTTCTCCCGCGTCTCCGAGGACTACGTCGATCTCGTGGCGGAGTCGCTGCGCGAGACGGCGCCGCTCGCGTACGCGCGCCGTGCGCGCATCGTCCGCAGCGCGCTCGCCGACGAGGGTCCGCTCCTCGGCGCCGGCGCCCTCGCGCTCGGGTAGTCAGCCGAGCAGGGCGACGACCCCGCGGCCGCCCGTCCGACCGGCGCGTCCCTGCTCCATTGCGACGAAAGCGCTCGTGTGCGACAACTCAGTTGTCTGTTTCGAGAATCCCTTGAGGGCGGGTATTCGTGCCCGGTAGCGTCCTTGCCGCGTGGGGATCAACCCGCGTAGAAGCTCACGATGGGGTGACGATGACGCAGCAGAGACGGGCGACGCGCAAGGACGTGGCGCGGCTCGCAGGGACCTCCGTCGCGTTGGTGAGCTACGTGGTCAACGGCGGCCCGCGGGCGGTGGCACCGGAGACGAGGGAACGCATCCTTCGCGCGATCGAGCGGACCGGCTACCGTCCGGACCCGACGGCCCGCACCTTGGCCTCCGGCGTCTCCGGCGTGCTCGGGATCATCGTGCCGGACATCTCGAACACGTTCTTCGCGAATCTCGCGCACGCCATCGACGAGGCGGCGCATCAGCGAGGGAAGCGTCTGCTTCTCGGCGATTCCGCCGAAGGGGCGGGTCGCGAGGCGGAGCTCGTGGAGGACTTCATCCAGCGCAGAGTCGACGGGCTCCTCTACGTCGGAGTCGAGCGTCAGGAGCGGCTCGAAGCGGCCTACGAGGCGGGCATTCCCGTGGTCATCCTCGACCGGCTCCCCGACGACAGCCCGGCGTCCTCCGTCGTGGTCGACAATCGGGCGGCTGCGCGCGAGGCCACGGAGCATCTCCTCGCGCATGGCCACACGAGCATCGGGCTGGTCTCCGGCCCCGGAGGCATCAGCACGACCCTGGATCGCGCCGCGGGCTGGCGAGACGCCCTGGTCGCCTCAGGCATACGGACCTGCGACGAATGGCAGACGTCGGCGCCGTTCACGAAGACGGGCGGCCTCGCCGCCGGGCGAACGCTCTTTCGACGAGAGAGCCTCCCGCGCGCCCTCTTCGTCAGCAACGATCAGCAGGCGGTCGGACTGCTCGTCGCGGCCGCGGAAGCGGGCGTGCGCGTTCCGGACGATCTCGCGATCTTCACCTTCGACGGCACGCCGGACGCGGAGTACTCGGTGCCCGGACTGTCGACCGTGGCCCAGCCGCTCGAGGACATCGCGCGGCGCGCGGTCGAGCTCCTCGTCACCCCCGGCACCTCGAGCGGCCGGCGAGTCACGTGCGAGTACTCCCTCACCATCCGGCAATCGTGTGGATGCGGTGGCCGGGAACCGAGCATCCGCACTTCCCCAGGAGAACCAGGAGAACACACCCATGACCAAGAGAATCATCCTTGACGTCGACACCGGGACGGACGACGCGGTGGCCATCATGATGGCGGCGCTCCACCCCGACATCGAGCTGCTCGCGTGCACGACCGTGTGGGGCAACCTCCCGGTGGAGAACACGACGGACAACACGCTCCGGGTGCTCGAGCACATCGGCCGGGGCGATGTGCCCGCGCACCGCGGGCTCGACGCCCCGTTCGGCCCGATCCACCTCCCGCCGTCGCCCGCGCAGGACCAGAGTCGTGGTCGGATGCATCCCACGGCTCTCGATCTGCCGCCGAGCGGACTGCGCGAGCAGTCGCAGCCCGCCGTCGAATGGCTGGTGCAGACGCTCCGCGAGACGCCGGAGCCCCTCACTCTCGTTCCCGTGGGGCCGCTCACGAACATCGCCGCCGCGGTCACCCTCGATCCCGGCATCGTCGAGAAGGTGGGCGAGGTCGTGATCATGGGCGGGGCGCACAGCTTCGGAAACGTGACTCCGTCTGCGGAGGCGAACATCTGGCACGATCCCGTCGCCGCAGACGTCGTCTTCCGTGCGGGGTTCTCGCGTATCGTCCTCGTGCCGCTCGACGCCACGCACGATGCGCTGATCACGGCTGATCAGGCGGCGCAGCTCCGCGCGCTCGGCACCCCGGCGGCGGTCGCATCGGCGGACTGCATCGACCACCGGATCGTCGCACACGACGAGACCCAGCCGCAGATCATCCCCCACAGCGCGGCGGTGCACGACGCCCTCTGCATCGCGTACCTGATCGACCCCGACGTCATTCCGCTCGACCACTGCCACGTGGGGATCGAGACGACCGGCATCGAGACGTTCGGACGCACGGTCATCGACACGCGCCGCCGCGGAACCGAGGCGTCGAACGCCCATGTCGCGCTCACCTCCGACCGCGAACGGTTCTTCGAGCTCATGTACGACACCTTCGCGATCGCTCACTGATCGCACCTGACCGATCCGCCCTTTCGCACCCGATGGAGTGTGCACCATGAGAAACGTACGTACGATCGCGCTCGGCGCGGCCGCTGCCACAGGAATCGTCTTGTCCATGTCGGCATGCTCCGCATCCGACGACGCCCCGGTCACCGCCGAGTGTCCGGATGGCCTGATCACGCTCAGTGTCCTGCGGGCCGAGAACAGCGTTCCGACAGACGATCAGCTCGATGCCTATCGTGAGACGAACGAGTGCATCGACTTCGATGTGACCGAAGTCCCCTTCGGTCAGCTGGCGGAGAAGATCGCGGTGACCGCGCCATCCGCCAACGCCCCCGACATCGTCGGATACGACAGTCCCGAGACGCAGTCCTATGCCTCTCAGGGGCTGCTGCTGCCGCTCGACGAGTACCTTCCCGACGGCTGGGAGGAGGACGTCAACGACGCGACACTCGCCGAGAACTCGTGGGAGGGCGAGGTCTACTCGCCCGGGATGCAGCAGGACGCGCTGGCTCTCTACTACAACAAGGACCTGACCGACGCCGCCGGAATCGAGGTGCCGAAGACACTCGACGACGCGTGGACCTGGGACGAGGCGCTCGATGCGTTCCAGGCGTGCCAGCAGGGGAGCGGGGACGACGTCGACGTGTACGGGCTGGCGCCTTCCCGCCTGGGGAACGGCACGCCCGGCTTCGCCTATCGCGATCTGCTCTTCGCCCGCAGCGCGGGTGATCCGGACGCCGACGAATCGTCCTCGAGCTACAAGACCTACTGGGCGCTGTCGCGAGACGGCGAGACGGCCGACGGCTGGCTGAACTCGCCCGAAGCCGTGAGCGCGACGACCTGGTACCAGGATCTGTTCAGCGGCCCGGACGCCGTGACCTCGAAGACGGGACTGCCGAACGCGCTCATCGACGGCAAGGCGTGCTTCGACCTCGAGATCGTCGCGATGCTCGGCACGATCGACGAGGCCGAGGTCGACTTCGAGTGGGGCGTGTCGCCGCTGCCGTACTTCGAGACGCCGATCGTGCACACCGGCGCCGTGACCCCTGGGGTCTCCGCCGGCTCGCAGCATCCGGACGAGGCCGCGGAGGCGGTGGTCGCGATGAGCACCGGCGAACTGCTCACGGAGTGGGCCGGAGACGAGCAGCGCATCCCCGTTCTGCAGTCCTCGGTCGAGCAGATCGACTACCTCAACGAGTACCCCTACAGCATCCTCGCCGAGGAGATCCAGCAGTGGGGCCAGCCCCGGCCGCCTTCGCCGTCGTTCACGCAGTACAACCAGTTCGTCACGGACGCGCTGCGCGACATCGCCTACGGCTCGGACGTCCAGGAGTCGCTGGACAAGGCCGTCTCGCAGATCGACCCGGTGCTGAAGTAACGCCGGGCGGCGGCTCGTCCTGGTGGGTCGAGGACCCGCCGGGACGGACCGTCGCGCACGGGAGGGATGCCGAATGGCGAAGTTCTGGGTGATGGCCGGTGCCTACTTCGGGCTGTACTCGTTCCTTCTCACCGTCGTGCCGACGCTTGCCGTGCAGCACGGCAGGAGCGATGCCGAGGCGAGCGTGCTGGTGGCCGTCATGGCGCTCGTGGGCTTCATCGGAGACGTGACGATCAGTCAGGTCTCGAGACGGATCGGGGCAGGCCGCGTCGTGGTCGGGGGAGCGGTCATCGCCGCGAGCGGTCTCTCCCTCGTCGCGATCGCTGGCGGCCTCGTGCCGCTCGTCGTCGCGAGCGCGCTGATCGGACTGGGCCTGCCGTATCTGGCCACGCCTGTGCTCGGCGGACTGTCGACCAGGGCGGGTTCGGGGCATCAGGTTCGGGCGCAGGCGGTGAATGCGATCGTGCAGCGCGGCGGGGCGCTCGCGCTGAGCCTGTCGCTCGGCTCCGTGACGACGAACGCGGGTCTCATGCTCGCCGTCGCCGCGGCTGCGTTCGTCGTGCTGGCGATCGGCGGCATGCTCATGCACCGGGAGCAGGCAGGGCGAGTCGCACCCGGAGACGGAGGCTCCCCCGTACGCACAGCCCGACCGATCACGTGGCGGTCCCTCGCGCGACGGCCCGAGGTGTGCGAAGGGCTGTTCGTGAATGCCGCGATCCCGCTGTGGATCGTCGCCGGATCCTCCCTGTTCCCCCTGATGCTCCTGGCCGAAGGCGATCCTGCCCTCCTCGTTCCGGCCATCGCCGCCAGGGAGGTTCTCGCGCTGGTCGTGGCCGCGGCCGTCGCCCGCGTGGTGTCACGGCGTCTGCTTCGCGGACTGTGGGTGGGGGCGATGGTCATCGGCGCCGTCGGGTTCTCCCTCACGCCCTCCGTCGGCCACCCGGTTCTGATCGTGATCTGCTTCGCCCTGCACGGTTCGTGCATCGGCCTGGGCATCGTGCTCGCGAACACGCTCTTCCACGACGGCACGAACCGGCGCGAGAGGCTCCTCGCCTTCGCCATGGGGTCCATGTCGGCCAGAGCGACCGCACTCGCCTTTCCCCTGCTGTGCGCCGCGGCGCTCGCCGAGTCGGTGACGGTGGCGGCCGTCCTCCCGGCGCTCGTGGCGGCGGTGCTGTGCGTCGCCGTGATCGTGCGTGCGGCCCTCCGGCCGCACGACTCCTCCGACCGAAAGGGAGATGACCGATGACAGAAGAGGGCCACGGCGTCGTCGTGATCGGATCGATCAATCACGATCGGACGCAGTATGTGACGGCGCTCCCCGGCGCTGGAGAGACCGCCATCGCTCGGCGCGAGGTCGTCGGACTGGGCGGCAAGGGAGCCAATCAGGCCGTCGCCGCGGCCAGAGCAGGCGCTCGCACCGCGATGGTCGGTGCCGTGGGCGACGATGAGGAGGGTGCGTCGGCGCTGCGGGTCCTCGCCGACAGCGGAGTCGACGTCGGAGGGGTCCGACACGTCGGTCGCCGGACCGGTCGCGCCACCATCGCGGTCGATGCCGCGGGCGAGAACACGATCATCGTGACCTCGGGAGCGAACGCGGAGCCTCTCGACGAGGAGCGCACGGCGCAGGTCGTGGCTCGCGCGGCCGTCGTGGTCACCCAGGGCGAGATCCCGCCGCGCATGATCGACACGGCCGCAGCGTTCGCTCAGCGCAGTGCGGCGCGGTTCGTGTTGAATCTCGCGCCGTTCGCGGTGCTCGCGAACGAGACTCTCGCGGCCGCCGACCCGCTCGTCCTGAACGAGTCCGAGGCCGGCGCCCTTCTGCGGCGCGGCGTGCATGAGCTCTCGGACGTCCACGAGGCCGCGCTGGCCGCGGGGGAGATCGTGCGCAGGGGCGTCCGTTCGGTCGTCATCACCCTGGGCGGGTCCGGTGCGGTCGTCGCGGGGGACGCCTCGGTCCATCACCTTCCGGCGCTCGAGGGGGCGGTCGTGGTCGACACGACCGGGGCCGGCGATGCATTCGTCGGTGCGATGTGCGCCGCGCTCAGCCGAGGCGAGCCGCTGAGCGCAGCCGCGGAGTGGGGCAGCATCGCCGCCGGCCTCACCGTGACGCGCGAGGGCGCGATCCGTTCCTATCCGTCCGCCGTCGAACTCGCGGAGGCGGCTCCGCGATATCGAAGGGCCCGCTCACAGTCGAACCCGACGGCCACCGTCGCCAAGGAGGCATCATGACCGCTCTCAGCATCTCGTCCGCGAGGAAACGACCTGCGGTGAGCCGCACGGCGCGGAAGAACCTCGCGGCCGCCGCCGCGTTCCTCGCGCCCTTCCTGATCCTGCTGGTCGTGTTCCAGTACGTCCCGCTGTTCGTCCTGGCGCGCAACAGCCTCTACGAGTACACGCTCTTCAATCCCGACGCGGCGGTCTTCGTCGGGCTCGACAACTTCGTCGCGGCGCTCGGCGATCCGGCGACCCTGCAGTCGCTGGGCATCACGTTCCTCTTCGTGGTCGGCATGGTCGTGGTGGTCGTCCCGGTGTCGTTCCTGTTCGCGACGTACCTGAACGGCCGGCTCCCGGCCCGTGCGCTCCTGCGCACGATGATCTTCCTCCCGGTGGTGACCTCGTCCGTCGTCGTCGCCACGATGTTCGTCTTCATGCTCGCCCAGAACGGCCTGGTCAACTCCGTGCTGCGATCGTTCGGGCTCCCCGCCGCGCCGTTCCTGACCGATCCGGCACTCGCCCTGCCCACCATCATCCTGATGACGGTGTGGCAGCAGGTCGGTCTGGCAGCGGTGCTGTTCCTCGGGGGCCTGCAGGCGATCCCGGAGGAGGTGCAGGAGGCCGCGGTCATGGACGGCGCCGGACCGCTGCGACGCATGTTCGCCATCACGATCCCGCTCGTCTCCCGCACGACTCTCCTCGTCGTCGTGGTGATGACCGTCTTCGCCCTCCAGGCGTTCGCTCCGGCGCTGCTGATGACGAGCGGCGGCCCCGGGGGCACGACCAACCTCGTGATCTACCACATCTACCGCACGGCGTTCTACCTGCAGCAGCCCGGCGTCGCCTCGGCCATCTCGATCATCGTGCTCGCGTTCGCGGTGCTCATCAGCCTCGTGCAGATGCGCCTGCTGCGCACGCGCTGGAACTACTAGGAGGCAGTCATGTCCGATATCAAGAAGCCGATCGCACGCGGGATCCGCTGGGCATGGGTCGTCCTGGTGATGATCCTCATCATCTCGGTGTTCCTGCTGCCCTACCTCTGGATGGCGTCATCCGGCCTCAAGGATCAGTCGGCGATCTTCAGCGACGTGTCGCCGCTGAGCTGGCGGACGTTCCTTCCCGTGGACGCGATCTGGGACAACGTCGTCACGCTGTTCGCGGACCGCGGCATCGGGCGCGCGCTCGTCAACTCGCTCATCATCGCCGGCATCCAGGTCGGCGGCGCGACGATCACCTGCTCGCTCGCCGCCTACGCGCTGACGAGGATCCCGTTTCGCGGGCGCGGCGTCGTCTTCGCGGTCATCCTCGTGACCTTCATGCTCCCCATGGAGGCGCTCGTCGTTCCGCTCTACACCGTGGCGTCGGGTCTCGGCCTCCAGGACACCCTGGCGATCGTCGCCCTGCCCTACGTGGCCAACGTCTTCGGACTGTTCCTCCTGCGGCAGCACTTCGAGGAGATCCCCGCGGCGCTCGACGAGGCGGCCCGCCTGGACGGCGCCGGCCATCTCCGCATCTTCTGGAGCGTCATTCTGCCCAACGTGCGCACGGCGCTGGCGACCCTGGCGCTCGTGATGTTCCTGTTCTCGTGGAACGCGTTCCTCTGGCCTCTGGTCGCGATCCAGACGCCGGAGAAGCAGCCGGTCCAGGTCGCCATCGCCCAGTCGGTCTCGCCGGGAGAGCTTCCCAACTGGGGCCTGACCTTCGCGGGGGCGACGATCGCGACGATCCCCCTGATCGTGCTGTTCCTGTTCCTGCAGCGGTACTTCGTGAGGGGGCTCGCATCGACGGGTCTCAAGTAGGCCTCGGCGACCTCGTTCTCGACTGGCGGGACCGTTTCGCCCGATGAGGCGCCCGTCGGAGCGGCCTGTCCGACATGCGCGGAGGCGTTTCGCGCGCAGGGCGACGGACAGGAGAAGGTCTGCATCTCTCCCCGACCCGACGCGCTCGAGGAACGGATCGCCGCGAGCCTCCCGGCGTGAGCGCGCTCGGGTCAGTCCCTGCCGCCGCGGCCGCGCCACCAGTGCAGGACGAACACGACCAGGGTGCCCGCGACGCAGATCGTCGCGACGGCGAAGAGGAGGTCCCGCTCCATGTCGCTACACGCCAGCCGTCAGCTCGGCCTCGCCGTCGCCTTCGGCGCGCGGATCGACGAGCGCGGCGACCGAGTCGACGATCTCGTCGGGGCGGAACGGGTAGGCGCGGATCGTCGCCTCGTCGCTGATCCCGGTCATGACGAGGACGGTGCGCAGGCCGGCCTCGATGCCGGCGACGATGTCGGTGTCCATCCGGTCGCCGATCATGCCGGTCGTCTCGCTGTGGGCGCCGATGCGGTTGAGGGCGGAGCGGAACATCATCGGGTTCGGCTTGCCGACGATGTACGGCTCGCGGCCCGTGGCCTTCGTGATGAGCGCGTTGATCGCGCCCGTCGCCGGCAGTACGCCCTGCTTGCTCGGGCCGGTCGCGTCGGGGTTGGTCGAGATGAACCGCGCGCCGTCGTTGATGAAGCGCACGGCCTTCGTCAGGGCCTCGAACGAGTAGTTGCGCGTCTCGCCGACGACGACGTAGTCGGGGTTCGTCTCCGTCATGATGAATCCGGCCTCGTGCAGCGCGGTCAGGATGCCGGCCTCGCCGATCACGAACGCCGTCCCGCCGGGGTTCTGCTGCTTGAGGAACGCCGCGGTCGCGAGCGCGGAGGTCCAGATGTTCTCCTCCGGCACGTCGATCCCCGACGAGCGCAGCCGCGCGGCGAGGTCGCGCGGCGTGAAGATGGAGTTGTTCGTCAGCACGAGGAACGGGGTGCCCGTCGCCCGCCACTGCTCGAGCAGATCGGACGCTCCGGGGATGGCGGCGTCCTCATGAACGAGGACGCCGTCCATGTCGGTGAGCCAGCACTCGATGTCGTCGAGTCGCGTCATGTCCTCAGCCTATTGCGCGCGCCCCGCCGCGTCTGCCGTGATCCGCGGCGTTCCAGGGCTATGGTCGGCGTGTGAACGCCCACCCGCGCCCGACGTGGGATCCCTCGTGCCTTCCCGACCTGTCAGGGCGCACGTACCTCGTCACCGGCGCGAACGCGGGGCTCGGCTACTTCTCGAGCGAACAGCTCGCCAGGGCGGGCGCGCACGTCATCATGAGCGGCCGGCACCCGAACCGCCTCGCCGCCGCGCACGACGCGATCGAGGGGCGCGTTCCCGGGGCGTCGGTGGAGACGCTGCTCCTCGACGTGTCGAACCCCGGGTCTGTCCGGTCCGCCGCCGCCTCCCTGAAGGGCGGGCCGTTCTCGCGCCAGCGCCTCGACGGCGTGCTGCTCAACGCCGGGATCGTGCATGCGCCCCGGCACCGCAAGATCACGCGCGACGGACGGGAGCTCGTCCTCGCCACCAACGCGCTCGGGCACTTCGTCCTCGCGGGAGAGCTGCTGACCACCCTGGCCAAGGCGTCGACCTCGACGCGCGAGGCGCGGATGGTGTGGCTGGGAAGCGTGTCGACCCTGATGGGCGGATACGATCCCCGCGACATCCAGCTCGAGAGCGGATACGCGGCCTGGAAGGCGTACGTCCAGTCGAAGGTCGTCGTGCAGGCGCTCGCGCTCGAGGCGGACGCGCGCCTGCGCGAGGCCGGCGTCCCCGTCGAGAGCGTGCTGGCCCATCCCGGCTACTCGATCGGGGGCCGCACGCCGGCGGTCGCCGGCGTGAACCGGCCGGGCCCGTGGAAGCGCCTGCGCGACGCGCTGCAGGCCCCGGTCGCGCAGGGCAAGGAGCACGGAGCGTGGGCCCCGATCCGCGCCCTGGTCGATCCGGCCGTCGATGGCGGGGACTACATCGGCCCGCGGTTCCTCACGCGGGGGGCGCCCGTGCCGGTGCAGCCGTCGGCGACCTCGCGCGACCCGGAGGTGCGCCGCCGCGTGTGGGAGGAGTGCGAGGCGCTCACCGGCATCACGTGGCCGCTCTCCAAGGCTGCCCGCGTCCGCCGCTGACGCGCCTCGACGACCCGTTCCGGTGCGGGAAACTGCTCCAAGACGCCGGATCCAGAGCACGTTGTCGCCCCGGAACGGGTCGTCCGTGAGCCGGGGCCGGGGGAGCCGGGGCGGGGTCAGGACCCGGCGAGGCCGGCCTCGTAGGCCAGGATCACCAGATGGACGCGATCGCGGGCGTCGAGCTTGTGCAGCAGGCGCCCGATGTGGGTCTTGATCGTCGAGGCCGACAGGAAGAACCGCGCCGCGAGCTCGTCGTTCGACAGCCCCTCGGCGATCGCGGCGAGGATCTCGCGTTCGCGCGGCGTGAGGGACTCGAGCGCCTCGTCGCCCCCCGGCACGGCCGCCGGCCCGTCGCCCGCCGGCGCCTCCGCGAACCGCTCCATGAGCTTGCGGGTCACGCTCGGCGCCAGCGCGGCGTCCCCGGCGTGCACGGCGCGGATCGCCTGCAACAGCTCGTCGGGTCGGGCGTCCTTCAGGAGGAAGCCGCTCGCGCCGGCGCGGATCGCCGAGAAGGCGTACTCGTCGAGGTCGAAGGTCGTCAGCACGAGGATCCGAGGCGCATCGTCCTCCGCGGCGATCCTCTCCGTCGCGGCGATGCCGTCGAGGTTCGGCATCCGCACGTCCATGAGCATGACGTCGATGCCGGTGAGGTCGAGCCGCGTCGCCTCGAGCCCGTCCGCCGCCTCCGCGACCACCTCGATGTCGGGCTGGACGTCGAGCACCATCCGCAGGCCCATGCGGATCAGGTCCTGATCGTCGGCGAGCGCGACGCGGATCGGGGCGTCATCGGTCATGTCGTCTCCTTTCGCAGCTCGGCCCTCAGGCGCCATCCGCCCGACGGTGTCGGGCCCGCCTCGACCGTCCCGTCGTGCAGCGCGGCCCGCTCGCGGATCCCGATCAGGCCGCGCCCCGAGCCGTGCAGGGGCGCGCTGGCCGGTGCGTCGGCCGCGGAGTTCTCGATGACGATGACGACCGCATCCTCGCCGTTCTCCAGGCGGACGTCGATGCTGCGCGCGCCGGACGCGTGGCGCATCGTGTTCGTCAGCCCCTCCTGGAGGATCCGGTATGCCGAGAGCGGAATGTTCACGTGCCCGGCGGTCTCGGCCGCCAGGGGAGGGCCGGCGCGGGTCCACCGCACGGGGAGCCCGGCCTCGCGGAACCCGGCGATCAGCTCGTCGATGTCCGCGGCGCCCGGCGCGGGAGCGAGCTCGGCCGGCGCGTTCGGGTCGCGCAGGAGCCCGAGCAGGCGGCGCATGTCGGCGAGCGCGTCGCGCCCCGCGGTGGCGACGCGGCGCATGGCCTCAGGGGCGTCCGGCGCCCCGGCCTCCGCTCTGGCCGCTGCGCCCTCCGAGAGCATGACCATGACGGTGAGCCCGTGGGAGACGATGTCATGCATCTCGCGGGCCACTCTGCTGCGCTCCTCGGTCACGGCGAGCTGGGCACGCTGGTCGCGTTCGCGGGCGAGGTCCTGCGCGCGCTGGACGACGGCGGCGACGTAGC
Source organism: Microbacterium sp. (assembly GCA_052092505.1). Taxonomy (GTDB): domain Bacteria; phylum Actinomycetota; class Actinomycetes; order Actinomycetales; family Microbacteriaceae; genus Microbacterium. Next base: position 4,381 of record JBQDDT010000056.1, on the reverse strand, counting down.
GGCGCCTGGACCCGACGGAGATCCCGATGAGGGTCGGGACGAGATAGAACACGGCCGTCGGCAGTCCGATGCCTGCCGCGCCGAGCGGGTTGCCGGTGAGCTGAAGCGCGACGCCGTTGGCGATACCGGCGGCGGCCGCCGCCCCGTACCCGATCCAGGTTCTCGGCGTCGTCGCGTGCGCGCCGACGGTGTAGAGCATGACGTACAGATCCAGCCAGCCGCCGAAGAGTCCGTTGACGGGCACGACGGCCGGGATGGTGGCGATGACGGCGAGCACCAGCGTGCCCGCCAGGGGGAACCGGCGTCGGAAGAGGAGGACGACGAACCCGATGACGGCCGCGCAGCCCATCGCGACGATGTCGGTCACGTCCGCCTGGCTCGTCGCGCGCATGATCACGGCGGCCGCCAGCAGCGGGAACTCGCACACGATCGCGATCGCCCAGTCGACGATGCGTGGATGCCGCTCCAGCCAGCTGCGGAACCCTCCGGGCGGGCGCGGCAGCGCGATGTCGGCGGGAGCATCCTGCGCTCCCACCGACATCGGCCTCTCGGTCGTCATGTCCCCGAGCCTAGGGCGCCAGGGGCTCAGGCGTCCCTGCGGCGCTCCACCGCCATCGCGGCGACGAGGGCGAGCGTGGGCCAGGCCACCGTCACGGCGAGCGCCTGCAGGACGTCCCCGCTGAAGCCGGCGAACGGCTCGGCCAGCACACCACCCGCGCTGGACAGCAGCAGGTCGTTGACGACGGGCGCCCACTCGTAGGGGAGCATGAGGAACACCGTCGGGACCATGAGCAGGAAGACGAGCACGAGCAGCACGCTCCAGGTCTCCGAGCGCAGCAGCACCGCGACTCCGAGCGCCAGCACGGCGCTCGCGGTGACGTAGAGCGCCCCGCCGAGGATCGGCAGCGCGACGGTGTCGAGGAGCGAGCCGTCCAGCGCGGTGAACCCGAAGACGCCGTAGACCGCGGCGACCGCCGTGAACGACAGCGCGAGGGCGACGAGGGCGGCGACGAACGTCGAGACGGCGATGACGACCGCCTTCGCGCCGATGAGGGCCGCGCGGCCGGGGGCGACCGCCAGCGTCGTGCGCAGCGCCCCGGTCGAGTGCTCCTTGGCGTAGTGGCTGACGCCGACGAGCACGGCGACGCAGACGGCGATGGCGACCGTGTTCCCGCCCATCGCGGTGATGTCCATGGGCGCGCCGCCGGTCTGCTGCGCGCTGTAGGCGATGAGCGCGGCGAAGGCGCCGGCCATGGCGACGGTGAAGCCGATGCCGAGGACGAGGGCGACGATCGTGCCGCGCAGACTCGTGAGTGCGATCCACTGCGAGCGGACGAGGTGGCCGAAGCCGAGGCGCGCGTCCTGGCGCGGCCGCGCGGCGGCGGGCGTGGTCGGGGCGGATGCGGTGGCGGTGGTCATGATGATCTCCCGTCGATGTCGTGGCGCGATCAGGCGGCGATCGCCGCGTCGTCGCTGTGGTACTCGGTGGCCTCGCCGGTGAGGGCGAGGTAGGCGTCCTCGAGGGAGGCCTTCAGGGGCGTGAGCTCGTGGAGGGCGAGGCCGGCGCCGATCGTCGTCTCGGCGATCTGCGCGGCCGAGAGGCCCTCGATCTCGAGGACGTCGGATCCGCCGTTCGTGATCGAGACGCCGTCGGCCTCGAGCAGCGGCGCGAGCCTCGTCGCGTCCGAGACGCGCACGCGGGTGCGCTCGCGGGCCTCGCCTCCGATGAAGTCGGCGACCGGCGCATCGGCGAGGACGCGCCCCTTGCCCAGCACGACGACGTGGTCGGCGGTCTGCGCCATCTCGCTCATGAGGTGCGAGGAGAGGAACACCGTCCGGCCCTCGGCGGCGAGCGAGCGCACGAAGCGGCGCACCCAGTGCACGCCCTCGGGGTCGAGCCCGTTGACCGGCTCGTCGAAGATCAGCGTGTGCGGGTCGCCGAGCATGGTGCCGGCGATCCCGAGGCGCTGGTGCATGCCGAGCGAGAAGCCGCCGACCCGCTTGCTGGCGACCTGCGCCAGGCCGGTCATCTCGAGGACCTCGCGCACGCGCTTGGCGCCGATGCCGTGGGTGGCGGCGAGCATGCGGAGGTGGCTCTCGGCCGTGCGTCCCGGATGGAGCGCCTTCGCGTCGAGGAGGGATCCGACCTCGGTCATGGGGGCGGGGGAGTCGGCGAAGCGGCGCCCGCCGACCGTGACCGAACCGGTGTCGGGGCGGTCGAGGCCGACGACCATGCGCATCGTCGTGGACTTCCCCGCGCCGTTCGGCCCGAGGAAGCCGGTGACCTGGCCGGGGCGCGCCTGGAACGTGGCGTGGTCGACGGCCGTCTTGGCGCCGTAGCGCTTGGTGAGGTTCTCTGCTGTGATCATGTCTCCGACGCTACGGAGCGCGCGCCTCGCTGGCATCGGACCGGAGTCTGATCCGGATCGGCCCCGGGTACGACATCGCGCCGGGGCTCAGGTCAGGCGCTGAGCCAGACCGCCTCGGGCGCGCCCTCCGGCACCGCGTCGCCGGCGCGGTGCTCGGCGCCGACCGCGAGGCCGGCCTGCTCGATCGCGCGCAGCAGCTCCGGATCGCGGTCGCTCACGCGCAGGACCCGGCCCACGTGCCCGGCGGGCGCGTCGGCGAGGAGGACGAACGGCTCGCGCTCGACGCGACCGTCGGCGTCGGGGATCGCGTCGCCGTGCGGGTCGACGCGCGGGTGGCCGAGGGCGTCGTCGATCTTCGCGAGCAGGCGGTCGCTGATCGCGTGCTCGAGGACCTCGGCCTCGTCGTGGACCTCGTCCCAGGCGTAGCCGAACTCTCGCACGAGCCAGGTCTCGATGAGCCGGTGGCGACGGGTCATGTCGAGGGCGCGTCGCTCGCCGGTCTCCGTCAGCCGGACGGCGCGGTACGGCTCGTGCATGACGAGCCCGAGCGAGGCGAGCTTCTTGACCATCTCGGTCACGCTCGACGGGGCGACCCCGAGGTTCCCGGCGAGGACCGACGGCGTGATCGGCGCATCCTGCCATTCGGTGTGCGCGTAGATCGTCTTGAGATAGTCATCGACTGCCGGCGAGGCCACCCACCCAGGCTACGCGGTCGCCGAGTGAGTCGGCGGACTTCGCGAGAGCGCCCGCCGTCGGGGTCGAGCGTCGTCGTACGCAGAGCGGCGCCCGCGCCATCACGGCGCGTGATGGCGATCCCTCACCCGGCGAACGTGAGGACGAGGAGGAGGGCGTTGAGTCCGATCAGGAACGCGCTCGCCGCCCAGCCGAGCGCCGTCGTCCACCAGCGGTTGCGGTGGCTTCCGAGCGTGCGGCGCTGCGCCGTGAGGACCACGAGCGGCACGAGGGCGAAGGGGATGCCGAACGAGAGCACGACCTGGCTGAGCACGAGCGACTGGGTCGGATCGAACCCGATCGCGAGGATCACGATCGCGGGGATCAGGGTGATCACGCGCCGCAGGAGGAGAGGGATCCGCACGTGCAGCAGCCCGCGCATGATCTCGGCGCCGGCGTAGGCGCCGACCGAGGTCGAGGCGAGGCCGCTGGCGAGCAGCGCCACGGCGAACGCGGTCGCGATCGCGGCGCCCAGTCCGTCCTGGAGTGCGGCGTACGCTCCCTCGAGACTGTCGGTGCCGGGGACGCCCGGCAGGTTCGCGGCGCCGAGGAGCAGGATCGCGAGGTTCACCGTTCCCGCGATCACGAGCGCGATCGTGACGTCGACGCGAGTGGCGCGCAGGAGGCGCCGGATGCCGCCAGGGGTGCGCGAGGCGGGGTCGGCCGGGATCAGCGGCGTGCCGGCGAATCGGTCGCGGGCGAGGGCGCTGTGGGCGTAGATGGCGTGCGGCATGACGGTCGCGCCGAGGATCGAGGCGGCCAGCAGGACGGAGCCCGTGCCGTCGAAGCGGGGGAGGAGCCCGTCGACCGTGGCGGCCGCGTCCGGGGGGCCGAGGAACAGGCCGACCGTGAACCCGACGGAGATGATCGCCAGCAGCGCGATGATCACGCCCTCGAACGGGCGCGCGCCGTGGCGGGTCTTCAGGGCGAGGAGCACCATCGACACGACCCCCGTGATGAGGCCGCCGACGAGGAGCGGGATGTCGAAGAGCAGCCACAGCGCGACCGCGCCCCCGATGATCTCGGCGATGTCGGTCGCCATCGCCACGAGCTCCGCCTGCACCCAGTACGCGCGCCGCGCCCAGCGGCCGCGGATCCGGGCGCCGAGCGTCTGCGCGAGGCTCTGGCCCGTGACGACCCCGAGCTTCGCCGAGAGGTATTGGATGAGCCACGCCATCGCGTTGGCGAGCACGACGACCCAGACGAGCAGGTAGCCGTGCTGGGCGCCGGCCGACATGTTCACCGCGACGTGCCCGGGGTCGAGGTAGGCGACGCCGGCG
>JBQDDT010000055.1:0-16491 GCA_052092505.1 Microbacterium sp. | reverse complement strand
CCCGCGTTACCGCCGTGAGAGGGCGGCGTACTAGGCCGCTATACGATGGGGCCGTACTCGTCGTCTTCCTGGAAGTCGACAACCATAAGATTATGCCACGGCCCTGACCGGCTCGACAAATCCGGCGCGGCCGAACGCGTCGCCCGCGCGTGTCGCGCCCCCGAGGTGCCTCTCCGACCGCTCGCCGGTGCTTGACTGGCAGGCATGAAGGTCACCAAGCACGAGCACGCCACGCTGCGCCTGACCGAGGCCGGACGGACCCTGATCGTCGACCCGGGGAGCCTCACGGCGCCGCTCGAGGACGTCGGAGATCTCGCGGGGATCCTCCTCACGCACGAGCATGCCGACCACTGGACGACCGAGCACCTCGAGCGTCTGACGGCCGGCGCCGGCGACGTCCCGATCCTCGGGACCGAGGGCGTGGCGCGCGCCGCGGACGGCTGGCCCGTCCGCGTCGTGCGCCCCGGCGAGACGACGACGGTCGGCCCGTTCGCGCTCGAGTTCTTCGGGGGCTCCCACGAGGTCATCCACGCGAGCCTTCCGGTCGTCGACAACGTCGGGGTCCTCGTGGGCGGGACGTTCTACTACCCAGGAGACTCCTACGCGCTCCCCCGCGTCCCCGTCGAGCTGCTCGCCGCCCCGACGGGCGCCCCGTGGCTCCGCCTCGGCGACGCGATGGACTTCATCCTCGACGTCGCGCCGCGCCGAGCGTTCGGAACGCACGACGCGACGCTCTCCGACGTCGGCCGTGCGATGCACCGCGCGCGGATGCGCTGGGCGACCGAGCAGGGCGGAGGCGCGTTCCACGACCTCGAGCCCGGCGACGCGCTGGAGGTCTGACGCCAGCTGTCACCAGTCGTGAACGGTCCCGTCCGCCAGGCGGTTGTACGGCAGGTAGGCCTGCTGATACGGGTGCGCGGCGGCGGCTTCGGCGTTGAGCTCGACGCCGAGGCCGGGGGCGTCGCCGGGGTGCAGATAGCCGTCGGCGAAGGTCATCTGCTGCTCGAAAACGGTGTTCGTCGCATCCGAGTGCTGCATGTACTCCTGGATGCCGTAGTTGTGGATCGCGAGGCCCACGTGCAGCTGCGCGGCGAAGCCGACGGGCGAGATGTCCGTGGGGCCGTGGAAGCCCGACTTGATCTGGTATTGAGCCGCGTGATCCATCACCTTCTTCAGCGGCGAGATCCCGCCGAAGTGGGTCGACGCGGCGCGCACGTAGTCGATCAGCTGCTCGGAGATGAGCGTCTGGAAGTCCCAGATCGTGTTGAACACCTCCCCGATCGCCAGCGGGGTCGTCGTGTGCCGGCGGACGAGACGCAGCGCCTCCGGGTTCTCCGCCGGGGTGCAGTCCTCGAGCCAGAACAGGTCGTACGGCTCCAGCGCCTTCCCGAGCTTTGCCGCCTGGATCGGCGTCATGCGGTGGTGCCCGTCATGCAGCAGCGGCAGGTCGGGGCCGAACTCGTTGCGCACCGCCTCGAACACCGTGGGGAGATGCCGCAGGTACGCCCTGGTGTCCCAGTCCTCCTCCTGCGGGAACGCCCCGCGCCCCGCCGGCTCGTAGTCGTAGCGGGCCCCGGAAGACTGCTGCTGCGCGGCGACGCCGTACACGGCGCGGATCCCCGGGATCGAGGTCTGCACGCGGATCGAACGGTAGCCCTCGTCGAGATGATGCCTGATCGAGTCGAACAGCGACTCGAGGTCGGTGCCGGAGGCGTGGCCGTAGGCGCGCAGCCCCGTGCGGGAGGCGCCGCCGAGCAGCTGGTAGACGGGGAGCCCCGCGGCCTTGCCCTTGATGTCCCACAGGGCCATGTCGACCGCGGCGATCGCCGCCATGGTGACGGGTCCGCGCCGCCAGTACGCCGACCGGTACAGGAACTGCCACGTGTCCTCGATCCGGTGCGGATCGCGGCCGAGCAGCAGCTGCGCCACGTGGTCGCGCAGGTACGAGACGACGGCGAGCTCCCGGCCGTTGAGGGTCGCGTCCCCCAGGCCGGTGAGGCCATCGTCCGTCGTGATCCTCAGCGTCACGAAGTTGCGCGACGGACTGGTCACGACGACATCGGCTGCGGTGATCCTCATCGCTGGCTCCTCTCGGGGACGGGCGCGCCAGCGTCGGGCGCGGGGACTGATCCGCCGTCGAGCCAGGCGGTGAGCTCCTCGACCTCGCGCTCGAGCAGCGCGACGAAGCCGGCATGGGCGGCGACGTGCTCCGGCACGATGCCGTCGATGGCGAGCACGTTCGAGACGATCCGCGCGGGCGGCAGCGGCTCAGCGCCGCCCCGCCCCGTCGCCGCCGCGAGCTCATCGGCGCGCGGGTCGTCGAGCACGAGAGCGCGCCCCGCCCTGGAGCGTCCACGGGCGACGAAGACGATCCACGCGGCGAGCGCCCGCGCCGCGTGGCGCGGCAGCGCGCCGTCGCCGAGCCGATCGGCGATCGTCCCGAGCACCCGGATCGGCATCTTGTGCGAGCCGTCCATCGCGACCTGGATCGTCGTGTGACGCGTGTGGGGATTGGCGAAGCGCTCGAGGACCGACTCGGCGTACGCGGCGAGGTCGACGCCGTCAGGGGCGGTGAGCGTCGGCAGCACATCATCGGCGAGGAAGGCGCGCGCCTCTCCCCCGACCCACGGGTCGGCGACCGCGTCCGCGATCAGCTCGTGATCGGCGAGGGAGCCGAGGTACGCCAGCAGCGAGTGCGCGCCGTTGAGCACGCGCAGCTTGGCCCGCTCGTAGGGCGCGACGTCGTCCGTGAGGATCGCGCCCGCCTGCTCCCAGGCCGGGCGCGGCCCGGCGAACCGGTCCTCGATGACCCACTGGCGGAACGGCTCGGCGACGACCAGTCCCTCGTCCCGCAGCCCGAGGATCCCCTCGGCCTCGGCCCGGTCGTCGTCGGTCGCGGCCGGCGCGATCCGATCGACCATCGTCGACGGGAACGCGACATGCGCCTCGATCCACCGCCGCGCCGGGTCGTCGGCGAGGCCGGCACGGTCGAGCATCTCCCCGACCAGTCCGGCGACGACCGCGCCGTTGTCCGGCATGTTGTCGCAGCACACGACCGTGATCCCGCCGGCCGGGGGTGCGGCAGAGGAGCGAGCGAGCAGCCCCAGGGCGAGCAGCCCGATCGGCGTGCGCGCCGCGCGGTCGGTGCGGTCGCCGCGCGCGACCTCGGCGAGCAAGCGCACGTCGACCTTCACATCCTCGTCGACGACGAGTCGCCCGTCCGCGTCGGCCCTGTAGCCCTTCTCCGTCACCGTCAGCGAGACGATGTGGGTCGTCGGCGCGGCGATCGCCGCCACGACCCGCGCGGTCTCCTCCGCGGGGAAGGCCACGTCGCGCACGGCGCTGATGATCCGCAGCTCGGTGCGCGACGCGCCCTTCTCGAGCACGCCGTACAGCCCGTCCTGCGGTCCGAGCTGGTCGGCGACGTTTCGCGAGCGCTGCGTCACCCCGAGGATCCCCCAGCGCAGATCCCCCGTCGCGGCGCACGCGTCCTCCGTGTAGACGGCCTGATGCGCGCGGTGGAACGCGCCGATCCCCAGGTGCACGATCCCGATCCCGAGCCGCCTCGGATCGAACGCGGGCACCTGAGGGCCGGAGGGCGTCCCTCCGCGCTCGCGCAGGAGATCGAGCGCCTCCAGGCCGAGCCTGCCGTCAGTCATCGGCGTCCTTCACCCGCGCGACGAGCTGCGTCGGATTCACGAAGCGCAGGGCGATCACGAGGATGATCATCATCGTGAGCGTGTACAGCACGCCCATCGACGACACGAGCTGGCGCGCCTCTCCCCCGCCCGACGCCGTCATCGCCCGATAGATCGCGACGACGAGCGTGTCGGATCCCGGCCCGGACACGAGGAAGGTCAGCTCGAACAGGCCGACCGTCCTGACGAGGACGAGCACGGCCGACGCGAGGATCCCGGGCACCAGGAGCGGGGCGAGGATCCGCGTGAACAGGTTGAGCGAGTTCGCCCCCGACATGCGGGCGGCGTCCTCGATCGACGGGTTGATCTGCTCGATGAAGGGCGTCATCGTCATCACGACGAACGGGACGGCCGGCACGAGGTTCACGAGCACGACGGCCGTGAGCGTCCGTCCGAGGCCCACGTTGTACATGACCGTCGCGAGCGGGATGCCGTAGGCGATCGGCGGGATGAGGATCGGCAGGAGGAACAGGAGGTTCACGAGCTGCTTGCCGGGGAACGACCGCCGCGCCAGCGCGTAGGCCGCGGGGATCCCGATGACGAGCGAGACGACCACCGTGATCGCCGCCACGCCGAGCGTGACGCCGAGCACCTGGCCCAACCCGAAGCGGTCCCACGAGCTCGCGTACCAGTGCGCCGTCCACTCCGGGGGCAGCCACGTGTCGAACCACTGGCGGCCGAACGAGTCGACGAGGACCGAGACGATCACCCCGACGAGCAGGATGAAGAAGATCGCGACGGCGCCCCACACGAGCCACGTCGACGGCGACGCGACCAGGGCCTTCTCCCCTGGCAGGCGGTTGAGCGCCCGGCGCGCGCGGCTCGAGCGCACCGGGATCGGACGGGTCTCCTGAACGGTCATCAGCCCTTCCCTCCCGTCGATCCGCGGTACAGCATGCCGCGCATCCCGAGGACGATCAGCACCACGACGAACTCGACGATGCCCATCATGAGCGCGATCGTCGACGCCATCGAGTAGTCGTTCTGCTCGCCGAACGCCCGGAAGGCCATCAGCGACATCACGCGCGTCGAGCCCATCGCGTCGCCGACCAGCCGCGCCGACGGGAACACCGAGAACGCCAGCACGAAGGTGAGGATGAACGTCGTCGCGAGCCCGGGAGCGAGCAGCGGCAGGGTGATGCGCGTGAGACGGTGCCGCCACCCGGCCCCCATCGTCCGCGCCGCGGCCTCGAGCGACGGGTCGATGCCCGACAGGTACGAGGAGATCAGCAGGAACGCGAACGGGAACCCGCTGATCACGAGCGACAGCGCGACACCCCAGTAGTTCATGACGAGCTGGAGCGGCTGATCGATCAGCCCGAGCTCGATGAGCACCTTGTTCAGCCAGCCCTGACGGCCGACGAAGATCAGCAGCCCCTGGGCCGTGAGCACCGTGCCCAGCGTGATCGGCAGGACCAGCAGGGTCATGAGCGTGCGCTTTCCGCGGAACCGGCCGCGCAGCTTGAACGCGATCGGGACCGACACGAGCACGTTGAACAGGGCGACCGGCAGCGCCAGGCGCATCGTGATCCACACCGAGTCGAGGATGAACGGGTCGGAGAAGAACGCGACGTAGTTGGCGAACACCCCGCCGCCCCACTGCTCGGCGATGCGCGCGCTGGGCTGGACCGTGAGCCCGACCCCGTACGCGAATGGATACACGAAGAACACGAGGGCGAAGAGGATCCCCGGCAGGAGGAACCACAGCCGGCGGTCGATGCCGCGCTCGGCGAGGCGGTGCGAGAGGCCGACGCGCTCGGGCGGCGGCGGGCTCACCCGCTCTGGTCTGGTGTGCGTGACGGTGGCGGCCATGTCACACCAGGGCCGGTTCCGGCGTCGCCGCCCGCAGCTCGCTCGGGTAGACGAGCACCCGCTCCGGGGGCACCCCGATCCCGATCCGATCGCCGCTGCGCGGATGGAGCGGCGTGCGGATGTGCACCGAGTCGCCCTGCGGGAGCTTCGAGTCGAACACGAACTCGCGCCCGAGGTACTCGACCACCCCGACGGTCGCCGTCGTGCGGTTCGGCACCGTGTCCTCCGCGCCGACGACGAAGTCGTCCGGCCGGATCGCCACGCGCACGGCGTCGCCCACCGAGACGTCGCCCTGCGCGGCGCCCCAGAGCGCGAACTCCCCCTGGGCGACCCGCACCCTGCCGCCGGCGTCCGTGTCGGTGACCTCCATGTCGATGAGGTTCCGGTAGCCCATGAAGTCGGCGACGTACCAGTTCACCGGGCGGTCGTAGAGCTCCTCCGGTGTGCCGATCTGCTGCACCTCGCCATCGCGGAGCACGACGAGCCGATCCGCCATCGACAGCGCCTCCTCCTGGTCGTGCGTGACGTAGATCGTCGTGAAGCCCTGCTCCTGATGGAGCCGGCGGATCTCGGTGCGCATGTCGAGACGGAGCTTGGCGTCGAGGTTCGACAGCGGCTCGTCCATCAGCACCAGCCGCGGCTGCGAAGCGATCACGCGAGCGATCGCGACGCGCTGCTGCTGGCCGCCGGAGAGCTGCCCGGGCAGCTTCCCCTCCTGCCCGACGAGACGGACCTGCTCGAGCGCGCGCTGGACGCGCTCGCGGATCTGTGCGCGGGGGACCTTGCGCATCTCGAGGCCGAACGCGATGTTCTTCGCGACGCTCATGTGCGGGAAGAGCGCGTAGTTCTGGAAGACCATCCCGAAGTCCCGCTGCTCCGCCGGCAGCTCGTCGACACGGTCGTCATCGAGCAGGATCTGCCCCTGGGTGAGCGGGATCAGGCCGGCGAGGCAGTTCAGCGCCGTCGACTTCCCGCAGCCCGACGGGCCGAGCAGGGCGATGAACTCGCCCGCTCTGACCGTCAGGTCGAGGCTTCGCAGCGCGACGTACTCTCCGTACGTCCGCCCGATCCCCCGCAGATGGAGCTCCTCGAAGGGCTGGGTCCGCGACATCCGCTACTCCCCCTCCACCTTGTCGGAGCCGATCTCGCGGTCCCAGGTGTCGAATGCGGTCACGAGCGCGTCCGCCGAGAGCGGCACCGTCTGCTCGGTCTGGTCGATGAGATCGTCGTAGAAGTCGCGACCGTACTCGGCCATCGCGTCCTGGCTCTCCTGCGGCGCCTTGTCGAGCGTTGCGCCCTCGACCGCGGGTCCGGGGTAGAAGTAGCCGTTGTCGTACGCGATCGCGTTCACGTCGGGCTCGAGCATGTCGTTCAGCAGGAGCAGCAGCGCCGACTGCTTGTCGGCGGACAGGCCGCGCGGGAGCAGGGCGTACTGGGAGTCCGCGACGAAGGTGAAGTCGTCGAACGCGGCAGCCTCGATCTCCTTCGGCGCTCGCTCGTCCGCCCGGGGCTCGATGTCCCAGCCCATCGTGGTCGGCGTCATCGTCCACGTGCCGTCCGCGACGTTCTGGACCATCTGGCCGGTCCCGGTCGTGTAGTAGTCGATGCCCTTGTCGAGCTCCTTGAGGTAGGCCCAGGTCTTGTCCCACCCGTTCTCCGGGTCGGTCGGGTCCTCGTCGCCGAGGAGATAGGGCAGCCCCTGCAGGAACGTGCGCCCGACGCCGGAGTTGGCGGGCCGCGGGTAGCCGAACGTGTTCGGGTTGTCCTGAACCCAGGCGAGCAGCTCGTCCGGCGTGGACGGGACGTCGCCGTCCGAGACCTCGTCGGGGTCGTACCAGAGGAGGGGGCCGGACGGCGTGTAGGCGTTGAGCACGCCGTAGCCCTCCGCGAGCTCCTGCATCTCGGCGGCGCCCTCCACGTAGCCGTCCATGTTCGAGAGCCGGTCGGCGAAGTCGTCGGCCACGGGGATCCACAGATCCTCGCCGATGCCCGCGGACATCCCGTCGGTGCCGGAGAGCACGAGGTCGATCTGCAGATCGCCGGACTCGACCTGCGGCTTGACCATGCCGACGAGGTCGGGCGCTCCCGCCGATTCGAAGCTGACGTCGGAGATCACGTCGGGGTTCTCCTCCGCGAACTGCTCGATCATCGGCTGGGTGAGCTTGAGGTTGCCGGCGACGTCGACGACGTGGATGCTGACGGGCTCCGACGGCGTCTCGGGGACGTCTGCGGGGGCGACCTCCTCGCCGCCGCCGTTGTCGGCGTTCGTCTGCGACGCCGGCGGGGCGCACGCGGCGACCATCGCCAGCGTCGCGGCGATGGCGCCCGTGGCCAGAATGACTCGTGAGGTTCTCATGCGGTGTCTTCCTCCTTGTTCGGCGAGCGACCCTGCCCGCCGTCCGTGCACCGCCTCGTCGTCGAGGCCGGTGTTCGCGCGGGGAGTCCCCAGGGGCCCCCGGCGCCTGGCTCAGCCGCGCCGGCCGTCTCCCCCTGGCGGCGCGGTGGACTGCCGGATCCGCAGTTCGACCGGGGCCCGCTCCGGCTCCGCTCCGTCGTCGGAGCCCGTGACGAGGCGCGTGACCGCGTCGACGCTGCGCCGGCCGACCGTGCGCATCGGCATGTCGACCGTCGTCAGCGTCGGATACGTCAGTTCGGAGAAGACGACGTTGTCGAAGCCGACCACCGACATGTCCTCCGGCACGCGCACCCCGCGGTCGCGGAGGCGCTCGAGCGCCCCGATCGCGACGAGGTCGTTGTAGGCGAAGAGCGCCGTCGCGCCGGCGGCGACCGCGAGATCCGCCGCGTGGTAGCCGCCGGAGACGAAGGGGCGGAACGCCCCGAGCTCGACGAGCTCGAGGCCGTCGCGCCGCTCCGCCTGCCTCCGGATCTCCTCGACGCGCTCCCCGCTGCTCCACGAGGAGGTCGGCCCGGCCGCGTAGGCGACGCGCCGGTGGCCGAGCGCCTGGAGGTGGTCGAGCACCTGCAGCACCCCGTCGGCGTTGTCCAGCAGGAGCGAGGTGAGCCCTCCGAGCCTGCGGTTCAGGACGACGGCCGGCTTCCCATCGAGCGCCTGCAGCACGCGTTCCTCCGAGGCGCGGGGCGAGCCGAGGACGAGGCCGTCGACCTGCTTGGCGAGGCTCGTGATGACCTCGATCTCGAGATCGACGTCCTCCTCGCTGTCGCCGACGAACACGGAGAACCCGCCCTTGCGCGCGCGGTCCTGCACACCCTTGGTGACAGCGGCGAACACCGGGTTCTCGATGTCGGGGATGACGAGCCCGATGTTGTTCGTGCGCCCCGAACGCAGGCCGCGCGCCGCCGAGTTCGGCCGGTATCCCAGCTCCTCGGCGGCCGCGACGACCCGGTCGCGCGTCTGGGCGTTGACGAGATGCGGGACCGACAGCGCACGCGAGACCGTGGAGACGGACACGCCCACCTCTTTGGCCACGTCGCGCACGGTCGCCATGGTGCTCTCCTCGCCGATCCTCGTCTTGGTGGCACTCATCTTGCAAACGTTTGTGATGCGCTGTCAAGAGGCAGTTCGAAACTTCTTCGCCGTCATCTCTGCGATGCGTCACCCATGCTTGCCAGGACGTGCGCGAGCGTGGAATACTTCCCGCAATCGTTTGCATTCGCACGACCGGGGCGCCGCGCCCGGGCAGGGACGCCCGGATCCCGTCGCTCCCGGTCCTCCCGGGGAGACGCATGATCACGACCTCCGAGTCCGCCTGGACCCTTCATCCCGACCGCGCGCTGCCGTCGGATCCGACGCAGCGCGACATCGCCCGTCGGCTCTACGCCCAGGCGCGCGACCTGCCGATCGTCTCGATGCACGGCCACGTCGAGGCGGAGGCGATCCTCCGCGACGAGCCGTTCGGAGATCCTGCCGAGCTCTTCGTCATCCCCGACCACTACCTCGTGCGGATGCTCGTCTCGCAGGGCCTGACGCACGAGGACCTCGGCGTCCGCCCGCTCGACGTGCCCGACGGGCCCGTGCGCGACCACCGCGACGTGTGGCGGACGTTCTGCGAGAACTGGCGCCTCTTCCGCGGCACCCCCACCCGCTACTGGCTCGAGCACGAGCTCGTCGAGATCTTCGGCGTGACGCGGCGCCCGTCCGCCGAGACCGCCGACGCGCTCTACGACGAGCTCTCGGACACGCTCGCGCGGGACGACTTCCGCATCCGCGCCCTGTTCGACCGGTTCGGCATCGAGGTGCTCGCGACGACGGACCCTGCCTGGTCGACGCTCGACGCGCACCGCGCTCTCGCCGAGGAGGGCTGGGGCGAGCGGGTGATCCCGACGTTCCGCCCCGATCCGCTTCTGCATCTCGGCCGCCCCGGCTGGCGCGCGGACCTCGACCGGCTCGCCGCGGCCGCGGACACCGAGATCGGCTCCTACCGCGACTTCCTCCAGGCGCTGCGCGCGCAGCGGGCGCGCTTCATCGCGAGCGGCGCCCGCGCCACCGATCACGGTCATCTCTCGGCCGACACGACGCCGCTCGACGCCGGCACGGCGGCCGACCTCTTCGCGCGCGCCATCGGCGGAGAGGAGCTCGGGCCGGACGAGGCGGCCGCGTTCAGCGGGCACATGCTGTTCGAGATGGCCGGGATGAGCGCGGAGGACGGCCTCGTGATGCAGCTGCATCCCGGCTCGCTGCGCGACTACCGCACCGACATCGCCCGCCGATTCGGGCACGACAAGGGGTACGACATCCCCGTCGCCGCCGAGTACACGCGGGCCCTGCGGCCGCTCCTGGACGCGTTCGGCGGCAGCCGCGACTTCCGCATGATCCTGTTCACGCTCGACGAGACGGTCTTCTCCCGCGAGCTCGCGCCCCTCGCCGGAGCGTTCCCCTCGGTGCGACTCGGGGCCCCGTGGTGGTTCCTCGACTCCCCGGACGGGATGCGCCGGTTCCGCGAGGCGGCGACCGAGACGGCGGGGTTCGCCAACACGAGCGGATTCGTGGACGACACCAGGGCCTTCGCCTCGATCCCCGCCCGCCACGACCTCGCCCGTCGTATCGACGCGGGATACCTCGCCAAGCTCGTCGCGGAGCACCGGCTCGACGAGGACGAGGCGGTCGAGACGATCGTCGACCTCGCCTATCGCCTGCCCCTCGAGTCGTACGCGAGGCGGGACGAGCGGGGATAGCGATGGACGAGCGGGGACTGCTGATCCTGCGCGATGGGGACGACGTCGGCGTCGTCACCATCGCGCGCCCCGGCGTCCCGCGGGGGCACAAGATCGCGCTGCGCGACGTCCCCCGCGGAGCGCAGGTGCGCAAGTACGGCCAGTCCATCGGCGTCGCGACCCGCGACATCAGCGCCGGGGACCACGTCCACGTGCACAACCTCGGAATGGATCTCGCCGAGCGCGAGCACGAGCTCGGAGGGGCGCACCACGAGCAGGCCCCTCCGGAGGGCGAGCGGCCGACGTTCCTCGGCTATCGACGCGCGAACAGCAGGGTCGGCACCCGCAACTACATCGGCATCCTCACCTCGGTGAACTGCTCCGCGAGCACGGCCCGGATGATCGCGGCGCAGTTCCCGCAGGCGGTGCTCGCCGGCGAGGACGGGATCGACGGCGTCATGGCGCTCACGCACACGTCGGGGTGCGGTCTCGTCACGGAGTCCGAGGGCGCGCGCGTGCTCGAGCGGACCCTGCGCGGCTACGCGGAGCATCCGAACTTCGCGGGGATCCTCGTGCTCGGGCTCGGCTGCGAGATGCTCAGCGTGAACTCCCTCATCGAGGGCATGCACCTCTCCCCCGACACCGTCGTCCGCCACCTCACGATCCAGGAGTCCGGCGGGATCCGCGCCTCCGTCCGCGCGGGCGTCGCCGCCATCCGCGACATGCTCGACGACGTGCGCTCGCGCCGCCGTGAGCCCTGCGACGTGTCGGAGCTCGTGCTCGGGCTCAACTGCGGCGGGTCCGACGGCTACTCCGGCATCACCGCCAACCCGGCGCTCGGCCACGCCTCCGACCTCCTCGTGTCGTACGGCGCGACCTCCGTCCTCGCGGAGACGCCCGAGGTGTTCGGCGCCGAGCATCTCCTCACCCGCAGGGCCGTCGCCCCGCGCGTGGCCGAGAAGCTGCTCGAGCGCATCGACTGGTGGCAGGAGTACGCCAGGGCCGGCGGCGGCACGCTCGACAACAACCCGTCGCCGGGGAACAAGGCCGGCGGGCTCACGACGATCCTCGAGAAGTCGCTCGGCGCGGTCGCCAAGTCGGGTCAGTCGGATCTCGCCGAGGTGTACGAGTACGCCGAGCGGATCAGCGCCACGGGGCTGTGCTTCATGGACACGCCGGGATACGACCCGGTCTCGGTGACGGGGCTCATCGCCGGGGGCGCGACGGTGGTCTGCTTCACGACGGGGCGAGGCTCCGTCCTCGGCGCGAAGCCGACCCCGTCGATCAAGCTCTCGACGAACTCCGATCTGTACCGCCGGCAGCGCGAGGACATCGACCTCGACTGCGGGCGCATCGCCGAGGGCGAGGCGACGCTCGAGGAGGTCGGGGGCGAGATCTTCGACCTCATCCTGCGGGTCGCATCGGGCGAGCCGACCGTGAGCGAGGACCTCGACCTGGGCCAGGACGAGTTCGTCCCCTGGCAGCTCGGCGCCGTCACCTGACTCCGCGGAAGACGGAAGGGCGCCCCCGGTCCTCGAACCGGGGGCGCCCTTCGTGTGTGGAGCGGATCAGGCCTCGCTCATCGCCACCTTCTCCTGCTGCCCCTTGGCCGCGTAGTACGCGGCGCGGGCCGCGATGCGGCGCTCCTGCTCGGCCTGGCCGGCGTCGAGGACCTCCTGCGGGAGCTCGACCTGCTGGTACTCGGTCGTGGCGTTCCACTTCTCGAGGTAGGCGTCGAGCTCGGGGCCGGACTCCCACGAGTTGATCAGGCAGTAGCGGGGCTCGTCGCCGACGTGGGTGGCGGCGTGCCACAGACGCTGCGTGTCGATCACGAGCTGCGCTCCAGCCGGGAGCGCGATCCGGTACTCGACGCTCGGGTCGGTGCGGTTGTCGCGGAGGACGAAGAAGCTGTCCTTGTCGTCCGTGAGCTGGAAGAACGAGCGCACGACCCAGCCGGTCCCGTCCGGGTTCAGGCGGTTGTTGTCGTCCTGGTGGAGGTTGTAGAGGCAGTCCGCGTACGTGTTCGGCTGCAGCTCGATGACGCGGCAGCGGCCCACGTTCGAACCGGGCTCCAGGGCGCGACGCGTGAGGTTCGGCGCCTTGGCGACCTGCGAGTCGATCCAGACGCCGTCCTTGTCGGTGCGCGGCGGCTTGTGGTTCCAGAAACCGTTGCACTCGATCTCGCCCTTGGCCGACGCGAGCGGCGCGAACCGCGTGTCGCCCGAGGACTTCCAGTCGACGTACTCGATGTCGAGCCACTCCTGGGGGTCGGCCGCCTGGTCGTACGAATCCAGGATGACGAAGCCGGTCTCTTCGAGTGCTTCGGACTTGATGTAACCCATGGCTGAATGCATGCCTTTCGTAGGGGGCCAGCGAAGTTTTTACAGGCCCAGGTAAGGTAAGCCTACCTGCCTTAAGCTGATTGTCGATGAGCAACGTCAGCGCTTCCTCGACACGGGCAACCAACGTCCGAGCCACCGCGGTCAACACGATCGCCTGGCTCTCCGACCCGGCCACGACGATCGTCGTCCCGGTCTATCAGCGGCAGTATCGCTGGGACATCGGCGGGTGCGAGCAGCTGCTCGCCGACATCCGCGCGGTCTCCGAGCACGAGGACCGCCACACGCACTTCATCGGCTCGATCCTGTCGTCAGTGAACTCCGATCCCGACGAGGCGGCGCTGGTGCTCATCGACGGTCAGCAGCGCACGACGACCCTGATGCTGCTCGTCGCGGCGCTGCACCACACCGTGCGCGATGCCGACCCGGAGCTCGCCGCCGAGCTGGAGCGGGTTCTGGTCCGCGCGGACGACCCGTCGCGGACGAAGCTGCGCCCGCACCGCGCCTGGGCCGACGTGTTCGAGAGCGTCGTCCTCGACCGCCGCGCCCCCGACGAGGCGATGCGCGAGTCGCGCTTCGACGACAACTACGCCTTCTTCCGCAGCCAGGTGCAGGCAGAGGAGGCGCCTCGCATCTGGCGCGGCCTCCAGAAGCTCGAGCACGTCGCGATCACCCTCGGGGCCGACGCCAACGCGCAGCAGACGTTCGAGAGCCTCAACTCCACCGGAGCTCCTCTGCGCGACCACGAGCTGATCCACAACTACGTGCTGATGGGGCTCACGCACGCTGAGCAGACCGAGATCGAGGAGAGCTTCTGGCTCCCGATCGAGGAGAACACGGGCGAGCAGATCGGCGCATTCTGGCGTCATTACCTCATCATGCTCACCGGGCGCGAGGTGATGATCGAGGGCGAGCGGGGCGTCTACGACGCCTTCCAGCGCTCGTTCCCCCGCCTCGACGTCGACGCGCTCCGCGAGCACGCAGCCGAGTGGCGCGAGCTCTCCGACGTCTACCGAACGCTCCTCGAGCCGTCCCGCGAGCCCGACGCCGAGCTGTCGCGGCAGCTCGAGTACATCGGGGTGTTCGGCAAGGGCATGTACCCGCTCGTGATGCGCGCGTACCGGGAGCATCGCGCGGGCGAGCTGTCGCGCGAGCGGCTGATCGAGACGCTCGAGCACGTGCAGTCGCTTCTGCTGCGGCGGAAGATCATCGGGCTGCCGAACGAGCGCCTCGTCGCCCGGATGTGCCGCGCGCGCGGGGAGAGCCACGACGCCCTCGTCCGCGCCCTGGCCAGGATCACGCCGTCGGACGAGCGGGTGCGCGTCTCTCTGAAGTACAGCGAGCTGCCCCACCCCGAGTACGTCCTCGGCCGGATCGCGGGCGTCGAGCACCTCGCGGACGTCGGCGTCGACCACGTCTTCCCGCTCGCGCCCTCCGACGAATGGACGGGCGACGGATCACGCGTGTGGACCGAGCTGACGGAGGACGAGCAGAACAGCTTCCGCGCGCTCGCCCCGACGCTCGGGAACCTCACGCTGATCGAGAACGCGCTCGCCGAGCGCGCCTTCGCCGCTGCGACGTTCCCCGACAAGCGCGACGGGGTCTACCGCTCGAGCGGCATCGCGATCTCCGAGGACCTCGCGGCCGCCGATGCCTGGACCACCGCGGCGATCACGGAGCGCACCGAGCGGCTCGTGACGGCGTTCCTCGGGATCTGGCGGCGACCGGCGGTCGTGGCGATCGACGACGACGGGCTCACCCCGATCCTCGATGCGAAGCTGCGCCGCGGCTGGCCGCGGGGCTGGCAGCGCGAGTTCGAGTACGTCGAGTACCGGGGCGAGCACTGGGAGGTCTATGACGTCCGGTATCTCTTCAACCGGATCTTCAAGCGGCTGTGGGCCGACTCGCGGCAGCACGTCGTCGCCTACAGCGAGCGTCGCGGCGGGCCGATCTACTCCGGCAGGAACTGGAACGGCCAGTGGGATGAGCTCGATCCGGAGCACTTCCTCTACATGGGCTGGGACGCCAAGTACATGATGGGGGCGCTGCAGGGCCTCCTCGACGACGCGGGGCTCGCGAGCGAGGTGTTCGTCAAGTACAGCTACATCGGCGACGCCATGTGAGCCGGAGCGGCGGCCTCCCCTGTGCGGGCGCGCTGGCCCACGTGCCCGACTCCGGAACGACGGCTTCGGGCACACGCACTCCGTGATCTCGACGACGTGACATCTGGCCCTGTTCGGGCGCTGGAGCGACGCATACGGTGGCTTCATGCTCACGGAGTTCCTCCGAGACCAGGCGGTCGCGATCGCCTGGCTCGCGCTGATGGCCGCCGGCTGGTTCGGCTGGTCGCAGGAGGATCCCCGACCTCGGCTCCGCGGCCTCTGGGGCGCGGGGTCCGTCCTCGGTTTCCTCGTCGCGATCGGGTTCGGGCTGCTCGTCTGGCGGAACTGGTCGACGCCGTCGGCGCTGGAGGGCCGCTACGAGGTGTTCGGCCTCATCGTCGCCGCCGAGACGATCCTCATCGGCGCCGGCTGCCTCATACTCGCCCGGCGGAAGCAGACCCGCTGGTACGGCTGGTGGATCGGGCTCTGCGTCTGCCTGCACTTCGTGCCGCTCGCCTGGGTGTTCGAGGACTGGTCGTACGTCGCCCTGACCGCCGTCCAGCTCGTCGGACTCGTCGGGATGCTCCCCACCCTCCGGCGCGGGGACTACGCGACGAGCCGGTGGGCGTGCCCGTGGATCGCTGCCACGTTCCTGCTGTACGCCGTCATCTCCGCACTCCTGTTCCTCGCCCGCTACGGGTATCCGTTCTGACTCGCTCATCCAGTCGTCGCAGATGCGTCCCCGGCGGCAGGTCCTCCGGGACGCATCCCTCGCGCTCGAGACGCACGGGAACAGGGGTCGACAACGACATCTCGTCCTCGACGAGCGAGACCCTGATGCGACCGTGGGGCGTCGGCACCTCGCCCGAGACCCGGGTGACGTGCTCAGGACGGCGTGGCGCGACACGTGCACGTCGATACCCCGCTTCGACCGGGGCGACTCCGAGAATGCTCCGGACGATGTCGATCGTCGGGGTCGAGCTCCACCCGTGGCAGGGACTCCCCCAGTTCCATGTCTCGCGATACGTGTCACCATCGATGATGGCGTGCCAGTCCTCCAGCGCGGCCACGGCGAGATCGCTCCGCCCAGCCGCCCGATAAGCATCGTGCACGACTGCCGAAAGGAACGGCTCCGCGCGGACGATCTCCCGCGCCACGTCCCAGTCGAAGACCAGATCTCGCCGAGAGATCCGATCCCACCTTGCGGAGTCGACATGCCCGTCCGCTCCCGCGTACAAGGAGCGGACGACCAGAGTCCGCGGATCGCTGATCCTCGCGGCGATCGCCGCCGCCCGGTCACCCGAAGCGATGCCAGCGCAGATCGCCGCCGCATTCGTCACCTGGGAGTACGTCATCGGAAGACCGTCGGCACGGAAGTCCGCATACAAGCCCTTCACCGGCTGCCAC
>JBQDDT010000054.1:0-16734 GCA_052092505.1 Microbacterium sp. | reverse complement strand
AGGAGGAGGGTGTGGCCGCGATCGCCATCCGCGACGAGACGCTCTCGCTGTCGAAGACCCACTTCGAGCTCGAGGCGTCGGACGATGGCGTCTGGCTCATCGACCGGCACTCGACGAACGGGGTCGTGCTCGTTCGGGGCTCCGAGCGACGCCAGGCGGGTCCCGGCGAGCGCACGCGCCTCGCCGCGGGGGACGTGCTCGAGATGGGCGACCGGCGGGCGACGATCGAGGAGCGCTCGTGAGCGCGCCCGTGACCGTCAGGGCCGGCGCGGCCACCGACGTGGGAGCCAAGCGCACGCTGAACGAGGATGCGTTCGTCGCGGCGGCGCCCGTGTTCGCCGTCGCCGACGGCATGGGAGGCCACGACGCCGGCGAGGTCGCCTCGGCGACGGCCGTGTCGGCCTTCGCCCCGCTCGTCGGTCAGGACGAGGTCTCGGTCGACGAGGCGCGCGACGCGTTCGAGCGGGCGCGCCGCGAGGTGAACGACCTGTCCGGAGGACGCGAGAACGGCGCGGGCACGACGTTCGCCGGCGTCCTCGTCAGCGAGGTCGACGGCGGGGGCTACTGGCTCGCGATCAACCTCGGCGACTCGCGCATCTACCGCCTGGCGGGCGATGCGCTCGAGCAGATCAGCGTCGACCACTCCGTCGTCCAGGAGCTCGTCGACCGCGGCAGGATCACACCGGAGCAGGCCAGACGCGACAACCGGCGCAACGTCATCACGCGCGCGATGGGGGCGGGCAGCGTCGGCGAGGCCGACTACTGGATGCTGCCGGCCGTCGCGGGCGATCGGATCCTGCTGTGCACCGACGGGCTCTCCAACGACCTGGACGACGCCAGGATCGCTGAGATCCTGCGCGCCGAGCCCCAGGCGCAGGGGGCGGCGTCCGCGCTCGTGAGGGAGGCGGTCGCCGCGGGCGGCCGCGACAACGTCACCGCCGTCGTCGTCGACGCGATCACGGTCGGCGGGTCGGACGAGGACGATGACGTCGAATCCGACACACAACCGCGAGAGGCGGTGTCGCGATGATCCGCGCACGCTATGCACCGGGGACCGCGATCGTGGCGATCGCAGGGAAGGTCGTCGTCCTGCCGCCCGACGTCCCTGACGACGTGGTCGACGAGATCTGGCCGCTGCTGCGCGGCGATGTCGACGCGCTCCTCGCCGCGCTCGACGGCGTGGACGACGTCGCGGTGGTGTCCGGCGATCGCACGAGCGCGCGGATCGTCATCAGGGGCGCCCTGTCGGCGACCGTCACGGGCGATGAGATCGACGACGTGACGCTCTCCGGCGCGCCGGCGGACAGCGACGCCGCCGAGCACGTGGTGCAGGGCGCGGAGCGCGTCGAGCTGTCGCTCGCGTGGCGGGCGGCGGAGCCCGTCCTGCCGATCGTCGCCGGCATCGTCCGCGCCTCGGCCGTCCGGATCGCG
Organism: Microbacterium sp.; assembly: GCA_052092505.1. Lineage (GTDB taxonomy): Bacteria > Actinomycetota > Actinomycetes > Actinomycetales > Microbacteriaceae > Microbacterium. The sequence goes on along the minus strand of JBQDDT010000054.1, from coordinate 15,303 downwards.
CTGCCGCTGGCTCCCGAGCGCGTCGAGGAGGCCGTGCAGACCGGCGAGACGCACATCCTGCCGCACGAGACGATCCTCCCGATCGACGCCGACGGCGACGGGATCTACGACGACCACGAGTCGCACGCCGCGCCGCGCTCCGCCCAGCCGCCGACCGCGCCGACGGAGCTCTCGCGCGTCCCGGCGGTCGACGGCGTCACCGGCGACCACGACGGCAACACCGTGCTGCCGAAGGACGTCCTCTCCGCGCGGGCCGCGACGCCCGCCGCCCCTGCCGCCCCTGCCGCGCCCGCCGTCCCCGCCGCCCCTGCGGGGGAGGGCGACCACGACGGCCGCACCATCTCAGGCCAGGACCTCTCCGCCCTGCGCGCCGGAGCGGCGGTGCCGGCGGCGCGCTCGACGACTGCCCGCGTGCGGGTGTCGAACGGCACGGAGGCTCCGCTGGACCGGCCCGTCCTCATCGGCCGCCGGCCGCGCTCCGTCCGCTCCGTGGGCGACGACGTGCCGTACCTCGTGACGGTCGAGAGCCCCATGCACGACATCTCGCGCAACCACATCGAGATCAAGATCGAGGACGACTCGGCGATCGTCACCGACCTGAACTCGACCAACGGCACGATGCTCTACCGAGACGGCGACCCGCAGCGGCTGCACCCCGGAGAGCGGACCATCCTGATCGACGGCGACACGCTCGATCTCGGTGAGGGGGTCATCGTGTCGTTCGAGGGACTGCCGTGAGCAGGCGCCCGCCCACCGCGCCCCCCGACCTGCCGGGCTTCGAGCACATCAAGCTGCTCGGCTCCGGCGGCTTCGCGGACGTGTTCCTCTACGAGCAGCAGCTCCCGCGCCGACGCGTCGCCGTGAAGGTGCTGCTGCCGGACCGGCTCGAGTCGGCCGGCCAGCAGTTCGCCGCCGAGGCGAACGTCATGGCGATGCTGTCGTCGCATCCCGCGATCGTGACGATCCACCAGGCGGGGATGTCGGCCGACCGGCGCCCCTACATCGTGATGGAGTACTGCCCTCGGCCGAACCTGCAGCTCCGGTACCGCCAGGATCCGTTCTCGGTCGCGGAGACGCTGCGCACCGCGATCCCCGTGATCGCGGCGGTCGAGACGGCGCACCGCATGGGGGTCCTGCACCGCGACATCAAGCCGGCGAACATCCTCGTCACGGAATACAACCGTCCGGCGCTCACCGACTTCGGCATCGCCGCGAACGCGGGCACCGAAGAGGAGGCCGCCGGGATGTCGATCCCGTGGTCGCCCCCGGAGTCGTTCGCGGTGCCGCCGCGCAACGGCACGTCGACCGACGTCTACCAGCTCGGGGCGACCGTGTACACGCTCCTGGCCGGCAGGGCGCCGTTCGAGATCCCCGGGCGGCGGAACACGAGCACGGAGCTCATCGACCGGGCGGAGCGGATGCCGCTGCAGCGGATCGACCGGCCCGACGTGCCCGCCTCCCTGCAGGCCGCGCTGGCGAGGGCCATGGCGAAGCGGCCGGAGGACCGCTTCCCCTCGGCCGTCGCGTTCGCCCGCGCGCTCCAGAAGGTGCAGATCGAGCTGGAGCACTCCGTCACCCTCATCGACATCGTCGAGGACTCCCCGACGGAGGAGTTCGACGACGAGAACGACGGCGTCACCCGGGTTCGCGACGTGACGAGCATCCTGCCGGACGGCGACGTCACGGCCGGCGCCCCCGCGCCGCTCGAGGAGCAGGACCACCCCACCGTGATGCGAGCGCGCCCCGCCGCCGACCCGCTCCCCGATGCCGCGGAGGCGCCGACCCTGGCCCCCGGATCCCTCCCCGTCGTCGATCCAGGCTCTCCGCTGTCCGAGACGGGATCGTGGACGAGCCCGGGCCGCGGCGCGCCCGCGCGTCCCCCTGCTCCGGCCTGGCCGGTCGCCGGATCGTCCGCGGAGACGGTCGATCCCCCGGCGGGCCGCCGGACGCGGGATCAGCGCCCCCGCTGGCCCTGGCTGGTCGGCGGCGCCCTCGTCGCCGCCGCGCTGATCGTCGGGGCGGTGTTCGCCCTGCCGCCGCTGATCGGCGACGGCGCCCCTGACCCGGAGGCCTCCACACCCCAGCCGCAGGATCCGGTCACCGAGACGCCACCGCCGGTGGAGGGCCTCGCCGGCACCGTCTCGGGCGACGAGGTGACCTTCCGCTGGACGAACCCCGATCCGGCCGACGGCGACCGGTACCAGTGGTCCCTCGACGTGGCCGGCGGGGAGGCGGAGTTCCACGACACCCGTGAGACGCGGGTGTCCGTGCCCGCCGCGGGCGATCGGACGTGCATCGACGTGTACCTCGTCCGCGAGAACGGCGTCGCCTCGGAGGCGGCCACTGCCTGCGCCCCCTGATCCGCTCGGATGCCGCGAAGGCACCGGAGAATCGCCTCTCGGGTGCCTTCGCGGCATCCGGACCGGCCGGCGGCCCCTCGGCTCTGGCGGGTCCGTCGCTCGTCTGCCATCCTGAGCGTGTCCGCGCGACCGATCGGGGAGACCGATGCCGTCAGAGCCCTTCGTCCCGCCCCGGTTCGTCGTGACGACGGCCTGGCGGATCCATCGCGCCATCGCGCGGCGCGGTGTCGGCCGCGGGCTGTGGCTCCCCGGCGAGCGCCAGACGTGGGGCGCGCTCGCGCTGACCACGACGGGGCGGCGCAGCGGCCGCGAGCGGATGGCGATCCTCGGGTACCGGGAGGACGAGGGCGACCTCCACACCCTGGCGATGAACGGATGGGGCGAGGGGCACCCGGCGTGGTGGCTCAACCTCCGGTCGGAGCCGAGGGCGACGGTCACGCTGAGGGGCGGCGAGACGTTCGAGGTCGAGGGGCGCGCGGCGGCCGGCACCAGGCGGGAGCGCCTGTGGGAGCAGTGGGTCGCCGACGAGAAGGGTCTCGACCGGCTCGCCGAGCGGCGCGAGACGCCGACCGACGTCGTCGTCCTCAGCCGCGTCGGCTGAGCGGCGCGCGGCTCAGGGCGTCGGGGCGGGGCGCAGGTGGTGCGCCTCGTGGCTGAGGACCTTCACGACGATGCCGTGCTTGCGCAGCGCGGCCACCGTGCGGGCGCCCTCGGAGGAGTCGCGACCGAGCGCTCGGAGAGCGGCGACGACGAGCACGTCGCCGGCCCCGAGGGTCGCGAAGAGGCGCTCGAGGCGCGCCTCCCACGTCTCGAGGATGTCGGGCGCCGGGTGACGGAAGCCCTCGATGGGCACGCCGAAGCGGGTCAGGTCGTCCCGCTGCTGCTTGACCGTCGGCAGGTCGTCGCGCGCGACGACCAGGCCGACCAGGCGCGCGCCATCCGGCTTCGCCTGCCACCAGTTCCGATCGGCGCGCAGCTCCTCGAAGCACTTCGGGCACTCCGCCGCGTGATGCGGCAGGTGCAGCGGGCTCGTCTCGACTCCCTCGTCCACCTGGACCCCTTCCTCCGGCTCCCATTGTGCCGTGGAAACCGGATCCGTGGGGCGCGAAGACACGCGGACCCCGTCGGGAGCGCGTCCGTCAGATGAGGGAGAGCTCCCGCAGCTTCGTCTCGACGTCGTCGTTCGTGGGCTCCACGTGGTGCGACGCGTCGGGGTAGAGCACGACGGGGATCTGGGTGCGGCCCGAGATCTCCTTCGCGACGTCGGCCGCAGACGGGTCGGCCTCGAGATCGACGTACTCGTAGGCGACGCCCAGCTCGTCGAGCTGAGCCTTCGTGCGACGGCAGTCGCGGCACCACTCGGCGCCGAACATCCGGATCGGTGTGGAGGAGGTCATGACTCCAGCGTACGTCGCCGCGATGGGAGCGGGCTCCGCATCGGGAGCCGGGCCACAGCCTCGCGTGACACCATTGACGCGTGCAGTCCTCCCCGTCGACGACCGTGATCGTGCCGACGCGCGACGAGCGTCGCAGCGTCGCCGAGCTCGTCGCGCGGATCCAGGACGCGCTCGAGGGGCACGGGGCCGAGATCCTCTTCATCGACGACAGCGACGACGGCACGCCCGAGGAGATCGCGCGGGTCGCGCAGAGTGCCTCGGTCCCGGTGCGGGTCATCCACCGCGCGGCGGGGGAGCGCGACGGGGGCCTCGGCGGCGCGGTCGCGCGCGGGCTCGTCGCGGCGCGCGGCGACGTCTGCATCGTCATGGACGGCGACCTGCAGCACCCGCCGTCCGTGCTCCCGCAGCTCCTCGAGCGTCACGCCTCGGGCGACGTCGACGCCGTGATCGCGTCGCGCTACACGGGAGGGGGCGACTCCGCCGGGCTCGGCACGCGGATGCGCGTGTGGGTCTCGCGCGCGGCCACCGCGATCACGAAGGCGATGTTCCCCGTCCGGCTGCAGAGCGTGACCGACCCGATGACCGGGTTCTTCCTCGTGGACCGACGCCGCGTCGACGTCGGCGCGCTGCGGCCGGACGGGTTCAAGATCCTCCTCGAGATCCTCGTGCGCTCCGACCTGCGCGTGGCCGAGGTGCCGATGGCGTTCGACCGCCGCCGCGACGGGGTCTCCAAAGCGACGCCGCGTCAGGGGATGCACTTCCTCGCGCAGCTCACGCGCCTGCGCTTCGGCAAGATGTCGGTGTTCGCCCTCATCGGCGCCGCTGGCGCGGTCGCCAACGTCGCGATCGTCTGGGCGCTGACGGAGGTCGGCGTCGGCTACCTGTGGGCGGCGATCGTCGCTGCCGAGATCACGATCGTCGCGAACTTCCTGCTGCAGGAGCGGTTCGTGTTCGCAGACATGCGCGCCCGCGCTGCGGGGTTCTGGCGGCGCTTCGCCACGTCGTTCGCGTTCAACAACGCCGAGGCGGCGATCCGAATCCCCGTCATGGCGCTGCTCGTGGAGTCGTGGCACATCACGAGCGCCGTGGCGACGGCCATCACGCTCGCGGTCGCGTTCCTCGCGCGCTTCGTCTTCCACTCGCTCGTCGTCTACCGGCCCAGGGCGGCGGCGCACCGCGGCGAGGCGACGCGCTCGGGCGAGCTGGTCGCCGACACGGGCGCGGTGCGCATCATCCGCGATCTCCAGCGCGACTGATCCGCCCCACGGCTCCCCGGCCCCGCCCCGGACCGCACGGCGGCGGCGCACAACGCAGTCGATCCGCGGGGCACCCGCGTCAGCCCCGGCGGAACTCCGGGGATCCGGCCGCACCTCACCGCCGGATCGACTGCGTTGTGCTCGCCGGTGCGCCGCGGGTCGACGACAGGGCAGGATGGACGAGTGCGCCGGCCGGCGCGGAGGGAGAGCAGCGGATGAGCATCGCCGTCGTCGGAAGCGTGAACATGGACGTCGTGGCGCGGGTGCCGCGCATCCCCTCGCCGGGTGAGACTCTGCTCGCCACGGGCTTCTCGCGCGGCGGCGGCGGCAAGGGCGCGAACCAGGCGGTGGCCGCGGCGCGCGCCGGCGGAGCGGACACGGCCTTCGTCGGCGCGGTGGGCGACGATCCGGACGGCGCACAGCTGCGGGAGCTGCTCGAGGCCGACGGGATCGACGTCTCCGGGCTCGCGACGGCCGTCGAGCCCAGTGGCATGGCGCTGATCTCGGTCGACGACGCCGCCGAGAACACGATCGTCGTCGTCGCCGGCGCCAACCGCGCGCTCACGGCGCTCACCCCGCGCCAGCGCGAGATCGTCGCGGGCGCCGACGTGATCGCCGCCCAGCTCGAGATCCCGGTCGAGCTGGCGGTGTCCGCCGCCGAGGCCCGCGCCGCCGGCGCGCTCTTCGTCCTGAACGCGGCGCCGTCCGAGCCCCTCACCGACGCCGCGACCGCGGCCCGCGTGCTGCCGCTCGTCGACGTCCTCGTCGTCAACGAGCACGAGCTCACCGACATCGCCGGCCTCGGTGAGCGGTCCGCGGCGATCGATGCGCTGGCCGCTCAGGTGCCGGCGCTCGTCGTCACCCTCGGCGCCGCCGGCTCGATCATCGCGATCGGCGACGCGCGCGAGGAGGTGCCGGCCTTCCCGGTCGACCCCGTCGACACCACCGGTGCGGGCGACACGTTCTGCGGCGTCTTCGCGGCGAACCTGGCACCGGGGCCCGTCCGGATGGACCGCCTCGTCGCCGCGGCGCGTGCGGGCGCGGCCGCCTCGGCGATCGCCGTCACGCGCCAGGGGGCTCAGGCCGCGGTGCCCACCCCGGACGAGGTCGCCGCGCTCGTCGGCTGATCGCTCCGCCGCTCGGCGTGGCGCGCGCACGCGACCCTGTCGCCGCAGGCGTCGCAGAGCACCACGCGGGAGCGGCACGCGGCGTCGGCGCAGTTCACCATCCGGCTCGTCGCCGCGCCGCACGCGCGACACCGCCCGATCGTGGCGGGATCCGAGCCGTAGGCGACCGACTCCCGTCCGTCGAACACGTACAGCTCGCCCTCCCAGAGGCCGTCGCTGCCGAACGCCTCCGCATAGCGGACGATGCCGCCGTCCAGCTGGTACACCTCGGCGAAGCCGCGGTCGCGCATCAGGCTCGAGAGCACCTCGCACCGGATCCCGCCCGTGCAGTACGTGACGACGGGCCGGCCCTTGAGATGGTCGTAGCGGCCGGAGTCGAGCTCGGCGACGAAGTCCCGCGTCGTCTCGACGTCGGGCACGATCGCGTCGCGGAACCGGCCGATCTCCGCCTCGAACGCGTTCCGCCCGTCGAAGAGGACCAGGTCGTCGCGCTCGGCGACCATCCGGTTCAGCTCGGCGGGCGCCAGCCGCTCGCCGCCGCCGACCACGCCGTCGGCGTCGACCTCGAGCGACTCCGGGGCGCCGAACGACACGATCTCATCGCGCACCTTCACCGAGAGGCGGGGGAAGTCGAGGCTGAGCCCGTCGTCGTCGAGATCGGACCCCTCCGACCACTTCACGTCCATCCGGCGGAACGGGGCGTACTGCTTCGTCTTGCGCACGTACGTCTTGAGGGAGCCCATCTCGCCGCCGAGGGTGAGGTTCACGCCCTGCCCGGACACGAGGATCCGCCCGCGCAGGCCGAGGGCCTCGCACAGGTCGCGCTGCCAGAGACGGATCGCCTCGGGGTCGGGCAGCGGGGTGAAGACGTAGGAGAGCAGGATCTTCGCGTGCACGTGGACCAGGGTACGGAACCGCGCCTGGGGGAGCTGCTGGTGTACTAGACACGTGAATCTCTATTTTCGACTGCTCCGACTCTGGCTGCGGCTGAGACGGGCGCCGCGGGTGTCGCTGTGGAGCGAGGTTCGCACGCCCTTCCGCGTCTGGCCGACCGACCTCGATCCGCTGCGTCACATGAACAATGCGCGGTACCTGGCGCTCCTCGACCTCGGCCGCACCGACCTCATGATGCGGTCGGGCTTCTGGCAGGAGATCGACCGGCGCGGCTGGTACCCGGTCGTCGGGGCGCAGACGATCACCTACAAGCGCTCGCTGACGCTGGGGCAGCGGTTCGTCGTGACGACGCGGGTGCTGGGGCTCGACGAGCGCGCCGCGTACATGCACCAGGAGTTCCGGCGCGGAGGGCAGGTGATCGCCCGCGCCGTCGTGCAGGCGCGGTTCCTCCGGAAGTCGGGAGGTCAGGTGCACACGTCCGAGATCCTCGAGGCGGCCGAGGAGGCGCCCGAGAGCCTCGAGCTGCCGCGGTGGGTCGCGGACTGGGCGGCGTCGGTGCGGATCTCGTCGTCGAGCGGATCGGACTGAGCCGCGCGGGCAGACACGACCGGGTGCGACGCGATACGTTCGACGCATGACGTTCGAACCCGTGGTGAGGCTGCTCGACGAGACGACCGTCGTCGCGATCGTGACCGAGAGGCGGAACGGCGAGCACGCCGCGACGCCGATCTGGTCGATGGTCGTCGGCGGCGCGCCCTACATCCGCTCCGCGTACGGCACCCGATCGTGGTGGTACCGCCACGTCATCGCGGGACGGCCCGTCGCCTTCGTCGACGGGGACGGCGCTCTCGCCGAGCGTGACAGGGCCGCCGCGCTCGAGCTGCCCAGGGTCGACGTGGCACTCGAGGCGGTGGAGACCGACGATCCGGTCCAGGCCGCGCTCGACGAGGAGATCGAGGCGAAGTACGCCGGCTCGCCGCGGTCGTCGATCGACGCGATGCTCAGCGCCGAGGCGATCGCCTGCACCTTCCGTGTCGTCCCGGCCTGACGCCGCCCCGAGCGGAGAACCGGCCGAACGGCGGACGCATCCCCCGGATTCGTCCGCAGCCCGGCGCGTTCTCCGCTGCTGACGTCGGGGGAGATCCGCACGCGACGCGGGACGGGTCACGGCGTACCCTGGCCCTGTGCGACCGCTGGCGGCAGACGAGATCCGGGGGACGTGGGCGACCGTGCTCACGCCCTTCGACTCCGACGGATCGCTCTCGCTCGAGGCGCTCGACGACGAGCTCGACCGCCTGATCGCCGCTCGTCCCGACGGGCTGTACACGCACGGCACGGCGGGGGAGTTCTTCACTCAGACGGACGACGAGTGGGAGGCCGTCGCCGAGCTCGTCGCGCGCCGCGCCTCAGCGGCGGGGATCCCGTTCCAGCTCGGCGCGAGCCACATGGCGCCGCCGACGGCGCTCGAGCGGATCCGTCGCGCGCGGCGTCACGAGCCGTCCGCGATCCAGGTGATCCTCCCCGACTGGATCCCGCTCAACCGTGACGAGGTGCGCGACGTCGTCCGGGTCTATGCGGAGGCCGCTGGCGGCATCGGCCTGGTGCTCTACAACCCGCCCCACGCCAAGAACGTGCTCGCCCCCGACGCGCTCGACGACCTCACGGGAGAGTTCTCGGCGATCGTCGGCGTCAAGACGGCGGACGGCGATGACGCCTGGTATCGGGCGATGCGGCCGACGACGGATCGGGTGTCGGTCTTCGTGCCGGGCCATCATCTCGCCACCGGCCTCGGGCTCGGTGCGCGCGGGGCGTACTCGAACGTCGCGTGCCTGCATCCCGCCGGCGCCGTCGAGTGGGGGAGGCGGAGCGCGACGGATCGCGCGTGGGGTCTCGGCATCGAGCGGATGATCGCCGAGCTCTTCGCCGAGGCCGTCGCCCCGCTCGCGGCCAGGGGCTACTCGAACGTGACCCTGGACAAGGCGCTCGCCGCCGCCGGCGGGCACCTCGGCGACGTCGGGCGGGTGCGCTGGCCGCACCGGACGGCGACTCTCGCGGAGATCGAGCGCATCAGGGAGGCCGCCGCCCGCCTGCTTCCTCCGCTGCTCGCCCCGGCCGACCGGCCGTAGCGCGCCCGAGCGGAGGATCCGCCGAACTGCGGACGCCTTCCCCGGATCCGTCCGCAGTTCGCCCCGATCTCCGCTGCTGGCCGCAGGGGTGCTCCGCACGTGTCGCACGCGGTTCCCGAGGCGAACGATTGACAGAGGTAAGATATCTAACTACTGTGGGGCGCATTCGGCAGACACTGACGTCTGGGAGGGCGGATCATGCGACAGGGAACACGACTTCTGCGCCGCGGCGCCGCGGTATCGGCGGGACTGCTGACCGCGGCGGCGCTCACGGGATGCGGGGCGCTCGGCGGCGGAGGCGGCGGGGGTGACGCCGAAGGCGACGGCACCGTCTCGTTCTGGCACTACTACGGGGAGCCGCACGGCATCCCGCTCGAGGAGACGCTGGCGAAGTACACCGAGGAGACGGGCGTCGAGGTGGACGTCCGCTTCATCCCGTTCGACGACTTCAACCGCACGCTCCAGCAGTCGGCCGCCGGTGGAGAGATCCCCGACGTCGCGCTCATCAACGCGTTCGACACGGGGCAGATGGCTGACGCGGGCATCATCGAGGACATCAGCTCGTACGCCGACGAGTGGGGCGAGAAGGACGCGTACTACCCGACGGGCTGGGAGACGGGGCAGGTCGACGGTGCCACGTACGGCATCCCGCACCTCGCCGACGACTACGCGCTCTACTACAACGAGGACGCGCTGAAGGAGGCCGGCGTCGAGCCGCCGACGACGTGGGACGAGCTCGAGAAGGCCGCCGAGGCGGTCTCGTCGAGCGGGGCGGCCTCGTACGGCCTCGCGGTCGCCGGGGTCGAGGGTGCTGAGGGCGCGACGAGCGTCCTGCTGCGCGCGCTCGCCGCCGGCGGCGACCTGGGCACCTTCGGCGACGACGCCGGGGTGGCCGCCCTGGAGTCGTTCGATCGGATCGTCGAGTCCGGCGGCATGTCGGAGGGCTTCCTCACCTGGAACGAGGACGATGCGATGGCGGCGTTCACGAACGGCGAGGCCGCGATGGCGATCAACTCCGCCAGCGCCGCGACGGTCGTCGACGAGAACGCCCCGGACATGAACTGGAGCGTCGCCCCGATCCCGGCCGACGAGACGAGCGCGACCTTCCTGTCGGCGGAGAACCTCACGATCGGCGCGGGGAGCCCCGACGCGGATGCCGCGTGGGACCTCATCGAGTGGCTCCAGCAGCCGGAGGTGCTCGAGGAGTACCTGCCGGAGCGCAACAAGCTGCCGGCGCGCGACGACGTCGCGATCGACGACCCGACGCGCCAGGTGTTCGCGGATCAGCTCGAGGTGGCCTGGGCGCCGGACGCCGAGCTGGCGCCGCACTCGAACGAGGCGCTGACGCTGGTTCAGCAGGCGATGCAGCAGGTGATCAGCGGATCGGCGTCGCCGGAGGACGCGGCGGCGTCCGCGCAGTCCGGCATCGACGAGGCGATCGGGAACTGATCGCATGTCGGCAGCAGGCGTGAGCACCGCGACCGCGCGGGGGAGAGCCCCTCGCGCGCCGCGGCGCGGCCGCCGGATGGGGGCCAGGCTCAGCGCCGCCCTGTTCATCCTCCCCGCGGTCGTGTTCGTGTGCGCGACCGTGCTCTATCCGCTGGCGTACAACATCCTCCAGAGCTTCTACGACGTGAGCCTGCGCGAGATCGTGCAGGGCGGGGCCGAGTGGGTCGGGCTCGACAACTACACGGACCAGTTCTCGCGGCCGACGTTCTGGTACTCGTTCGGGATCTCGCTCGTGTACGCGTTCGGGACGGTCGCGATCACGTTCACGTTCGGCCTCGGCCTCGCGCTGCTGTTCCGGCGCGCGTATCGCGGGCGCAACGTGCTGCGGGCGCTGATCCTCATCGCCTGGGTGCTGCCGACGGTCGTCAGCGCGAACGTCTGGCGCTGGCTCCTCGACGGCAGCTACGGGCTGCTCAACGCGGTGCTGCGCGGCCTCGGCCTCCTGCACGAGGACCTGTTCTGGCTCGGACAGCCGATCACCGCCATCATCGCCGTGATCCTCGCGACGGCATGGAGCTTCGGCCCGCTCGCGATGATCCTGCTCTCCGCCGGTCTCGAGCAGATCTCCGGCACGCTCTACGAGGCGGCCAGGATCGACGGCGCCTCCGCCTGGCAGCAGTTCCGGAGCATCACGCTCCCGCAGCTGCGCCCCGTGGCGATCACGACGCTGCTGCTGATCTTCATCTACACGTTCAAGACGTTCGACACGATCTTCCTGATGACGGGAGGCGGACCGGGCGGGGCCACGCAGACCCTGCCGGTGTACGCGTTCAACGAGGCGTTCGGCTTCTCGCGGTTCGACACGGCCGCCGTGGCGACATCCGTGCTGCTCGTGGTGCCGATCCTGCTGTCGGTCCTGTACTTCCGGTCGATGCGGAAGGAGGACCAGGCATGACGACCACGCTGATCGTGACGGGTTCGCGCCGGACCCGCGGAACGCGCCGCCAGCGCCGCACGCGTCGCTGGCTCGCGCTCGCCGGGGTGATCGCGACCCTCGCGTACCTGATCCCCGTGTACTGGATGCTGAACACGTCGTTCAAGACGAGTGACACGATCTTCAGCGTCCCGCCGTCGCTCATCCCGGTGCCGCCGACGATCGACTCGTATGCGCGCGCCGTGTTCAGCGATCCGGACATCGCGCGCGGTCTGATGAACTCCGCGATCATCGCGATCGGGACGACGATCGTGACCCTGGCGCTCGCCGTCCCCGCGGCGTACGGCCTCGCGAAGCTGCGGGTCCGCGGAGTCGGGGTCGTGCTCATGCTGATGCTCATCGTGCAGATGGTGCCGTCGGTGAACCTGGCGCTGCCGCTGTTCGTCCTGTTCAGCAACGCGGGTCTCGTCAACAGCTATCTGGGCCTCATCATCGCCAACTGCACGCTCGCGATCCCTCTAGCCGTCACGATCCTGCGCCCGTACTTCCTCGGGGTTCCCGGCGAGGTCATCGAGGCGGCGAAGATCGACGGGGCGAACGAGTTCACCGGGTTCCTGCGCGTCGTCGTCCCCATCTCGACGCCGGGGATCATCACGACCGTGGTCATCACCTTCCTCGGGGCCTGGGGCGAGTTCGTCTTCGGTCTCGCGCTCGCCACGCACGAGCGGATGCAGCCGATCACGATCGTCCTGGCCGAGATCACGAACGAGTTCGGCGTGCGCTGGAACGACCTGATGGCCGTGTCGACCGTCATCGCGCTGCCGGTGATCGCCGCGTTCATCTTCCTGCAGCGATACATCGTCGCGGGGCTGACCGAGGGGGCGACGAAGTCGTAGTGGACGGGCGCCGGGACGCGCCCGGCGCCGAGAGGCGATCCGCCGCTGGCGGGTCGGGAAGTGGGATCGAGATGAGCAGGTTCGAGTTCTGGGCGGCGTCGCTGACGCCCTTCGACGAGTCGGGATGGCTGGACGCGGCCGTGGTGCCGCGGCAGGCGCGTCACCTCGCGGAGGCGGGGGTGGCCGGGGTGTTCGTCAACGGCACGAGCGGGGAGTTCCCCTCGCTGAGCGTCGACGAGCGGCTGGAGCTCGCCGAGGCCTGGCTGGACGCCGGGGAGGGCCTGCGGATCGGCGTCCACGTCGGAGGAGTGCCGCAGCAGCAGGCGGCGGAGCTCGCCGCCCACGCCGCGGCCCGCGGGGCGGATCTCGTCGCGAGCGTCGCGCCGTTCTACGGCGAGGCCCCATCGGCCTCGCACGTCGTCGACTACCTCGCCGCCGTGGCGGAGGCCGCCGGCACGACGCCGCTGTGCTACTACCAGATCCCCTCGATGACCGGGTCGACGATCCGGCCGAGCGAGGTCCTCGCCCTCGCGAGGGAGGAGCTTCCGACGCTGCGGTCGGTGAAGTTCACCGACGCCGATCTGCTGGAACTCGACACGATCCTCGACGGCGCGGCCGACATGACGGCGTACTTCGGCCGTGACGAGCTCCTGCCGGCGGCGCTCGCGATGGGGCTCGGCCAGGCGATCGGCAGCCTGTACAACGGCCTCGCCCCGATTGCGCACGCGGTCGTCGACGCGTTCGATCGCGGCGATGTCGACCGGGCCTACGCCCTGCATCGGCCGTTCCGCGAGATCGCGCGGGCGTCGACGGGGCCGGGTTTCGTGAAGGAGCTGATGAACCGGCTCGGGCCGGACGCGGGACCCGCGCGCGTGCCGTGGGGCCCCGTCGATCCGGCGGGACGCGCCGCGATCGATACGCTGTTGCCTTCGCTGCAGGACGCACTCGAGCAGGTGAAGGAGACGACGAGGGCATGAGCGGATCCGGCGGCCCCATCTACCGGCGCGCACAGGCGCTGCTTCGCGACTACATCCGCGAGCACGACCTGGCGCCGGGGGACCGCCTGCCGTCCGAGGCGGTTCTGGCGGTCGAGCTCGGCGTGAGCCGCCCGTCCCTGCGGGAGGCGACGCGGAGCCTGCAGACGCTGGGCGTGATCGAGGCCCAGCACGGCAACGGGCTGTTCGTCGCGGAGTTCTCCTTCCGCCCCCTCATCGAGCAGCTCCCGTACGGCCTGGCCGACTCGTCGCGAGCGATCCAGGAGATCCTCACGGCGCGCGAGGCGATGGAGGTCGGGCTGATGCCGGCGGTGGCGAGGGTCGACGACTCGGCGGCTCTCGAGCGCTGCGCCGAGATCGCGCGGGAGATGATCGCGGTCGAGGAGCGGGGCGAGACCTTCGTCGAGCTCGACGCCGACTTCCACCGGACGCTGTACAGCGGGCTGGGGAATCCCCTCGTCGAGAACCTGATCGAGCTGTTCTGGAACCTCTTCGGCGAGCTGTTCGATCACGCGGGCACGTCGCTTCCCGACGGACCGTCGCTCGATCGCGGCATCGTCCACCTCCGCATCGTCGAGGCGCTCCAGGCCCGCGACGCCGACCTCGCGATCACGCGGATGCGCGAGCACTTCGAGGATCTGCGCCGCCGTGCCGAGGTGGTCGGCCGCTCCCCGCGCCGCGACATCTGAGCGCGGGGAGGGCCCGGCCCGCGGCGTCCGGATCGGGGACCGCGCGCTTCGGCGCCGGTAGGCTGTCCGGGCGAGCCGTGGAGGGCTGGCAGACGTACGACCTGGGGGATTCATGACCGAGCGCGACCTTTCCACCTACACCGAGCGGGACCTGGCGGATCCGGCCATCGAGCCCGCCACCCTCGGGCATCTCGCCACCGCGCGGCCCGATCTGCGCCCGGCGATCCTCGCGCACCCGAACTGCTACCCGGCGCTCGCCGAGTGGCTGCGTGCCCGCGTTCCCGCGGACCAGCAGGCCTCCGCCGGGGCGGCGCAGGGCGGCGCTCCGGGCCAGCACGGGGGCGAGCAGCCGGCCGCCGGTCAGACGGGCGCGGCTCAGCCGTCGCCGGGGGCCGCGCCGTACGGGACCCCCGGATCGCAGGCCCCGTACGGGCAGCAGCCTCACGCGGCACAGGGACAGCAGGCGTCGCCGTCGGCCGCCACGCAGACGCCGGAGGCGTGGGGGGCGAGCTTCCAGCAGCGGGTCGGGCGCGAGCCGAGCATGAGCGAGTACCAGGCGGCCGTCGCAGCAGGCGAGGTCGCGCAGACACGGACCACTCCGTCGTTCGCCGCGGGCGCGCAGGAGGCCGCGGCCGCCGCGTCCGCCGGGGCGAAGGACTTCTTCCAGAACCGCCTCGCACCGGCCGCCCAGGGCGCCGCCCGCAGCTTCCAGCAGACGGTGACCGACAAGAACGCGACGCCGATGGCCAAGCTGATCCGGATCGCCGGGTTCGCCCTCCCCGCGGTCGCGCTTCTCGCCATCGTGAGCCTGTTCCTCCCCGCCGCCACCGTCTCCGGGTGGGGTCAGGAGGAGAGCATCAGCATGTTCGAAGGCGGCGACGGCGTCGTCCTGCTCATCTTCTTCATCCTCGCGATCGCTGGAGCCGTGGCCTGGATCGTCCTCGGCGCGACGTGGGCGCGGATCACCGCCGCCTGCCTCGGCGCCGTCGGCGGCGTGGTCGCCCTGATCGCGACCATCTTCGTCTTCTCCGGCGTGAGCGGAGCCGGCGGCTTCGGAGTGAGCGCAACTGCCGGCTTCGGCACCGTGATCCTCCTGCTGCTGTCGATCCTGATGATCGCGGCGGGCGCGCTCATGTTCTTCCCGACGGAGAAGAAGGCCGCCGCCGGTCCGTACGCCTCC
>JBQDDT010000053.1:0-16849 GCA_052092505.1 Microbacterium sp. | reverse complement strand
GCCAGAGCGAGACGAACTGGGTCGCGATCTACGCGGCCGACGTTCCGGACCCCTGCAGCGGGTGCGGCATGGCCTGGGCGTACGCGCCGGGGGAGTCCGGCAGCGTCGAGGTCTCGCTGCACGACCGCTCCGGCGGCGACCTGCCCGCCGGCGACTATCGCATCGAGTACCTGCACGACGACGGCTACGAGCGGATCGCGGAGCCCGTCGCGTTCGAGATCACGGCCGCGCCCGGTGCCGCCCAGCCGGGGGACCCGGCCGCGCCCGTCGAGATCGATCCCGTCGCCACCGACACGAGCACGGACGGCGTGATCGCGCGCGAGGGCTTCGACGAGGGCCTGCCGGAGGGGTGGGCGCTCGACACATCCGGTGCGGAGGCCGACCGCGGCTGGTCGTTCACGACGCGAGAGGAGTGGACCGCGTCGATCGACGAGATGCGGGGACGCTTCGCGCGCCCGCTCGGCACGTTCGCCGTCGCCGACGCGCAGCAGTTCGGCGGGGCGCTCGACACGACGCTGACCGGCGCGCCGGTCCCCGTCGACGGTCTCGCCGCGGTCCGGCTGACGTTCGACAGCCATTACCGGGGAGCCCAGGGGCAGACGGGCACGGTGAGCGTGAGCTTCGACGGCGGGGAGAGCTCCGAGGTCCTCCGCCTCGACTCGTCCACCGTCGCGGACGACTACGACGCCCGGCAGATGAACTTTGTGCAGGACATCGCGGTCGACGTGCCGGCCGGCGCCGAGGAGGCCGTGTTCTCCTGGCACCTCGAGGCCCCGGCCGATGCGCGGTACTGGGCGATCGACTCGGTCGCGGTCCACCAGGTCCAGCGCGAGGCGGAGGGCGAGCCGACCCAGGCCTGGGTGATGAGCGACATCCAGGGGCACCCGCAGGACTGGCAGCACGCGATCGGCGACTATGCCGGGATCGCTCCGGATGCCGACGCCATGATGATCGTGGGCGACCACGTGAACTCCGGCACCAGCGCGGAGTGGGACGAGATCTACGCCGTCAGGGACGCGACGGAGGACGTCCGTCCGCCCCAGACGATCTCGGCGATCGGCAACCACGAGCGCTACGCGCCCGGCGGGTTCGACGCCAACCGCGACCGCTTCCTCGCGTTCGCCGAGCGCGACAGCGTCTGGGACGAGTACGTCCTCGACGGTCCGTCGGGCGACGTGCCCGTCATCGTGCTGGGTCAGGAGTTCGCCGGCCCGTCCGACGTCGCGATGAGCGACGCGCAGGTGGAGTTCCTCGAGGAGCGTCTCGCGCACTGGACCGAGCTCGACAAGCAGGTCGTCGTGCTGACGCACTTCCCGCTGGGCGAGACGGTGTCCGCCTCGTGGATCCCCTGGTACAGCGAGCACCACCAGATGAACGATCGGCTCACGAGCATCCTCGGCAACCACCCGAACGCGATCGTGCTGAGCGGGCACACCCACTATCCGGCCGAGCTCGGCGACTGGGCCGTGCAGCGCCGGACGGCGGACGGTCACGCCGACGGCTTCTGGGCGGTCAACACGCTCGCCATGCACGTGGAGTGGGACGCGCGGGGCGAGGACACCGTCGGCATCGAGGAGGTCACGACCGGCGACATCAACCAGGGCCTCACCCTGGACGCGTACGGCGACCGCGTCGTGATCACCGCGTACGACTTCGCGGCCGATGAGCAGCTCCGCCAGGTGACGATCCCGAACCCCCTCGTGCCGTACGACGAGGAGACCCAGGAGGTGCCGGACCCCGAGGAGCCCGGCGAGGGCGACGGGGGAGCGGGAGACGGGGGAGCGGGAGACGGGCCGGATGAGCCGGGCGACGGCGGCTCCGGCGACGGTGGCTCCGGCGACGGCGGCTCCGGCGACGGTGGCTCCGGCGACGGCGGATCCGGCGGGGGCGAGGGCGAGGGTGCCGGCGGCGCCCAGGACCCGGCCGATGAGGCGGGCACGAGCGGCCAGGCCGATGGCGCGCAGGACGGCGACCTGGCCGTGACGGGCGCCGAGGTGCCCTGGGCGATCGGGCTGGGGCCGGGGGCGTGGGGGCTGGCGGGGGGGCGGGGGCGCGCCGGGCGCCGTCGCGCGCGCGTGGACTGCCGCCGAGCGGCCCGGCGGGGCTCCGCGCCGCCCTATGGGCACGCGGAGCCCGGCCGGTCGAGGAAGGACGCAGGATGACCCGACCAGCCCCTCGCCGCCGCCCCGCGGCCGTGCTGTGGGACATGGACGGCACGATCGTCGACACCGAGGGCCACTGGCTGGACGCCGCGGACGAGATCGCGAGCGGCGCGGGCGTGACGGTGCCGGAGGCCACCAGGGACGCCCTCGTCGGCGCGGCGCTGGCCGACGGAGCCGACCTGCTCCGCGCGGCGGGGGTCGCGGTGGGGCGGGAGAGGCTGGTCGAGCGGTGGATGGCGCTCGCGCTGCGCAACACTGCGGCCGACGGGCTGGCGTGGCGCGCGGGGGCGGCGGAGCTGCTCGCGGCACTGCGGCGCGACGGGATCCCGCTCGCGCTCGTCACGATGTCGTACCGGTCCTGCGCGGAGCTCGTAGGTCGCGCGCTGCCGGAGGCGACGTTCGCCGCGACGGTGACGGGGGATGACGTGTCGCGGGGCAAGCCGTCGCCGGAGGCCTACCTGCGCGCGGCGGAGCTGCTCGGGGTCGACCCGGCCGACTGCGTCGTGATCGAGGACTCGCTCATCGGTCTCGCCGCGGCGCGGGCGTCGGGCGCGACGACGATCGGCGTGCCGCACCACCACGCGATCCCCGCCGGCAGGGCCGACGTCGTCTGGCCGACGCTGGCGGGGCGCCGGCCGGACGATCTGCGCCTCCCGCTCGGGCCGCCGCCGGCCGGGCCGGCGGCCGGTCAGATCGCGGTGTAGCCGCCGTCGATGATGACCGTCTGCGCGGTCATGTAGCCCGACGCGTCGGACGCGAGGTACACGGCGAGGGCGTGCAGGTCCTCCGGCGTCGCCATCCGGCCCATCGGGATCCGGTCGATCCACTCCTGCGCGAGCTCCGGGTCGGCCTCGATGACCTCCTTGGTGAGGTCGGTCGCCACGTACCCCGGCGCGATCGTGTTCACGCGCAGCCCGTCGGTCGCCCACTCGACGCCGAGCGACGCCGCCAGCTGATGCACGGCGGCCTTCGACGCGTTGTACACGGCCTGGCGCTGCGGGACGTTCACCGCGAACGCCGACATCGACGAGATGAGGATCGCCGAGGCGGGGCGTCCCGCCTGCAGCGCGCGCCGGGCGAACGACTGCGTCGAGTAGAAGACGCCGTCGACGTTCACGCCCATGACCGTGCGCCACTTCGACGGCGGGTAGTCGACGCTGTCGCCGATGATCGTCAGCCCGGCGGCGGCGAGGAGGACGGTCGGGGTGCCGAGCGCGTCGTCGACGGCGGAGAACGCCGCCTCGACGCTCTCCGGATCGGTGACGTCGACGACCTGGCCGGTCGTGCGCACGCCGTGATCCGACGCGAGCTTCGCCGCGGCCTCGGCGACCGTCGGCGAGAGATCGAGCAGCGCCACGTCCATCCCCTGATCGGCGAACGCCGTCGCGATCGAGTAGCCGATGCCGCCGGCGCCTCCCGTGACGACCGCCACGCGGCCCTTCAGATCTTCGAACACGTCGCCACTCCTCCGTGAGATGCGTGACCGCACAGCGCGGTCTGGGGTCGTCTCGATCGTAGTCGCGCTCAGCGCTGGCTCGCCGCCAGCTCGTGCGCGAGGTCGGCCGTCGAGCGGTAGAAGCCGAGATAGAGCTCGTACAGCCGGTCGTACCGCTCGGCGGCGCCGGGGTCGGGCTCGATCCGCTCGGCGATCGGGTTCCAGTCCGTGATCCGCGGGGCGTCCCCTGCCGCCCCGGCGGCGAGGAAGGCGGCGCCGTAGCTCGCGCCGATCGTCGTGGCCGGCACCTCCTGGGTGAGCCCCGTGATGTCGGAGATCACCTGCAGCCAGAGTCGGCCCTGCGTGCCGCCGCCGACGGCGACGATGCGGCGGATGTCGGCCCCCGCCTCGCGCATCGTCTCGACGTTGTGCCGGACGGCGAAGCCGGTCGCCTCCAGCGCCGCGCGGTACAGATCTCCCCGCCCGTGCCGCATCGTCAGGCCGGCGATCGCGCCGCGCGCGTCGGGGTCCATGATCGGGGTGCGCTCCCCGGCGAAGTACGGGAGCATGAGCAGCCCGCGCGCGCCGGGCCCCGATGCGTCGGCCTCGGCCAGGAGCGACGGGTAGTCGCTCGCGGTGAGCTCCTTCAGCCACGTCGTCAGCGCCCCGCTCGTC
This sequence comes from Microbacterium sp., assembly GCA_052092505.1. Taxonomy (GTDB): domain Bacteria; phylum Actinomycetota; class Actinomycetes; order Actinomycetales; family Microbacteriaceae; genus Microbacterium. The sequence goes on along the minus strand of JBQDDT010000053.1, from coordinate 12,577 downwards.
GCGAGGCCCCCCGCGAGGCAGCGCGTCCCCTCGAAGGCGCCGACGGTCGTCCACATCGACGGCGTGCGCAGCGTCTCGTCGCCCGTCGCGACGAGGAACATCGTCGTGCCGTACATGAGCATGAGGTCGCCGACCTCGTGGGCGCCGGCGCTGACCGCCTCGGTCCAGGCATCGATCGTGCCGGCGATCACGGGGGTCCCCTCCGTCAGGCCGGTCGCGCGCGCCGCGTCGGCCGTGACGAGGCCGGCGACGTCCCCGGCCCAGGCCAGCCGCGGCGCCTCGATGCCCGGCGCGAAGCGCTCCCACCACGGCGCGTGCCAGCGCGCGTTCTCCACGTCGTACAGCGGCGAGACCTGACTGGCCGACTCGTGGTCCAGCACGTACGCGCCCGTGAGTCGGCGCGCGAGGTACGTCGCCGGCATGAACAGGCGGCGCGCGCGGGCGTAGGCGTCCGGCTCGTGCTCGGCGACCCACACGATCTTCGGCGCCCCGGCCTGGGACGTCAGCGTCGAGCCGCCCACGCGCGTGACCTCGTCCTCGCCGAGGTCCGCGGTCATCCGCTCCGCGATCGGAACCGCGCGCGTGTCGATCCCGTAGAGGATCGCTGGTCGCACGGGCTCGTCGTCCTCGTCCGCGAGCATGACGCAGGGCCCCATGCCGCTCACGCCGACGGCGACGACCTCGGCTCCCGGCACCTCGGCGAGGAGCGAGCGGGCGACGTCGGCGAACTCCGTCCACCAGACGCGGGCGTCCATCTCCACCCAGCCCTCGTGGGGGCGGTCCACCTCGTGCGGCGCCGTCGCCTGCGCGAGGACCTCGCCGGTCGCGGCATCGACGAGCACGCCCTTCGAGCTGCCGGTCCCGACGTCGAATCCGATCGTGCAGCGGGTCATGTGCTCCTCCTCGAGTCCTGGCCGCGCGGCGTCGTGCGCCCCCAGCAATCTACCCGGATCGCCCGGTCGTCCGGCGGCCGGAGGAGGCGGAGGAGGCGGTGGGGAAGCGCAGGGTCGGGCGCCGGCGGACGGCGCGCGCCCGCGCGCTCCTGGGCCGCACGAAACGCGCGGGATCCGGCCGGTGCTCGCTCCGAGCGGGCGCACTCGGTAGCGTGCGGTGAGGAAAGGGATCGCACGAGACGCCGCCCGGCGGCGCGACACGAATGCGAGAGCACATGTCTGAAGAACAGAACAGCGGCGCCGGCGGCACCGGCGCAGACGACCCCGGGAGCGGCAAAGAGGTGGTCAAGCGGGAGCCCGTCAAACGGCTCGTCCGCGAGGTCACGCACCCCGCGCTGATCCCCGGTATCGGCGTGGAGGACACCTCGCGCACCTTCCCGACCAACTGGGTCGTGCTCGGCGTCGCCGGCATCTTCACGGTGGGGATCATCATCTGGGGCATCGTCGCCCCGGACAGCATCGTCACGGTCGGCACGGCCGGGCTCGGCTGGGTCATGGACAACTTCGGCTGGCTGTTCTCGCTCCTGGCGATCGTGACCGTCGTGTTCATGCTCGTCCTCGGGTACGGCCGCACGGGCGGCGTCCGGCTCGGGGCCGATGACGAGAAGCCCGAGTTCTCCACCGTCGCCTGGGTCGCCATGCTCTTCTCGGCCGGCATGGGGATCGGGCTGCTGTTCTGGGGGCCCGCGGAGCCGCTGGACTTCTTCCACAACGTGCCCCCCGGACTCGGCGGGATCAACGACGTCGAGCTCGCCGACGGATCGGTCGAGCAGGTCCCCTGGGGGATCCAGCCGGGCACGCGCGAGGCGATGATGGCCTCGATCGCCCAGTCCACGCTCCACTGGGGGCCGATGGCGTGGGGCTTCTACGCCCTCGTCGGCGGCGCGATCGCCTACGCGGCCTACCGCCGGGGGCGCGCGCCGCTCATCTCGGCGATCCTCTACCCGATCTTCAAGGAGAAGACCGAGGGACCGATCGGCGCGGTGATCGACATCTTCGCGATCCTCGTCACCCTCTTCGGAACCGCCGTCACCCTCGGCCTCGGAACGCTGCAGGTGGCCGCGGGCGTGCAGGAGGTCTCCGGCATCGCCGACGTCGGCGCGGTCGGCCTCATCATCATCGTCACGGTCCTGACCGCGGCGTTCGTGGTCTCGGCGGTCTCCGGCATCAAACGCGGCATCCGTCTCCTGTCGAACATCAACATGGTGCTCGCCGGGATCATCGCGCTGATCGTGTTCGTCGGCGGGCCGACGCTCTTCCTGCTCAACATCATCCCGTCGAGCATCCCCGAGTTCTTCTCGGAGATGTTCCGCATGCTCGCCCGCAACCCCGCCCAGGGGGCGGAGACGGCGGAGTTCACCCAGACGTGGACGAACTACTACTGGGCCTGGTGGATCTCCTGGACGCCCTTCGTCGGCATGTTCATCGCGAAGATCTCGCGCGGCCGCACCCTCCGCGAGTTCGTCACGGTCGTCATCATCATCCCGTCCATCGTGAGCGTGCTCTGGTTCGGGATCATGGGCGGCGCGACCATGTACTTCGACGAGCTGGCGGACGGGGCCATCTTCGACGCGTACAGCGATCCGGACACGGGCGGCGCGCAGACGGTGCTCTACGCGCTGTTCTCGGCGATGCAGTCGAACCTCACGGTGTTCGGCGTGCAGGTACCGATCGCAGCCGTGCTGAACTTCGTCGCGATGTTCTCGATCATCGTGTTCTTCGTCACCTCGGCCGACTCGGCATCGATCGTCATGGGCTCGATCAGCCAGCGGGGGCGTCCGGAGCCGAAGACGTGGGTCACCGTCACGTGGGGCATCCTCCTCGGAGCGACGGCGCTCGTCCTGCTGCTCGCCGGCGGCAAGAACGCGCTCGACGGGCTCCAATCGATCATGGTCGTCACGGCGCTGCCGTTCGCGATCATCCTCATCGGAGTGATCCTCTCGTGGGCCTCCGAGCTGAGGACCGATCCGTACATGCTGCGTCAGAAGTTCGCGAAGGCGGCGATCGCGCAGGGCGTCCGGCGCGGCATCGAGGAGCACGGCAACGCGTTCGTGTTCGACGCGGCCGAGGTCGCGCCGGGTGAGGGCGCCGGCGCGAACGTCGACACAGACGATCCGGAGCTGACCGAGTGGTGGAGCACCGCGACGGGGCAGCTCGACATCGTGGACGTCTCGACCGGCTCGTCGCGCACCGTCACGGCGGCGGACATCACCCGCACGCTCGAGCCGGGGCGCATCCAGCCGCCGAGCGCGCCGAACCCGCGCAACCTCGCCTCGGGCGACGCATCGCTCACCGTCGGGGAGTCGCGGCGTCACCGCAGGGTGCACGCCTCCGGCGAGGCGGGCGCCGACGAGAGCGCGCTGGGCGACGCCGGCGACGGATCGGATGCCGGTTCGGCGGGCGATGGCTCGTCCGGCGGACCGGGCGACGACGCGCCGAAGCGCTGACCCGCCGCCGAGCGGCGGCATCGGGCATCCGCATCCCGTCCGCCGGCCGGGCGATTCGCGTAGCGTGGGGCCATGGCGACGATCGACCTGAACTCCGACATGGGCGAGAGCTTCGGGGCGTGGGGGCTCGGAGACGACGAGGCGATGCTCGAGCTCGTCACGAGCGCGAACGTCGCGTGCGGCTTCCACGCGGGCGATCCGCTGACCCTCCTCGACACGGTCTCGAAGGCGCACGAGCGGGGCGTCGTCGTGGGCGCCCAGCCCGGCTACCGCGACCTGGCGGGCTTCGGTCGTCGCTACCTCGCCGCGACGGGGCGCGAGGTGTACGGCGACGTCCTGTACCAGCTGGGAGCGCTCGACGGGATCGCGCGGGCCGCGGGGACGCGGATCCGCTACGTCAAGCCGCACGGGGCGCTCTACCACACGGTCGCGAGCGACGACGAGCACGCCCCCGCAGTGCTCGACGCGATCGGCGACTACGACGAGTCGCTCGTCGTCGTCGGCCTGGCGCGCTCGCGCTTCCTGCAGAGGGCCGAGGAGCGAGGGCTGCGGACGATCGGCGAGGCGTTCGCCGACCGCGCCTACACGCCGTCCGGCACGCTCGTCGACCGGCGCGAGCCCGGTGCGCTGCTCAGCGATCCGCAGGAGGTCGCCGATCGGATGCTGCGCCTCATCACCGAGCGCGAGATCATCGCCATCGACGGGCGCATCGTCCTGTGCGACGCCCAGTCGATCTGCGTCCACAGCGACACTCCTGGTGCGGTCGCCATGGCGCGCGCGATCCGGACGACGATCGAGCGCGCGGGCGTCGAGGTGCGCGCGTTCGTGGGATGAGCGGCGTGGCCGCCTCGCACGGCGCTGTGCGGGGCGCGCAGCGGAGGCGGATCCTGCCGTGCGGCGACGACGCCGTGCTCGTCGAGCTGAGCGACCTCGACGAGGCGACGGCGCTCGCCGCGTCGCTCAGGGCCGATCCCGTCCCCGGGGTCGCGGAACTCGTCGCGGGCGCGCGCACGGTGCTCGTCCGGCTCGAGGGCGCGGCCGATCGCGACGCCGTCGTCGCCGCGATCCGCTTCCGCGGCGACGGGGCGGCGCCGGACGACGGTGCGCTCGTGGAGGTGCGCGCGGTCTACGACGGGGAGGACCTCGCCGAGGTCGCGGAGCTCACCGGTCTCTCGCCGGAGGAGGTCGTGGCCCGGCATTCGGCTGCGGTCTACCGCGTGGCGTTCACGGGCTTCGCCCCGGGGTTCGCCTATCTGTCGGGGCTCGACCCGGAGCTCGCCGTGCCCCGTCGCGCGACGCCGAGGCCGCGGATCCCGGCCGGCGCGCTGGCCGTCGCGGGGGACTTCACGGCGGTCTACCCGCGCTCGAGCCCCGGCGGCTGGCGACTCGTGGGGCGAGCGCTCGACGAGATGTGGCGCCTCGACCGCGACCCGCCGGCGCTCCTGCGGCCGGGGACGCGGGTGCGGTTCGTGCCGGTGGACGCCGCGGCGGAGAGCGAGCCGGCGAGCGGCTCCTCGTCTCGGGACGAGGCGATCGTCTCCGGGGAGCGACCGGCCGCCCGGCCGGCGATCGAGGTGGTCTCCGCCGGGCCGCACGCGCTGATCGAGGATGTCGGGCGCCCCGGCGAGGCGGGCATCGGCGTCTCGCCGTCCGGCGCGATGGATCGCGGGGCGCTCCGGCGCGCGAACGCCTTCGTCGGGAACGACCGGGGAGCCGCGGCGATCGAGACGGCGCTCGGCGGTCTCGTGCTGCGCGCCAGGGGCCCTGTCACCGTCGCGGTCACCGGGGCCGAGGCGCCCGTGACGCTCCGCCTGCGCGGGGGCGCGGCCCAGGCGGATCCGCCCGAGGACGTCCGCGAGGCGCCAGCGCCGTTCGACGCGCCGTTCGCGCTGGCCGACGGGGACGAGCTCGTCGTCGGCGCCGCCGTCCGCGGGGTCTACTCGACCGTCGCGGTGCGGGGAGGGATCGAGGTGGACCCGGTGCTCGGCAGTCGCTCGCGCGACGTCCTCTCCGGCCTCGGCCCCGCGCCGCTGGCGCCCGGTGCGCAGCTGCCCGTCGGATCGCGGATCGCCGGGGCGGCGCAGCCGTGGGCGGCACCGCCCCCCGCACTCGCCGCGGCGGGGGAGGAGGTGTGGCTCGACGTCGTCCTCGGGCCGCGGGACGACTGGTTCGCGCGGGCGGCGATCCTCGACCTGACCGATCAGGACTGGGTCGTCCAGGCGCAGTCGAACCGGGTCGGCCTGCGGCTGGCGGGGGCGAGGCCGCTCGAGCGGGCGCGCGAGGGGGAGCTGCCGAGCGAGGCGACCGTCACGGGCGCGCTGCAGGTGCCCCCGGACGGGCAGCCGATCCTGTTCACCGCCGACCGTCCGCTCACGGGAGGGTATCCGGTGATCGCCGTCGTGACCGTCGCCCACCTCGACCGCGCGGCCCAGGCGCCCCCTGGCGCGCGCCTCCGGTTCCGCGCCGTGTGACGCGCCTCCCGGTCGCACAGCGACGGAGGACGCGCGCGCCTGCGGACGATCCGCCGGATTCCGTCCGCAGCTGCTCCCGTCCTCCGCTCGAGTGCGGACCGGGCTGCGCGGGGCCGGGCGCCGAGGCGCGGGCTCTCAGACCGCGAGCTTGTCGACGAGCTCGCGGTAGCGCGCGACCGTGCGCTCCACGATCTCGGCCGGCAGCTCGGGCGGCGTTCCCTGCTGGTCCCAGTTCGCGGCGAGCCAGTCGCGCACGATCTGCTTGTCGAAGCTCGCCATCCGCTCGGCCGGCGTCGATCCGCTCTCCCACGCGGCGCGATCCCAGTAGCGGGAGGAATCGCTCGTGAGCACCTCGTCCGCCAGGCGCAGCGTGCCGTCCGCATCGGTGCCGAACTCGAACTTCGTGTCGGCGAGGATCAGCCCCTTCGCCTCGGCCGTCGCGGCCGCGCGGGCGTAGATCTCCAGGGACGCGTCGCGCAGCTGCGCCGCGCGCTCCGCCCCGACGAGCTCGACGGTGCGCTCGAACGACACGTTCTCGTCGTGCTCGCCGAGCGGCGCCTTGTACGCGGGGGTGTAGATCGGCTCGGGGAGGCGATCGCCGTCGTGGAGCCCCGCGGGGAGGGGGATGCCGCAGACGGTGCCCTGCGCCGAGTACTCCTTCCAGCCGCCGCCGGTGAGGTAGCCGCGCACGACCGCCTCGATCGGGAGCATGTCGAGCGAGCGGACGACCATCGCGCGATCGGCGACCTCGGCAGGCGGCTCCTCGCCCGTGAGGTGGTTCGGGACCGCGGGGCCGCCGTCGGCGCCGGAGAGCTGGTCGAACCACCACAGGCTGAGCTCGGTGAGGAGCGCTCCCTTGCCGGTGATCGCCGGCTCGAGGACGAAGTCGAAGGCGCTCACCCGGTCGGAGGCGACGACGAGCATCCGGCCCTGCGCGTCGCCGTCCGGGCGGTACAGATTGCGGACCTTCCCCGAGTACACGTGCGTCCATCCGGGGATCTGCGGTGCGTCGCTCATCCCCCCATTATCGCGGCCCCCGCACCCCACCCTCACCCGCGAGATGCACCGAAACTCGCGAGATGCACCGAAACTCGGGGCCGAATCGCGGGTTCCGATGCATCTCGCGGGCCGCGTCGGGGTCAGGCGTCGAGGCTCTGCGACAGGTGCGACTGCCCGCCGTCGCGGTCGAGACGCTCCTCCACCCTGGCGATGCTCGCGCGCGACGGGAACGCGTAGAGCGCGTGGAGGAGGAGCGACGCGACCGCGCCGATCGCGTAGGTGACGAGCGACGCGTCCTCGGTCGCGAACACCATCACGAGGCTGATCAGCACGGGGATCTCCGCGATCGCGAGGCGGACGAACAGGGTCGTCTGGAACTGGGTCATCCCGAACCGCGCGGCGTCATCGGATCCGGTGCTCGGCGGCAGCGCGGAAACGCGGTGTCCGAACGCGAGCATGAGCGCGAAGGCGAGGACGCTGACGGCGATCGGGACGGCGAGGTCGTTCAGCGGCGGGACGGCGAGCAGCTGGTCCGGTGGGAGCGCGACGCCGACGACCACGCCGAGCAGGGGGACGGTCAGGACGAAGGCGCTCGCCATGATCCGCAGCGTGGCGAGTCCCTGGCGGCCGGAGGGGAGCGGGGACGACATGCGACCCATTATCGCGATGCCGCCACGGATCGTGGCCTACGCGCTCCCGCCCGGTGCGCTGTGCACGAGGCGGATCAGCGCGAGAGCCGTGGCCGTGGTCGTCGTGAAGCGGAACGCGTGCGCGAACTGCACGTCGCCGTCCGCCCTGGTCCACGACCCCCACGCGGCGCCGACCCTGCCGTGGGTGATCGCCCCGTCGAGTGCGCCGGACGCGGGCTCGCCGCGCACCTCGCGCAGGCGCTCGAGCGCGGCGTCTCGCCCGGCCGTCTCCTCGACGCGCCCCGCGACGGCGACGAGCAGACGCACGTCGTCGGCGAGAAGGCCGGCGACGTCGTCCCACGCGCCGAGCGCCAGAGCCCGCTCCCAGTGCGCGAGACGGAGGTTCTTGGGCGAGTTGCCGCAGTCGTCGACCCCCGTGAACTCCATGCGGCCAGGGTACCCGGGGCGACTACTCGGCCGCGGCCGCGATGTCGGTGCGGTACTGGCCGCCCTCGAGGCCGACGCGGCCGATCGCCTCGTAGGCGCCAGCGCGGGCGTCGGCGAACGACGCGGCCCGTGCGACGACGTTGACCACGCGCCCGCCCGTCGCGACCAGCGCGCCGTCGCGGTCGGCCGTCGCGGCGTGCGCCAGGTGCACCCCGTCGACCTCTTCGGCGTCGTCCAGGCCCGTGAGCTCGCGCCCCGTGACGGACGACGCGGGATACCCCTCGCTCGCGAGCACGACGGTCACGGCGACGTCGTCGGAGAACTTCGGCTGCGGCTGGTCCTCGAGCGTCCCGTTCGCCGCGGCGAGCAGGAGCTGCGACAGGGGCGTCGCGAGGCGCGGGAGGACCACCTGCGTCTCCGGGTCGCCGAAGCGCGCGTTGAACTCGATGACCTTCACGCCCTGGTCGGTGACGATCAGGCCCGCGTAGAGGAGTCCGATGAACGGCGTCCCCTCCTGGTCCAGCTGACGGACGACCGGAAGCGCGACCTTCTCGGTCACCTCGTCGACGAACGCGGCCTCGCCGCCGAAGCGCTCGGCGAGCCATGGCAGGGGGGAGTATGCCCCCATGCCCCCGGTGTTCGGGCCATCGTCGCCGTCGAGCGCCCTCTTGAAGTCCTGCGCGGGGCTCAGCGCCCGCACGGTGTCGCCGTCGCTGAGGAAGAACAGCGACACCTCGGGCCCGGAGAGGAACTCCTCCACGAGGACGGGGCCGGCCGGCAGGTACCGCTCGGCGTGCGCGATCGCCTCCGCGCGGTCCTCCGTGACGATGACGCCCTTGCCCGCGGCGAGCCCGTCGGCCTTGATGACGTACGGGGCGCCGAACGCGTCGAGCGCCGCGGCGACGTCGGCGACCGCGCCCGCGTGGGTCGCTCGACCGGTCGGGACGCCGGCGTCCTCCATGATCCGCTTCGCGAAGGCCTTCGAGCCCTCCAGCTGAGCGGCGGCCCGGCCCGGTCCGAACACGGCGATCCCGCGCTCGCGCAGGGTGTCGGCGACGCCGGCGACGAGCGGCGCCTCCGGCCCGATCACGACGAGCCCGACCTGGTGATCGAGCGCGAACGCCGAGACCGCCTCGCCGTCGAGCATGTCGACGTCGACGATCGTCGCATCGCGCGCGATCCCCGCGTTCCCCGGGGCGGCGAGCACCTCGTGGTCGGCGTCCTCCGAGCGGAGGGCAAGGACGATGGCGTGCTCGCGGGCACCGGAGCCGAGAACCAGGATCTTCACGCCCTCCAGGGTACTTGTCGCGGCCCCGCCGGTCCTCGCGCCGCCCGTGCGCGACGGGCCGTCGGGAGGCGGTGAGACGCGGCGTCACGCCCACCGCGCGTCGGGACGGCTGTGGGAAGATCGATCGATGCCGGACACCACCGTGATCCACAGCTCCCACTGGGGTGCGTTCCGGGCGCGCATCTCGGACGGCCGCGTCGTCGAGGCGGCCCCGTTCGAGGCCGACACCGACCCGGCCGAGCTTCTGCAGAACATCCCTGGCGCCGTCCATGCCCGCAATCGCGTGCTGCGCCCCGCCGTCCGCCGCGGGTGGCTCGAGGGGCGGCCGCGGGCCGAGGCCCCGCGCGGCGGCGACGAGTTCGTCGAGGTCGACTGGGACACGGCGCTCGACCTCGTCTCCCGAGAGATCGCTCGCGTCCGCGCCGAGCACGGATCCGCCTCGATCTACGGGGGCAGCTACGGCTGGTCGAGCGCCGGTCGCTTCCACCACGCGCAGACCCAGCTGAAGCGCTTCCTCTCCGCATCGGGCGGATACACGGGGTCGACGGGCACCTACAGTCACGGCGCCTCCTCGGTGATCCTCCCGCGCGTCATCGGCTACGACGCGAACGTCGCCGACGCCCACACCTGGGACGAGATCGCCGAGCACACCGAGACGTGGCTCATGCTCGGCGGCGTGCCGGCGCGCAGCATGCAGGTCGAATCCGGCGGGATGGGCGCCCACCGCGGCGCGCGGGGCCTGCGCCGCGTCCTCGCGGCCGGCGTGCGGGCGATCAGCGTGAACCCGATCGACGCCGAGACCGACGGCGCCGTCGAGTGGCAGCCGATCCGCCCCGGCACCGACACGGCCCTCATGCTCGGCCTCGCGCACACGATCGAGCGCGAGGGGTGGGCGGATCGAGCCTTCCTCGATGCCTTCACGGTCGGCTACGACGCGTTCGCCGCGTACCTGCGCGGCGACGAGGACGGCGTGCCCAAGACGGCGGAGTGGGCCGCGGAGATCACGGGGATCGGGGCGGATCGGATCCGCGCCATCGCGCACGACCTCGCGACGACCCGGTCGCTCATCACGGCGACGTGGTCGCTCCAGCGCGCCGAGCACGGCGAGCAGCCGCACTGGATGGCGGTCGTGCTCGCGGCGATGCTCGGCGGCGTCGGCCTGCCCGGCCGGGGCTTCGGCATCGGCTACGGGTCGGAGGACGGGATCGGATCCACCCGCCAGCCGTTCCCCGTGCCGTCGATGGTGCGCGGCGCCAACCCGCTCGCGGGGAACGAGATCCCCGTCGCCCGCATCGTCGACGCGCTCGAGAACCCCGGCGCCGAGTACGACTTCAACGGCGAGCGCCGCACGTACCCCGACATCCGGCTCATCTACTGGGCGGGCGGCAACCCGTTCCACCACCACCAGGACCTCGAGCGGATGGAGGCCGCCTGGCAGCGGCCGGATACGGTGATCGTGCACGAGCCGTGGTGGACGTCGACGGCGAAGCGCGCCGACATCGTCCTGCCGGCGACGACGACGCTCGAGCGCGACGACATCGGGGCGAAGTCGAACGACACGTGGATCATGGCGATGAAGCGCGCGATCGATCCGGTCGGCGAGGCGCTCGACGACCGTGAGATCCTCCGCCGCCTGGCTGCGCGCCTCGGCTGCGAGGAGATGTTCACCCAGGGATCGACGCTGCGCAGCATGTACGAGGACTCGCGCGAGGCGGCCGCGGGGCACGGGGTCGAGCTGCCCGACTTCGACACGTTCTGGGAGCAGGGCTACGCGCGGATGCCGTTCCACCCGCCGCAGAGCCACATGGCGCAGCTGCGGGCCGGCACCCCGCTGCCGACGCCGAGCGGCCGGATCGAGATCTTCTCGGAGACGATCGCCGGCTTCGGCTACGACGACTGCCTGGGGCATCCCGCCTGGTTCCCGAAGCATGAGGACGAGGTCGGCGGCGCCTACCCGCTGCGGCTCATCTCGCATCAGCCGACGACCCGCCTCCACTCGCAGATGGACGTCGGAGCGCTCAGCCGAGGCGCCAAGGTGCAGGATCGGGAGCCGTGCCGGCTGAATCCACGCGACGCCGAGGAGCGCGGCATCCGCGACGGCGACGTCGTGCGCGTGTTCAACGGGCGCGGCGCGTGCCTGGCCGGCGCGATCGTGACCGACGACGTGTCGGCTGGGGTCGTGGCGCTTCCGACAGGGGCGTGGTTCGACCCGGACCCGCGCACGCGGCTCGAGCGCCACGGCAACCCGAACGTCCTCACCGCCGATCGCGGCACGTCGAAGCTCGCGCAGGGGCCGACGGCGCAGACGGCCCGCGTCGACGTCGAGCGGTTCGCGGGCGAGCTCCCGCGGGTCGAGGCCTTCGACCCGCCCCGCCTGGCCCGCGGCTGACGCGCGCGGCACACCGGGCACTCGCGAGCGGAGGAGGATCATGGCGCGCAGGATCGACACGGCCGATGGGCGGGCGGCGATCGCGGCCGCACGCGGGGAGGCGCCGGCCAGGGCCGATCTCGCGACGGCCACGCGCTACCTCCTGCAGCTCCTCGAGGAGCGGGCGCCTGGCCGCACCGTCGAGGTCCGCGTGCCGCCGTTCGGGGCCGTGCAGGTGATTCAGGGGCCGCGGCACACCCGCGGCACGCCCCCGAACGTCATCGAGACCGACCCGGCGACCTGGATCGCGCTCGCGCTCGGCGAGCTCGCGTGGGCCGACGCCGTCGCCGCGGGGCGCGTGAGCGTCTCCGGCACGCGCGCCGACATCGGGGCCCTGCTTCCCCTGCGCCCCTGACCGCCTCCGGCACGCCAGGTCCGTCGATCTCACAGGTACGCGGTGATTCAATGGAGGTCATGCCAGAGGAGAGCCCCGACCCGCAGCCGGACGAATCCGTCGTCCGCACGCGACGGGCGCCCAAGTACGGCGTGTTCGCGGCGCTCGGCGTCATGGTGGGAATCGTCGCCGCGATGATCCTCTCGACGGTCTTCGACGGCACGGCGGAGCCGAGCCGCTACACCGAGGTGCAGTACTCGACGACGCAGGCGTTCGGGTTCATCCTCCTCTGGTGCGTGCCGGGCGGCGTCCTCCTCGGCATGCTCGTCGCGCTCGTGCTCGACCGGACGATCGGTCGCAGGACCCGCGAGACGCGCGCGGTCCGCGAGGCGGGCGTCGAGGACGACGAGCAGGACGGCCGCGCGGACGAGCACGGCGCCTGAGCGGGCGTCAGAACACCTCGGAGACGATCGGCCGGATCGCGCCGCCGAACGCGGCGACGTCGTCGCGCAGGCCGTCGGAGACGGCGACCGTCAGCTCTCCGATCCACCAGATGCCGCGCTGCGACAGCGGCAGGATCT
>JBQDDT010000052.1:0-16887 GCA_052092505.1 Microbacterium sp. | reverse complement strand
GGATCTAGAGCAGTTTGTCGCACCGGAACGGGTCGTTCTGCGCCGGCTGTGCGGGGCCGACCGGGGGCGGTCGGGTCAGGGGGCGAAGGTCGCGAGGCGGCGGGTCGCCGTCGCGCTGTGGGCGGCCATGCCCTCGGAGTCCGAGATCACCTGCACGGCCTCGGCGAGCGCGGGCGTCGCCTCGCGCGCGATGCGCTGGTACGTCAGCGGCTTGAGGAACCGCGACACCGACAGCCCGGCGCTGTGCTTGGCACCGCCCGCTGTCGGGAGCACGTGGTTCGTGCCGGCCATCCCCTTGTCCGAGTACGCGACTGTGCTCCACGTCCCGAGGAACAACGAGCCGTAGTTGCGCAGCCGGTCGTGGTACCAGCTGTCGTCGCTCGTGATGATCTCGAGGTGCTCGGGGGCGAGGTCGTCCATGAGCGTCGCCGCGGTCTCCCGGTCCTTCGCGACCGTCACGAGGCCGTAGTCGCGCCACGCGGCCCCGGCGATCTCGGCCGTCGCGAGCTGCTCCAGCTGACGGTCCGCCTCGGCGATGACGGCCCTCCCGTGCTCCTCGGAGGTCGTCACGAGCGCGGCAGGAGAGTTCGGCCCGTGCTCGGCCTGGCCGAGCAGATCGGCGGCGACGATCGCCGGATCCGCCGTCTCGTCGGAGATCACCGCGACCTCCGACGGCCCGGCGAGCAGATCGATCGCGACGGTGCCGAACAGCTGTCGCTTCGCCTCGGCGACATACGCGTTCCCGGCTCCGACGAGCATGTCGACGGGCAGATCCCCGAGCAGCCCGAAGGCCATCGCGGCGAGGGCCTGCACGCCGCCGAGCACGAACACGCGGTCGACGCCCGAGAGGTGTGCCGCGTACAGGACGGCGTCGTTGGCGCCACCGTCCGGCTGCGGCGGGGTGCACGCCACGACCGTCGGAACGCCGGCGGCCTTGGCGACGCCCACGGTCATGAACGCGCTGGCCGTGAGCGGGAAGCGACCGGCGGGGAGGTAGGCACCCACGCGCGAGACGGGCACGTAGCGCGCGCCGGTGACGAGGCCGGGCACCAGCTCGGTCTCGACGTCGACGAGGTGCTCGCGCTGGGCGGAGGCGAACGCCTGCGTCCGGGCGGATCCGAGCTCGATCGCCTCCCGCAGCTCGGGGGCGAGGCGGTCACCGCTCGTCGCGATCCGCTCCGGCGTCAGCTCGATCTCGCGCCCGTCGTAGCGGTCGAGCCGGCGCGCGCAGTCGATGACGGCGTCGATCCCCCGTCGCTCGATGTCGGTCAGCATCTCGGTGACGGTCTCGATCACGGCCGGATCGCGCTGGGCAGCCGGCGCGTCGATCAGAGGGGTCTTGAGGTGGTGGTGAGAGCCGGAGAGCGCCTGCAGGATGGCGGGTGTGTAACGCATGTCAGCACGGTATGCCGCACAAAAGACAACGCACAAGCCTGTGTTTTCTTGTCTTATCCATCGGGTTTACCATTGGCTGTGACCATCGCTCAGCTGCGCGCGTTCCTGGCCGCCCTGGAGCTCGGCTCCTTCACCGCCGCCTCCGACGAGCTCGACATGACGCAGGCGTCGGTCTCCGAGCTGGTCGCGCGGCTCGAGCGCGAGCTCGGCGCCGCACTCTTCACGCGCGGGGGGCGCCGCCTCCTCGCGACCGAGGCCGCCGAGGCCCTGCGACCGCACGCCGAGCAGGCGGTCGCCGCGATCCGCAATGGCCGAGAGACCGTGCAGGCCGTCACGTCGCTCGATGCCGGGACGTGCACCTTCGGGGTGCTCCGCAATGCGGCGTACTACGACCTCTCGGATCTCGTCGGGGACTTCCATCGGCAGCATCCGAACGTGCGCGTGCGCCTCGTCGGGCTGAACTCCGCGCTGGTGGCCGAGTCCATCGTCGCCGGCGAGATCGAGGCCGGTGTGCTCGTGCTCCCCCTCCAGGACGACGGCCTGCGCATCACGCCGCTGTTCCGCGACGAGGTGCTCTACGCATCGGCCACGCGGGATCCGGGACTCGGCCCCGTGACGATCGAGGAGGTGTGCGCGGCCAAGCTGGTGCTGTACGACGCCTTCGCCGGGTGGCGGGATCCGACGAGACGGCAGGTCCTCGAGCGCGTGCGGCTCGCCGGCCTCGGCCTCGATCCGGCGGTCGAGGTGGAGCACGTCGAGACGGCGCTGGGGCTCGTCTCGACGGGCGACGCCGACACGATCGTGTCCCGCACGATCGCCGCGTCGCCGTCGTTCCCCGACGGCGTCTCGGTCGTGCCGTTCGCCGAGCCCCTCTACGACACGATCGCGCTCGTCCAGCGCACGGGCGGGATCCTCTCCCCCGCCACACAGCGGTTCGCCGACCTCGCCCGCCGCCGCCTGCTCGCGCAGGCCGACGAGGGCGCCGGCCGGATCGTCGTGCCCTGACCGCGACGCGTCACTCGCCGTAGAGCTCGGGGCGCCGGTCGCCGAAGAGGTCGTTGTGCGGCGGCAGCGCCTTGTCCCCCGCCGCCCGCAGGCCGAGCGTCGCGGTGGCGCCGCCGGCTCCCGCAGCGGCGATCCATCCGTCATCGCCGATGACGCACGAGCCGCCCGTCCACTCCACGCCGCGCTCCGCACCGTGCCGGTCCGCGACGACGGTCGCCAGGCGCGAGCTGCGCGCGGCGGCCATCGCCTGGATGGTCTCGGGCGGATGCTCGCCGCTCGGCCGGTCGAGGAGCGGCCAGTTCACCGGCAGCGCGAGGATCTCGGCGCCGGCGAGCGCCAGCCGCCTGGGGACCTCGGGGAACTCGTTGTCGTAGCAGATCGCGACCCCGACCCGCCCGATCGGAGTCGCGAAGACCGCGCCGACCTCGTCCCCCCGAGAGAACAGGGCTGACTCCGCACCCCACAGGTGCGCCTTGCGGTAGTCGCCGATCCGGCCGGACGACGACAGCACGGCGGCCGAGTTGAAGACGGCGCCGTCCGCGCGCTCCGCGTAGCCGACGACCGCGACCGCCCCTCCGAGGTCCGCCATGAGCGGCTCCCAGAGCGGATCGTCGGCCGCGACGGCGGCGTCGGCCGCCTCATCGGCGTCGCGGAACGCGTAGCCGGATGTCGCCAGCTCCGGGGCCACGACGAGCTCGGCGCCGTCCGCGACGGCCGCGCGGATCGCCTCCCGCAGCCGCGCGACGTTGTCCGCGATCCGGCCGATCTCGATGGGGACGGAGACGGCCGCGGCCCGGAGGCGACGCGTCGTCGCTCCGGGCCGGGACTCCCGCTCTGCGGCGTCCGTCAGTCGTCCTCGGTCGCGGTGACCATGACCCCCACCGGAGCCAGGTACCCGTTCGGGTCGATCATCCAGTCGGCTGCGCGCGCGGCGTCGACGACCTCCGGCGCCCACTCGAGCGAGACGCGGTCGTCGCCCGCGTTGATCACGAGCAGCTCTCCCGCGCCCTCGTCGCCGCCGTCGACGCAGCGGAACGAGCGCCAGGCGCCCTCGGGGACCGAGAACGAATCGGAGGGGCCGAGCTCGATGGTCGTGGCGGGGTCGTCGTTGAGGGTGATCTCCCAGCGGCCCGACTTCACGAGCAGCGCCTGCGACCGGTCGTGACGGTGGCGGAGCATGCCCTGCCCCGCCTCGGCACGCAGCCACGCGATGTTGAAGGAGTGCGGCTCGTGGATGGGCGGCACCTGACGGCGGTTCTCGCTCATCCCATAGCCGATGACGAGCGCCAGCTCGACGCGGCCGCCATCGACGCCGGTGCACAGCAGCGCGTCGTCGCGGTACGCGCGGTCCCCCGGCTGCACGACGCGCGTGCGCATCTCCTCGACCGAGTAGCTCGTGAGCTCGTCGATGTACTTCTGCTGCATCGGCTTGATCAGCGGCACGTCCTTCGGCAGCTCGTCGCCCGCGACCGTGTCGATCAGCCGGTTGTCGGCCGTGAGGTGCAGCCCGTACGACTCCGCCTCCTTGAGGACGGACGGGCCCCAGATGATGCCGCCCGTCACGTCGCGTCCGAGCACCGTGTAGAGGATCCCGTCGTCCGGGCCCTCGTTCGTGAACCCGCGGAAGATCCATGTCGGGATCGACGCGATGTCGCCGTCCTCGCACACGTACTCGCCCTGCTGGCCGTCGATCCCCCAGCGCAGGCGGAACGTGCCGCCCAGGTTGACGAACACCTCGGCCGTGAAGTGCATGTGGAGGTTGTTGGAGATGCCGCGCGGCATTCCGGCGGCGCCCGTGTTGAATCCGTGCTCCTCGGTGAGGTTCACGACCTGGCTGTCGTTCTGCGAGACGCCCGCTCCGATGAAGGAGAAGTTCTCCTTCCGGTCGGATCCCGGCGTGCGGCAGTCGATGAACGCGGCGTTGCACGCCACCCAGTCGGTCTTGCGGATGGTGCGGCGCTCGATCTCGGTCTGGTCGACGATGGTGTCGCTCATGCTCATGGCTTCGTCCTGTCCTCTCTCGTGGTCAGTAGATGTTGTCGATCGCGACGGGCTCGTCGCCCCGCATGCTCGCGATCTGAGTGCGCAGCGCGATGTCGTCCCAGAGGCGGACCTCCTTGGCGATGGCGCCCTTGTGGAACGTGAACTGCGAGATGCCGATCAGGTCGATGGGCTGACCCGTGAGCGGCCCGTAGTTGGCCACGCCGGCGTAGGTGCCGACGAGCTTCCACGTGACGGCGACACGCAGGCCCGCGTAGCGCACGTCGTAGTTGGCCTGGATGTCGCGCACCTCGAACCGCCCGTCGGGGAACGACTCGAGCAGGCGCAGCAGCGCCCTCCGGTACCCCTCTGGCCGGATGATCAGCCCGTTGCCCACGGTGTGGAGCACGAGATCGCGCTGGAAGTAGGTCTCGACCTTCTGCAGGTCGCGGTCGTTCCAGACCGTCTGGATCATGTCCAGGACGGTCTGCACCTCGGCGCGGTGGTCGTCCGGTCGCGCCCCGGAGTCGCCCTTCGCGATCGGATCGGCGGGGGCCGCCTCGGTCCACGAGCCGTTGTATCCGCGGAACGCGTGCCGGCGCGCCTCCTCGTCGGGATCGCCCCCGCGCCAGAGCACGTCGGCGAGGGAGTCGCGCACGACCCACTCCTCCACCATCCGCCCGCGCCGGTAGAGGCAGTTGGCGATCGTGCGCCCGTGCTGCCCCGTCTGGAGGTAGCCGGAGAGCACGAGGTGGGAGCTGAGGAACGCGTCGTCGCCGCGCGCCTCCCAGATCACGTCCTCTGCCTGGCCGACCCGGTCGGGGGTCGCGGAGATGCGCATCAGCGACCCCTCGATGACCTCGTCGCGCGTGTTCGACGTGCCGTAGGCCCCGTGCACGATCGAGTCCGGTTCGTAGTTCTCGCGGATGTAGCTGATCGACCGGTCCACCCAGATCAGATCGGTCACCTCGCGGATGAAGTCGTCTGGGTCTTCGTACGGTCGGTATGCCACGGGATCGAGAGGCAAGGGACGCTCCTTCGGGTCATCTGGACGGATGCATCGTGACGATGCGGCTTCCCCTCGGAGTGTATGCGTATGCACAACGATACGCAAGAGAGATCCGTCGCGGCGACCGCGGACTCAGAGCGCGGCGGCGAGGGTGCGACGGTCGACGAACGACGTGGCGAACTCGACCTTCTCGATCTCGGCGTCCGGCTGCTCGATCCGGCGCACGATGAGCTCGGCCGCCCTGCTGGCCATGTCGACGAAGTCGTAGGCGACGGTCGAGAGGCCGATGATCGGCCAGGCGGCGCCCGGCAGGCCGTCGAAGCCGACGACGGAGATCTCCTCCGGCACGGACACGCCGCGCTCGCGGGCCGCATTGAGCGCGCCGTAGGCGACGAGGTCGTTGCCGCAGAACACGACGGTCGGCCGCTCGTCCAGCTCCAGCAGCTCGGCCATCGCGCGCTGACCCACGTCGGAGTCGAAGGCGCCGCGGCGCACCCACCGGCCATCGAGCGCGAGCCGGCGCGCGTCGAGCTCGCGGCGAAGCGCCGCCTCGCGGTCGAGCCCCGTGCTCGTGTTCTCCGGACCGAGGATCGCGCCGATCCGCCGGTGCCCGAGCGCGTGCGCTCTCTCGACGGCCGCTTGGAAGCCCGGCTGCGCGTCGACGATCGTCGCGTCGGCGTCGATCACCGTCGACGTCCTGTTGAAGTACACGAAGGGGATCCCCCGGTCGCGCAGGCGCACCGGGTCGGCCGAGTGGACCGTCGTGGTCGTGAGGATCACGCCGTCGAGCCCGTCGGCGCTCACGCGGGCGGCGACCTCCTCGCTCGCCCCCGTGTCCGTGTGGAGCATGAGCCGGTAGCCGCGCCGCTCGAGCGCGCGGTGCACCGGAGCGATGATCTGCCAGTAGAACTGGTTGTCGAGGTCGGTCACGAGCATCCCGATCCGCCTGGTCCGCCCCGACGAGAGCGAGCGCCCCGCCTCGCTCGGCACGTACCCGAGCAGCTTCGCCGCCTCGCGCACCTGGCGCTTGGTCGCGGCCGAGACCCTGGGGTCGTCGCGCAGCGCGCGCGACACGGTCGGCTGGGAGACGCCCGCGAGGCGCGCTACGTCTCGACTGGTGACGCCCATCGCCCGCCCTTCGGTTCCGTCCTCTGCGGAGGAGTCTAGTCGCACCTTGACGGGTTATGCATACGAAGTCATACTGACCACATACGTATGCAGAAGGAGATCTCCATGGCCGCACTTCTCAAGAGCGCACCGACGCGCTCGTTCGCCGACACCGCCCAGGCCGACGTCTCGGCGACCGTGGCGGACGTCATCGCCGACATCCGATCGAGCGGTGACGAGGCGGTGCGCCGCTACTCGGAGAGGTTCGACCGCTGGAGCCCCGAGAGCTTCCGGCTCGACGACGCCGCGATCGAGGAGATCATGTCGTCCCTCGATCCCCAGGTGATCGAGGACATCCGGTTCGTGCAGAAGCAGGTGCGCGAGTTCGCCCAGGCGCAGCGCGACTCGCTGACCGACATCGAGGTCGAGACCCTCCCCGGCGTCCACCTCGGGCAGAAGCACGTTCCCGTGCAGGCCGCCGGCGCCTACATCCCCGGCGGCAAATACCCGCTCACGGCGTCAGCGCACATGACGATCATCACGGCCAAGGTCGCCGGCGTGCCTCGCGTGGTCGCCTGCACTCCGCCGATCCGGGGCGAGATCCCCGCGGCGACCGTCGCGGCGATGAAGCTGGCCGGCGCCGACGAGATCTACCTGCTCGGGGGCGTCCAGGCGATCGCCGCCATGGCCGTCGGGACCGAGACGATCGATCCCGTCAGCATGATCGCCGGGCCGGGCAACCCGTTCGTCGCCGAGGCGAAGCGCCAGCTCTTCGGCGAGGTCGGGATCGATCTGTTCGCGGGACCGACGGAGATCCTCATCGTCGCCGACGAGACGGCCGATCCGTTCTTCGTCGCGGTCGACCTCCTCTCCCAGGCAGAGCACGGGCCGGAGTCTCCCGCTGTGCTCGTGACGACGTCGCGCGAGGTCGCCGAGCAGGCGATGGAGCATATCGAGCGGATCCTGCCGAACATGCCCACCCGCGACTATGCGGAGGTCGCCTGGCGCGACTGGGGACAGGTCATCGTCGCCGATGATCTCGACGAGGCCTACGCGATCGCCGACGGCTTCGCGTCAGAGCACGTCCAGGTGTTCACGGCGCACCCACGGGAGGCGCTCGATCGGATGCACCACTACGGGGCGCTCTTCCTCGGAGAGAACACGGCCGTCTCCTACGGCGACAAGGTGATCGGCACCAACCACGTGCTCCCCACGCTCGGCGCCGCGCGCTACACGGGAGGGCTGTGGGTCGGCAAGTACCTGCGCACGGTCACGTACCAGGAGATCGACGACCCGTCCTCCTCCGCCTTCCTCGGCGACGTGCTCGGGCGAGCCGCGCGGGTCGAGCTGTTCGAGGGGCACGCCCGTTCGGGCGACGCCAGGGCGTGGCGTCACGGCGGGCGCCGCTTCGCCTGGATCGACGAGGCCCTCGCGGCCGAGCGGGCCTCATGAGCGGGCCGCTCGACGGCCGCACGGCGCTCGTGACGGGCGGCGGCAGCGGGCTCGGCGCCGCGATCGCGGCCGCCCTGCACGCGGAGGGCGCCGATGTGATCGTCACGGGTCGCCGGCGGGAGGCGCTCGACGCCGTGGTCTCCCGCCTCGGAACGGGGGCGGTGGCCCAGGCATGCGACGTGAGCGATCCGGCCTCCGTCGAGCGGCTGCGGGACGCCGTCGCCGATCGCGAGGTGTCGATCCTCGTCAACAACGCCGGCGTCCCCGGCCCCGTCGCCGCGCTCACCGACATCGCGCCGGAGGAGTGGGACGACGTCTTCGCCGTGAATGTTCGGGGCGTGTACCTGATGTGCCGGGCGTTCCTCCCCGCGATGGCGCGGCGGGGCTCCGGCGACGTCATCAACCTCGCGTCCGTCTCCGGCAAGCGCCCCCTCGCGCACCGCACGCCGTACTGCGCCTCGAAGATGGCCGTCATCGGGCTCACCTCCACGCTGGCGTTCGAAGCCGGACCCTCCGGCGTCCGGGTGAACGCCCTCTCCCCCGGGCCCGTCGACGGACCGCGCATGGAGCGCAACTTCCGACTCGAGGCCGAGCGCTCCGGCGGCACGGCGGCCGCCGCCGAGCGCGACTTCGTCTCGCGCTCGGCCCTCGGGCGCATGGTGTCCGAGGAGGAGGTCGGCCGCGCCGTGGTCGCGATGCTCGCCATGCCCGGCCTGTCCGGATCGGACGTCGACCTGTCGGCGGGGATGATCGCGTGAGCGCGCCGTCACTGCGCGCCAGGGCCATCGCCGGCGAGCGCCTCATCGGGGTCCTCGTGCGGATGCCGTCGGAGGAGCTCGTCGAGATGGCGGCGCTGTCCGGCTTCGACTTCGTCCTCATCGACTGCGAGCACGGACCGGCCGACGTCATCGCGCTGCGGCAGCACATCGCCGCCGCGGCCGCACATGGCCTGCCGACGCTCGTGCGCACCGGGACCGCCGAGCACCCGCTGATCCTGCGCGCCCTCGATCAGGGGGCCTCGGGGATCGTCGCCCCGCACGTCGACTCGGTCGACGACGCCCGTCGTCTCGTCGGCGCCTGCCACTACCCGCCCCTCGGCACGCGGGGGTTCGCGACGTACAGCCGCGCTGGCGGGTTCGGCACCAGCTCGGCGGCGGCCCATCGCGAGCGGCTCCGCGAGAGCACCATCGTGATCGGGATGATCGAGTCGCCATCCGGGGTGGCCGCGGCCGACGACATCGCCGGGGTCGACGGGGTCGACGGGCTCATGACGGGGCCCAGCGACCTCGCCGCGACCTCGGGACCGGACGATCTGCCCGTCGCCGAGGCGGAGCGGTCCGTGCACGACGCCGCGCGCGCGGCGGGGCGGCTCCGCGTCGACATCGTGCCGGACGCCGACGCCGCCCGTGCCGCGTTCGACGCCGGCGCCGGGATCGTCGTCTACAACCTGGCGCACTCCCTGATGGGCCATCTCGCCGGCCTCGCGAGCGCCCGCGACTGACGGCCCCGCGGCCCACGCTGCCGCGGGCCTCCGCCGCGGGGCCGTCAGATCGCGTGCTGCGACCGCCAGGCGTCGACCGCCGCGCCGACCTCCCCCGGCCGCTCCATCGGCAGGAGGTGGCCGCCGTCGACCCGCCCCGTCTCCGCCAGCGGAAGGCGCGTGGCGATCTCATCGTGGAACGCCGGAGGGCACACGGTGTCGGCGATGCCAGAGAGGACGAGCGCCGGCATCTCCAGCTCCGGCAGCCGCGCGAGGAGGTCGACGCGCGTCGCCTGCAGGGCCAGCTGCGCCCGCAGCCGGCGCTCTCCCACGGCGTCACCCATCGCGAGCGTGCGCTCCACGAGGCTCCGGTCGCGCCTGCCCCTCTCGGAGAGCAGCCCGCCCAGGATCGTCTCCTGCAGCCGCCGTGCGGATACCCCGTCGTCGAGGCGGGAGCGCCATTCGCGCCACCCGTCGCGCTGGGCCCGCGTCGGCGCCTTCGCGTTCGCGGACATCACGCACAGCCCCGCCACCCGCTCCGGTGCCCGGACGGCCAGCGCCATCGCGACGATCGCCCCGAGCGAGAGGCCCACGAGCGTGAATCGGTCGGGAAGGTCAGTGAGGAGCCGCCCCACCTGCGCGTCCATCGCCGGCTCGCCGAGGCGCGGCGCGATCCCGTCGAGGCCGGTCCCCTCCCACAGGTCGGCCGAGCAGTTCATGCCGGGCAGCAGGACGAGCGGCACCGCCTCAGCCCTTGACCGCGCCATCGCTCAGCCCCGAGACGAGGTACTTCTGCGCGACGAACGCGATGATGAACACCGGGATCGTGAGCAGCATCGACGCGGCGCCCGCCTGCTGCAGCATCGGCAGCGTCTGCCCGAGCTGCGTCGCGATGAACACCGGCACGGTCTTCGACGACGTGTCCGTCAGCACGAGCGCGGTCAGGTACTCCTGGAACGCGAACAGGAACACGAAGATGCCCGCCGTGAGGATCCCCGGGGCCATCAGCGGGATCATGACGCGACGGAGCATCCCGATCCGCGTGCAGCCGTCGATCATCGCGGCCTCGTCGAGCTCGCGCGGGATCTCGGCGAAGAAGTTGCGCAGGAGCCAGATCGAGAACGGCTGGTTGATCGCGACGAGCGCGATCGCCATCGCGAACGTCGAGTCGTAGATCCCGAGCGCCTTCGTGATGTCGTACATCGGCAGCACCACGGCGAAGCGGGGCAGCGCGCGGAAGACGAGCGCGAGGACGAGGAGGAAGGCCGAGACGTAGCCGGGGAAGCGCGAGAGCGCGTAGGCCGCGGGGATCCCGATGATGAGCGCGATCACCGTGGAGATCACGGCCACCACGATCGTGTTCACGAGATAGGACGCGAAGTACGTGCTCTCCCACAGGTCGACGAACGCCTGCAGCGTCGGGACGTACCCCGACAGGATCGGCGGATTCGAGAACGCGACGCTCGTGGGCTTCGTCACCGACAGCGCCATCCACACGAACGGGCTGATCATGACGAGGCACAGCAGCGCCAGGAGGATGCCGGTGACGACCGGCCGTTTTCCGCGAGCGGTGCCGCGGCGCAGCCGGCGGGGCGCACCGGCCGTGACGATCGCGCGGGTCGACGGGGCGGGTGCTGCTGCGCTCATTTCGCGACCTTCGCTTCCTGGAACATCCCCCGGATGAAGGGGATCAGCATGACGAGGATGAGGACGATCGTGAGCACGTTGATCGCGCTGCCGAGACCGAGCTGCTGCGCTCCGTCGGCGAACGCCACCTCGTAGACGTAGTGCATGATCGTCTCGTTCCCGATGAGGGCCGCCTGGGGCGACAGCGGGATGAGGTTGTCGAACAGCCGCACGATGTCCATGATCGAGATCAGCGCGACGAAGCCGAGCACGCCGCGGATCGTCGGGATGATGACGTGGATGTGCGTCTGCAGCGTCGTCGCGCCGTCGATCCGCGCCGCCTCGCGCAGCTCGCCGGGCACGCCCTGGAGTCCGGCGAGGATGACGAGCATCGCGAACGGCAGCAGGAACCAGACGGTGTTGGCGATGACGAGGATCGCGTTGGGCACCTGGTCGGTGAACCAGAGCAGCTCCGTGCCGGTGAAGAACCCGACGATGTGGTTCACGAGGCCGCCGAAGTTGTCGTCGAACAGCCACGAGAACGCGACGGCGCCGACGAGGTTCGGGAGGACGTACGACACGAGCATGATGCCGAGGACGACGGGGCGCGAGGTCGTCAGCCGGTTCACGCCGATCGCGACGACGTATCCGAGCACGAGCAGCAGCGTCGTGGCGACGACCGTCACGACCACCGTGAACAGCACCGCGCGGCCGAATCTCTCGGAGGTCAGCGCCGCGACGAAGTTCTCGAGGCCGACGAAGGTGCCCGGCGTGCCGTAGCGCACGTCCTCGAGGCTCCACTCGATCGTGCGGATCAGCGGCACGACGAGCAGACCGCCCATCACCACCAGGCTGGGGAAGAAGAGGAGCCAGAACTCGCGTGGCTTCATTGTCACCTGTCCTCTCGTGTCGCGGCAGCCGGTGCGAGCACCGGCCGCCGCGCGGAGCGTCCGTCTCGGGTCAGCCGGCGACCTTCTCGCCGGCGGCCTGCATCCTCTCCATGCCCTCCTCGACCGTCAGTCGGTCCGTGAGCGTCGCGACGAGCGGCTCGAGGATCGCGTTGGTCACGTCGGCGAGCACAGGCGAGACCACGGGCGGCATCGCCTGGTCGATGGACTCGTTCGCGGCCTCGCCGTACGGCGAGTTCTCCTCCGTGACCATGCCGTCGCGCGCCGGATAGGCGGCGGGGATCGAGGCCTCGGACGCCTCCTCGCTCACCGACGACGCCATCATCTGGAAGAGCATGTCCTGATCGAGCTCGGTGTTGAACGGGATCGACCAGCCGTCGATCGAGAGGCGGCTGTAGGCGTACGGCGCGTCATCGGTCAGCGACGGCGGCGCGGCGAAGCCGATGTCCTCGGACACGTCGCTGTTGTTCTCGTCGGTGAGATCGGTCATCCGGCCGGAGAACATGATGGTGATCGCCGCTGAGCCGTTGTACATCTGCTGCTGCGCCTTCGGCTGGTCGAAGGTCGTCACCTGCGGGTCCATGTACGGCATCAGCGCCTTCAAGGCCTCCAGCGCCTGCTTCGCCTCCGGGGTGTCGAGCGTCACCTCGCCCTGCTCATCGACGAAGTCGGCGCCGAGCGAGTTCATCGCGGCCTCGAAGTTGGTGCCGACGTCGTTGCTCGCCAGCAGCGGCAGAGCGAGGGGATACTCGATGTCGCCCTCGTCCCGGATCATCTGCGCCGCGGAGATCAGCTCGTCCCACGTCGTGGGCGCCTCGAGCCCGAGGTCCTCGAAGATGTCGGTGCGGTAGGCCATGACGAACATCTGGGACTGCATCGGCAGCGCGTAGAGCTCGCCCTCGTAGGACATGCCCTGGCGCATCGACTCGTTGATCCCGTCGAGGCCGTAGTCGTCGGCGTACTTCTCGTACAGATCGTCGAGAGGAACGAGCTTCTCGTCGTTCGCGAGACTCGGGATCACGAATCCGTATGTCTCGACGATGTCGTACGTGCCGCTCTCGCCGGCGAGAGTGGCCGTGGTCTTCGTGACCTGTCCGCCGAAGTCGATCGGGTCATGCTTGACGGTCACGTCGTCCTTCGTGCAGCTGGAGACCATCGTGTCGGTGAAGGGGTCGATCGCGGACGAGTTGTAGGCGAGGACGTTGACCGTCGTCGCCTCCTTCGGGGCCTCGTAGTCGCACGCGACCTCCGTGGAGTTCTCGTTGCCGACTCTCGATCCTGCACCGCAGGCGGTGAAGGTCAGCGCGCCGACGACGATGACGGCGGGGGCGGTCAGACGGATGGTGCGGTTCCTCATGGCGGCAATGATATACGTATGCATAGCGATTAGGACACCCTATTCTCGAACCCGCTCCCGACGCGTTCCCCGCCACCTCGCGGCCCTCATCCGCACGCCCGCCGACGGCGCCACCCCAGGCTGTGAATACGATTGCCCGCCGCGGCGACTCCGCCCTCACGACCCGTTCCGGTGCGAGAAAACGCTCCAAGACGGCGGATCTAGGGCAGTTTGTCGCACCGGAACGGGTCGTTCGGCGGCGGCAGGCGGGTCAGCGGCGGCGGGCGCGCTCCGTGGCGTCGTGGACCTCTCCGACGAGCTCCTCGATGATGTCCTCGAGGAAGAGCACGCCCGTGGTCCTCCCCTCCGCGTCGCGCACGCGCGCGAGATGGCGACCCGCCCTCCGCATCACGGCGAGCGCGTCCTCCAGGTCGGTCGACTCCTGGACGGGCACCATGTGGTGGATCCGCTTGGCCGGCACGGGCTCCTCCGCGCGCTCCGCCGAATGCGGACCCTCCGCCGCGCGCAGCACGTCCTTGAGGTGCACGTAGCCGCGCGGCACCCCCTCGTCGTCGACGATCACGTAGCGCGAGTAGCCGTGCTTCGCGACGGCGCGCTCGATGGCGGCCGGCGTCGTCGTCTCGGGCAGCGTCACGAGCCGATCGAGCGGCACGGCGATGTCGCCCGCGTCCTTGTCGGTGAACTCCACGACGGCCGACACCGTGCCCGTGGTGTCCTGCAGCACGCCCTCGCGGCGGGACTCGTCCACGATCGTGGCGACCTCGTCGAGCGTGAACGTCGAGTTCGCCTCGCTCTTGGGCTCGACGCCGAACAGTCGCAGCGCCCCGTTCGCGATCCCGTTCAGCGCCCAGATGATCGGATGGAACACCTTCGACACCCACACGAGCGGAGGCGCCAGCACGAGCACGGCGCGATCCGGGATCGAGAAGGCGATGTTCTTGGCGACCATCTCGCCGAACACGACGTGCAGGTACGTCACGATGATCAGCGTGATCACGAAGCTCACCGTGCCGACGGCCGCCTCCGGGATGCCCGTCAGCCCGAGCGGCACCTCGAGGAGGTGGTGGATCGACGGCTCGGAGACGTTCAGGATCAGCAGCGAGCAGATCGTGATGCCCAGCTGCGACGTCGCGAGCATGAGGGTCGCGTGCTCCATCGCGAACAGCGCGGTCTTCGCCGCGCGGTGGCCCTTCTCCGCCCGCGGCTCGATCTGGGAGCGCCGCGCGGAGATGACCGCGAACTCCGCGCCGACGAAGAACGCGTTGCCGATCAGCAGCACGAACAGCCAGACGATCCCTGCCCAGTCGCTCATCGCGTCTCCCCCGCCTCTGCCGACTCCGGCACGGGGTCAGGTGTGAATCGCACGCGGTCCACCCTCCGCCCGTCCATCCGCTCCACCGTGAGCGTGCCCTGGTCGATCCGCACGGCGTCTCCCACCGCGGGAACGCGCTCGAGCACACTCATGATGTAGCCGCCGACCGTGTCGTACGCGTCGTCCTCCGGCACCTGGAGGGCCGCCCTGTCGTGCAGCTCGTCCGGGCGCAGCTGCGCGGGGAACGTCACCGATCCGCTGTGGCGCACGACCCCGGCGCGACGCCGGTCGTGCTCGTCGGTGACCTCGCCGACGATCTCCTCGACGAGGTCCTCGAGCGTGACGATGCCCGAGGTGCCCCCGTACTCGTCGACGACGACGGCCATCTGGTAGCCGCGCGAGCGCAGCTCGGCGATCAGCACGTCGAGGTGGACCGTCTCCGGCACGCGCAGCGCGTCGTTCGCCAGCGCCCCGGCCGGCACATCGGCACGGCGATCACGGGGCACGCTGATCGCGGCCTTGAGGTGCACGATGCCCGCGATGTCGTCGAGCGAGTCCCCGTACACCGGGAAGCGGCTGTTGCCCGTGCGCATCGCGAGATCGATCACGGCCTGCGCCGACTCGTCCGCCGGCAGAGCGTGCATCCGCGGACGCGGGGTCATGACGTCGGACGCCGTCAGGCGCGCGAAGGTGAGGCTCCGATCGAGCAGGCTCGCCGTGTCCTTCTCGAGCACGCCGGCCATCGCCGAGCGGCGCACGAGGCTCGACAGCTCCTCGGCCGATCGCGCCCCGGACAGCTCCTCCTGCGGCTCGATGCCGACCGCGCGCAGCACGGCGTTCGCGCTGCCGTTGAGGAGCGAGACCATCGGACGGAAGACGGCGCTGAAGGCGAGCTGGAACGGGGCGACGATCTTGGCCGTGCGCAGCGGCAGGGCCAGCGCCATGTTCTTCGGCACGAGCTCGCCGATGATCATCGACAGGATCGTCGCGATCACCATGGCGACGACCGTCGCGACGGGGCCAGCCACGGCATCGGGAGTGCCCATCAGCTCGAACAGCGGCGCCATCATCCGCGAGAACGCCGGTTCGAGCGTGTACCCGGTCAGCAGGGTCGTGAGCGTGATGCCGAGCTGCGCGCTCGAGAGGTGCGTCGACGTCTTCCGCAGCGCGCGGATCGTGAGCGACAGCCGGGACTCGCCGCGCGCCTGACGCGCCTCGAGCTCGGCGCGGTCGAGGTTGACCAGCGCGAACTCGCTTCCGACGAACAGCCCGGTGCCCACGGTCAGGATGAGCCCCACCCCGACCAGGATCCAGTCGGTCACGCGCCCTCACCCCCGCGTGGGGCGCTCTCGCGCACAGGATCGGACAGGTGGGGCGCACAACTCGGAGGGTCGTCCATCGTGACGACAACTATAGCGGTACGCGGAGACCTCACGCCGCGGATCGGCCGGGAATCGACCCTCGCCGCGCCCCGCCTGTCCCCAGGGTTCGCCATGCGATGTGAGTTAGGCTGGAACACCGGATGCGCGAGGCATTCGCGCAGGCTTCTCATCGATGAAAGTGGGCGATCCAGCCGTGACGAGCCAGGGTACGGGCATCGGATCTACGGGCGAGGGGGAGTTCGGCGCCAATCAGTGGCTTGTCGACGAGCTCTACCAGCAGTATCGAGTGGACAAGAACGCGGTCGACAAGGAGTGGTGGCCGATTCTGGAGGCCTACCGACCGGCGTCGGACGCGGAGTCCCCCGATGCGCAGGAATCGGCCACAGCGGCGCCGCAGGGCGAGCAGGAGCAGCAGGCTCCGCAGCCGCCAGAGCAGCAGGCCGCTCCCCCGCAGCCGCGTGCGCAGCCGGCGTCGACGAACGCGAGCCCGCCGACGGCGCCGATCCCCGTGATCGGGCACAAGCCCGTCGCGCGCACGACGAACAAGCCGGCCGCCGAGACGCCGATCCCCTCCGAGGCGCCGGAGAAGAGGACCGCGGAGGAGCCGGCGGACGAGACCGAGGACCAGGTCACGGTCCTCAAGGGGATGACGAAGGCCCTCGCCCGCAACATGGACGAGTCGCTGACCGTCCCGACGGCGACGAGCGTGCGGACGATCCCCGCGAAGCTGATGATCGACAACCGGATCGTCATCAACAACCACATGGCCCGCAGCCGCGGCGGCAAGGTCAGCTTCACCCACATCATCGGGTGGGCGCTGATCCAGGCGCTGAAGGTGTTCCCGAGCCAGAACGTGTTCTACGCCGAGATCGAC